>JBMNRL010000017.1:0-64366 GCA_050944615.1 Blautia sp.
CCATTCTCTTAGAAACGGAAATCTCTCTTTCCGTTTTCAATCTCTTTCAAATTTCTGGAACAAATTTCCCTGGTTTTATCGCTCTTTACCTTCTTCAGCTCCTCTTCAATAAGCTTCAGGCCCTTTTCCCTGGTATCCGTGGAAGCATAATCCTCCAGATACTCTTTTAAGGTCATCAGCGCGTTGGGCTGGCAGCAGTTTGCGATCTGGCCGGATTTGACCAGCTTCATGAAGCGGTCTCCGGTCCTGCCTTCCCGGTAGCAGGCCGTACAGAAGCTGGGGATGTAACCCATATCCAGCAGCCAATTGACCACCTCATCCAGCGTCCTGCGGTCGCTGACATCGAACTGGGCAGAGTTTTCTTCTTCCTGCTCCTCTTCCACATAGCCGCCTACGCTGGTGCGGGAACCGCCGCTGATCTGAGAAATGCCCAAATCCAGCACACGCTCACGGCATCTGGGAGACTCCCTGGTGGAAATGATCATGCCGGTATAAGGAACGGCGATGCGGATGACGGCAATGATTTTCTCGAAGAGCTCATCTGGCACTGCGTTGGAGAAATCACCGGTGTCGATATCATCTGCCGGACAGATTCTGGGAACGCTGATGGTATGGGGACCGACACCGAATCTGGCCTCCAAATGCTCTGCATGCATCAAAATCCCCACAAAATCGTATTTATACATGTTCAGGCCGAACAGCACACCGCAGCCCACATCGTCGATGCCCGCTTCCATCGCCCGGTCCATGGCTTCCGTATGGTAAGCATAATCGCTCTTTGGCCCGGTGGGATGAAGCTGTTCATAGCTCTCCTTGTTATAGGTCTCCTGAAATAATATGTAGGTGCCGATGCCCGCTTCTTTGAGCTTCTTATAATTCTCCACCGTAGTGGCGGCGATATTTACATTTACCCGGCGGATAGCGCCATTTTTATGCTTAATGCTGTAAATGGTCTTAATGCTTTCCAGCACATATTCAATTGGATTGTTCTTCGGATCCTCACCGGTCTCCAACGCCAATCTCTTATGACCCATATCCTGCAGCGCAATCACCTCCTGCCGGATCTCCTCCTGGGTCAGTTTTTTCCTGCGGATATGTTTGTTCTTTGCATGATATGGACAGTATACACAGCCATTGATACAATAATTGGACAAATACAGCGGAGCAAACATCACGATTCGATTGCCGTAAAACTGCTGCTTGATCTCCTTTGCCACGTGATACATTTTATCAATCAGCTCCGGATCCTCGCACTCCAGCAAAAGAGCGGCCTCCCTGTGACTCAATCCCTTACAGTCCCTGGCCCGCTCGATCAAAGAATTGATGAGCTCCTTGTTCCCCTTATTTTCTTCGGCATAAGCCAAGGTATCCAATACCTCCTGATGGTCGATAAATTCCGTCGCTTTCGTTGAATTTACATCATACATAGTTTTTCCTCCATTCCCTGTGCTTCCATGCACATATCGGCCAGCTGGAAGCTTACTCCCCGCTGCCCTGCTCTTCTTTCGTCAGTTTTCCATATCCGGTGCGTCGCCTCTGGCGACAACCACCTCATATCCGATCTTCGCCATTCGTTTTTTTAAGTCTTCCAGCCCTTCCGCCGCTTCGGAGCCTGTGGCGATCTTGTTGTCGTACAACAAATATTTGCTGCGCACAGCCAAGGGTGACAGATTGGGCATCACCACGTTAGCGCCGGCCAAAATCCCTCTCTCCCTGCCGTCGTCCGCCACCGTTCCAAGAGCCGTAGTGGCCGGCAGCAGCACTTTGGGAAGCATCAGCCGCAGGATAGATAACAGATATAAGGTCATCCCGGCCGACCCGCTTGGCTGATCCCGAAAGGGTGTGTCCCTGTGGGTAAGAAACGGGCCGATCCCCACCATCTGTGGTGCCAGGTTAGCAATAAACAACAAATCCTCTGCCAGATTCTCCATCGTCTGATAAGGAGAGCCCACCATGAACCCGGTTCCCACCTGATATCCTAAATCCTTAAGATCCCACAGGCATTCTTTCCGGCGTGCCAAAGACAATTCCGGCGGATGGAGCCTCCTGTAATGGGCCTCCCCGGCAGTCTCATGACGGAGCAGATACCGGTCTGCCCCCGCATCCTTCCACCTTTGATAGGTCTCCCTGGAATGCTCACCCACAGATAAGGTCACTGCGCAGTCCGGATAAGCGGACTTTATAGACTCAATGATATCCGCCAGCCGGTCCGCCGTAAAATAGCCGTCTTCGCCGCCTTGAAGTACAAAGGTCCGAAAGCCCAGATCATATCCTTCCCGGCAGCAGGAGAGAATCTCCTCTTTTGTCAGGCGGTACCGCAAGGCCTTGGCATTACTCCGGCGAATCCCGCAGTAATAGCAGTCATTTCGGCAATAATTGGTAAATTCAATAAGCCCGCGGATATAGACCGTTTTCCCAAACTGCTCTTTGCGCACGTTCCTGGCCATCTTCGTCAGCTCCTGGGCAAGTGCTTCGTCTCTCTCTCTTAAAAGAGTGATAAACTCATCCTTTGCCAGCAGATGGTCCTCTGCCAGCTTCTTTACCAGCCGGTTCATACGCCCACGCCCGGCAGCCGGGAATACACGGTCTTGCTGGTCACGCCTTTTAACATCCCAAGCTTTCCCGAAAGAGCACTGATTACATCCTGGGGTGCGTCTAAGATCACGCTGATCACCGAGACGCCTTTTTCCCGGTAAGGCACGCCCATACGTCCCACCATATATCTGGCATATTCGTGCAGCAGTGCATTGACACCCTCTGCTGATTCCATCTCTTCCACGATGATCGCGGTTACCGCAATTCTTGTCTGCATATTGCCTCTCCTTTCCCATGATAATCTTATCCGCACAAAACTTGGAGTACCAAATAACAAAGTGGGCAAACCCACCTCAAGCTCTTCCCCTCAATCTTTGAGGGGCTGACCGCTTTGTGCGCCAGATGCATTTTCCGCTTGCATCTGTGCGCATCCTGCACGGAGTGCTTTTATATTGTATAGGAAATTCAAAGAACTTTCCTATACAATGAAAAAAGCGCCCATACGGGCGCAAACATTCCATGATCCATCGCAGACCTTCGGCCTGCTTATTTTTCATCCGCTCCTATGAGAATCAGAGATCGTACGGGATTCCTACCGCCTATTCTTCTTCCGCCAGAGGCTGTCATGATTTTGTGCCCTTTCCTCTCAGGCTTCTGCACCTTGGAGGTCTGGATAAGTTGCTTTTATCATACCATATGTTTCCTGAAAAGTAAAACAAAAAGCCTTATTTTACGTCAATATCCTGCAGTTCTTTAGAATCCCTAAGCTTTAGAGCCCAGATGTCCCCTCTATGGGCCTTGACCACCTGTTTCCCGCCCCGGTCCCCGGTAAGGGACAGAAGTTCGTCCCTATATTTTTTATGAAAAATCACCGGGTTTCCCAAATGGCCGCCGCACTCAATGACACCAATCCCTTTTCCGCTATTCTCATAACCGTCCAAAAATGCTGCCAATGTGTCCTTTTGCAGATACGGCTGGTCAGCCACGGAGCACAAATAGGCATCCATCTCCTCCTCCCCTCCTGTCCGCAGCCCGGCCTGTAAGGAAGAGGAAATTCCCAAATGGCTGTGTTCATTGAAAATCGTGCGCACCGGAGCATCGGCCAGTTCTTCACCAATCTGCGGATACCTTGTGACCACCACAATTTCCCCGATATCCTGCCGCTCCATCCAAAGAGCGATCCAACGGTCCAAAAGATGACGGTAAAGGGCTTTTCCTTCCCACTGATATAAAAGCTTGTTCTCCCCGAATCTCCGGGAAAATCCCGCTGCCAGATAAATCACCCGGATTTTCATAGACGCCTCCTACAGACATTCAAATAAGACCTGGAT
Organism: Blautia sp.; assembly: GCA_050944615.1. Classification (GTDB taxonomy): domain Bacteria; phylum Bacillota; class Clostridia; order Lachnospirales; family Lachnospiraceae; genus Blautia_A. The sequence continues at coordinate 3,867 of JBMNRL010000017.1, forward strand.
TTCACCGCCGCAGACCATGCCCAGATTCTTAGCCTGCTCCTGGTTCAGCACATAAGAGGCACAAAGACTTTGCACCTTTCGCTGCCCCATCAGCCGCTTCGCTTCCTGGATGGCCTCGTACTCCACAGCGCCGCCGCCCACACTTCCATAAATCTGTTGGCCGGAGCAGACAAGCATTTTGCTCCCCGTACCCCTGGGAGAAGAACCATGTTTGGCAATGATGGTCACCATTACCCCCTCTTCCTTCTCTTCCACCGCTGACTCAATTTTCTCATCTAAGGTATCCGTATATCTTTTATTTTTCACCTGAATAATCTCAGCAGCGATCGATACTGCAATCTCCTCGGGAAGCTGGCCTCCCAGCTTCAGGCCGATGGGCGCATAGATGGAATCCACCTGCTCCTTCGTATAGCCGTCCATAAGCAGGTTTTCCTTCGTCCTTGCCACCTTGGTTTTGCTGCCGATCATGCCCAGATACCGGTACGGACGTTGAAGCACCTGGCGGACACAGGTTTCATCATGGGCATGACCTCTGGTCACGACCACGTAATACGTATTGGGATGGGGCGGCACCTCGTCCGCCAAATGGCTCAGGTCTTGGCAGATACAGCGGTCGGCCTCCGGAAAACGTTCTGTACAGGCAAACTCTGGGCGGTCATCCATCACTGTCACGTGAAATCCCAGCATTTTTCCCAACTGGCACACATAAGAAGACACATGTCCGCCTCCGCAGATCACCATCCGTGGCCGGTCATAGATCCATTCCACCAGCACTGGTGTACCCTGGCAGTCGGACACCGCCGTCTTTGGGACTGTTAATAACACAGCTCTCATTTTTTCCCAAGCATCTTCGTCCATGGCCCCCCAGCATTGCCCGCCTTCCTCCGTGAACAAATATTTGCTGCCTGCATAAGGGCCCTCCAAGACGGTTGCACATCTGGCGCAGCCTTTTTGTTTCACTTCTTCGAAAATTTCCTGATACACCGCAATTCTCCTTTTTCAAAGCTGGTGAGATACCCCTCACCTTCCCTCGTCTGTTCCAACAATTCCCTGGCAAACGCCTGCCTCCTTGCATCATCTGCCTGATTGCACCAAATACCCACCTGTGCCTGAGGAAAACGTGCCTTCAAGGGATCTATATAAAAATATTCCAGCAAAGCACCGGCCATGGCAGGCGTCAGCAAAGTGTTTTCCTTCGTATCCAGCCAACGGGCTGCCGTCTGCCAGCGGTGGCAGACCTGCGCCAGGGGCCTTCCGATGGCTGACATGCCCGCGACCACAAAAATATGGGTACTCTCTTTCGGAATCACCGGCTCATGGGCAGCCGGCACCTTAAAAGGCAGCCGCTTGGCCCCATCCGCTTCCACCAGCACCGCCGAAACCTGCTGGGTAAGCTGTGCGAACACGTCATCCGGCAGTTTTTGGATCTTATCCGGCTCCTGCTCACAGCCAATGCCCGCCAACAAAGGATTTGTTGTGTTCAATTTTTCCAAAATCTTTCCTGCATTCCCGGAAAGATCACATCCCCTCTCCCGGAACATATGGGTGGTCGTAGTCAAAAGCACGTCCTTCCCCGCTTCCGCCAGCTCCCGCCCCAGCGCATAAAGCACCGTGGTCTTGCCGCCCGCTCCGGCCAAAGAAATAAGGAGCGTCTTCTCCATGGGCAGTCCCAAGGTTTTTATCATAGAACTTTCCATTTTCGCTCCTTCCTCATCCATAATCTGCATATATTGTAATAAGTATACCAATTCCAGAAAATTCTTTCAAGACAAACAATTCCATTGAGCTTTTCCCTTTTTCCCGGTATAATAGGGTTATCACTAAATTTGAGGGAGGAGGTTTTCGAATGGATACTGCTTTATATCAGAATTATCTCAATATTCTGAAGCATGAGCTGGTCCCTGCTCTTGGCTGCACCGAGCCGATCGCTATCGCCTATGCATCCGCCAAGGCCAGGGAAGTTCTGGGTTGTTTCCCGGACTCCATCGAAATGAAATGCAGCGGCAACATCATCAAAAACGTCAAGGGAGTCACTGTCCCTAATTCCGGAGGCTTAAAAGGGATTGAAGTAGCTGCCATATTAGGCGCTGTGGGTGGTGACGCTGCCAAGGAACTGGAGGTACTGGCATCTGTCACAGAAAAGGATATCCAAAAGACTAAGGAACTGACTGCAAAAGACATCTGCACCTGTTCCCTGGTGGATGGCGTCGCCAATCTGTACATAACCGCCAAGGTCATCCAAGGTGAACACTATGCCGAGGTCACCATTGAGGATACCCACACCAATATCACACATATTGAAAAAGATGGCAACGTCCTGTTCCATCAGGAACCGCAGTCTGACCAGGAGGAACTGTCCATCGACAAATCCAAATTGACGGTAAAGGATATCCTGGACTTTGCAGACCAGGTCAGAATTGAAGACATCGAAGAATGCATCGGCCGTCAGATCGCAATGAATTCCGCCATTGCCCAGGAGGGACTGGACAACAATTACGGCGCACAGATCGGTAAAACGCTGATGCAGGTATGGGGCAAAAGCATCACCACCCGGGCCTGCGCCAAAGCGGCGGCCGGAAGCGACGCCCGTATGGGAGGCTGCTCCATGCCGGTGGTCATCAACTCTGGAAGCGGCAACCAGGGGATGACTGTGTCTTTGCCTGTCATTGAATATGCAAAGGAATGGGGCATTTCCCGCAAGAAATTATACCGGGCCTTGGTGGTCAGCAATTTGATCGCCATCCACCAGAAATACTATATTGGCAGTCTTTCCGCCTATTGCGGAGCTGTCTGTGCCGCCTGCGGCGCCGGTGCCGGCGTCACTTACCTCTACGGCGGGACTTATGAACAAATTTCCCTCACCATCATCAATACCTTGGGAAATGTGGGCGGCATTGTCTGCGACGGCGCCAAGCCTTCCTGTGCCGCTAAAATTGCATCCTCTTTGGACGCCGCTCTTATGGGGCATTACCTGAGCATTCAAAATAAGAGCTTCCTCCCGGGTGAGGGCATCATCAAAGGAGATGTGGAAGAGACCATCAAAAGTGTCGGCTATATCGGGCGCGTGGGTATGCGTTCCACGGATACAGAAATACTAAATGTTATGATCGACCGCGTAAATGTGGATCGGGACTGTTAAAACTTTTAAGGGGGATTTATTACCATGAAAAAATTATTTCAAAGCCTGCCCTTCCGCCTGCTGGTGGGAGTGGTCCTGGGCATCATCATCGGAATCCTGTTAAATGGAGCGCCGGAGAGCGGATTTGTCACAGGAGTCCTCAATGTCGTTGTCACGCTGAAATTTATCATGGGTGAACTGATCAACTTCTGCGTACCGCTGATCATCATCGGCTTTATCGCTCCATCCATCACTAAGCTGGGAAACAATGCTTCCAAAATGCTGGGCGTAGCCATCGTTATCGCCTATGCTTCTTCCTTGGGCGCCGCTTTATTTTCCATGGGCGCTGGATACGGAATCATCCCGCATCTGTCCATCGTCACCGATGTGGAAGGCTTAAAAGCGCTGCCAGAGGTGGTCTTTAAGCTGGAGATCCCACAGATCATGAAAGTGATGAGTGCGCTGGTCTTCTCCATCATGATCGGCCTGGCCGCCACATGGAACAAAGCCAAGGTCATCACCTCCGTTTTGGATGAATTCCAGAAAATCGTGCTGTCCTTAGTTTCCAAGATCATCATTCCAATCCTGCCGTTTTTCATCGGGCTGACCTTCTGCGCACTGGCATATGAAGGCTCCATCACCAAACAGCTCCCTGTATTTTTACAGGTAATCGTCATCGTACTGGTGGGCCATTTCCTCTGGATGACCCTGCTGTATGTGCTGGCCGCTGCCTACTCCCATGAAAATCCTCTGGAAGTGGTGAAAAATTACGGCCCCGCCTATCTCACCGCTGTGGGTACCATGTCCTCTGCCGCTACATTAGCAGTCGCTTTAAAATGTGCCCATAAATGCAAACCACTGCGCAAGGATATGGTCAACTTTGGCATTCCTCTGTTCGCCAATATCCATCTGTGTGGTTCCGTTTTAACAGAGGTTTTCTTCTGTATGACAATCTCCAAGATCCTCTACGGCTCTGTGCCGTCCCTGGGGACTATGGTGCTGTTTTGTGTACTTCTTGGAGTATTCGCCATCGGCGCGCCCGGCGTGCCTGGAGGAACCGTTATGGCTTCCTTAGGCATCATCACCGGAGTGCTTGGCTTTGACGATGCCGGCACCGCTTTAATGCTTACCATCTTTGCTTTGCAGGACAGCTTCGGCACCGCCTGCAACGTCACCGGCGACGGCGCATTGACGTTAATGCTCACCGGATATGCCAAGAAGCATAACGTTGAAGAGACGAATCTCCAAGCCATTGATCTATAAATACCAGGATAAGAAAAGAAGCCCGGGCGGTAACGCCTTGGCTTCTTTTTCTATCCAATCACAAGTGCAAGAAACGCCATTGCCCCAGGGCAGGAAAATGCATACTGCCCGAATCGGTATGCATTGACAGCCTCGTCAGACGTTGCTTTTTGCCACAGCACGCAGCTCATTTTCAACGGATCACAGCCGGATCATCCGGTATCCCACCCCAATATGCGTATGGATATACCGGGGCTCGGAAGGACAAGGCTCGATCTTTTTTCTCAATGTCGCCATAAATACGCGCAAAGAGGGAGTATCTGAGGCCAGGGCATTCCCCCAGACCTCTTTTAAAATATAATTGTGCGTCAGGACCTTGCCCGTATTCTTTGCCAACAGGCACAATAGCTTATACTCAATGGGCGTTAAATGGATTTCTTTCTCTCCCACAAAGACACAGCCGGCCGCATAGTCAATGCGCAGCTCACCATTGGTATATACGCTGGCTTCTTCCTTAAGCTTCGTGCTGTCATAGCGGACCCGCCTAAGCGCTACCCTAAGCCTCGCCAACAGCTCATCCACGCTGAAGGGCTTTGTCAAATAATCATCCGCTCCCGCATCCAGAGCTTCCACCTTATCGGAATCCTCACTTCTGGCACTGACCACAATGATGGGCATATTGGACCAGCCGCGCACCTTCCGGATAATTTCCACCCCATCCATATCCGGCAGCCCCAGATCCAAAATGATCACATCCGGACTGTAGGAAGCGGACTCCAAAATAGCCGCTCCTCCCGTTTTACAGGTGTGATATTGGTAATCCTGGGTCTCCAATGTGGTAGAAATCAGGTTGTTAATAGCCGCATCATCTTCTACGATCAAAATCTTTGCCTTATTCACCGGCATTCACCTCCACTGCTTGTAAGGAAAAGCAGAATTCGCTTCCCTTTGGTTCGTTGTCTTTTACATAAATGGTGCCTCCATGGGCATTTATGATAGATTTGCAAAGTGACAGGCCCAGGCCTAAGCCCCTCCGGCTGTCCCCTTTGCCATTATTGGCTGTATAAAACATATCAAATAGATGGGCCTTTGCCTCCTCGCTGATTCCTGGCCCGTCATCCGCAATGTGGATCCACACCATCCCCTCATCCCGTCTTGCAAAAACCCGGATATGGGAGCCAGGCGGCGTATATTTGATGGCATTGTTGACGATATTGATAAGCACCTGCATAATGAGCTGCACATCGATCCTGGCCATCAGCATATCGTCCTCCAGCTCTGCAGTGATCACATGCTCCACAGCTCTGCGGTCCAGATGCTGAAGGGCTTCATGGAAAACCTCCTCTAAGAGCTCCGGCTCCATTTTAATGCGCATGGTCCCATTCTCGATCCTTGTCACCGACAGCAGGTTTTCCACCAGATTGATCAACCACATGGAATCGTCATAGATGCTCACATATAACCCATTTCTCCGTTCCTTGTCCAAAACCTCCTCGTTGTCCATCAACACCCTGGCGTTTCCCGTGATGCTGGTCAACGGGGTACGCAGATCATGAGAAATGGCCCGCAAAAGGTTGGACCGCAGCGCCTCCTGGCGCATGGCCATCTCTGCTTGCTGCTTCTCCCGGTTGATCTTTTCTTTTTCCAGGACAAGGCCGCATTCATCCAGGATCGCCAGCAGCAGGTTCTTTTCAAAGGCATCCGGCTTGGAATAGCCAGCCACCGGAATCACTGCCACTGCCATACTGCCGCCCCTTCCCCGGACCGCTAAATATAGGCATTTTTCTCCGGGAAAGGTATCCGTGGTGGCCCCGGCCTGCTTATTATTTTTGCACACCCACTGGGCAGTCGCCCTTCCCTCTTTGGTCAGATATTCTTCATAAGCCGCCAGGCTGTCCGACTCCGGATAGACCTGGGGCGAACAAATCTCCCCTTGGGCATCCATATGGTAAAAAAAGATGGGCCGTTCCAGCAGCTTGTGGAGCTGTTCCGCAGTAAAATGCAGAATCTCATCGGCATTTCCCGCCTTCTGCAAAAGCTGGCTGGTCTCCAAAAGCACTTCAGTACGGTATGCTTTTCTGGCCGCCTGCCTGGCCTGTTCCTTGATCTGCATGGCCAAGGAGCTGGTGAGAATGCCCGCCACCAGCATGATCAGAAAGGTCACCGGATAGCTGGCGTCATAAGCCCGCAGCGTAAAACGGGGCACCGTAAACAGAAAGTTGAATACGATCACGCTCAGCAAAGAGGCCAGTGCGCTGTACATCCTCCCGTTGGTCCAAACGGCCGTCACCAGCACGCCCAAGATATAGACCGTGATAATATTGGCTTCACTAAAACCCGCCAGATAAAACAGAGCGCCGATCCCGGAAGCCGCAGCGATCACCGCCAGAGATTTTATCAAATCCCGAAGGGAAAATCTAAGCGTCTCTATGTGCAGCCTCTTATCTTCCCGGTATCCCGGCATTTGATCCGGTATGATATAAATATCCAAATTCTCCGCCAGCTGCATCAGCCGGTCCACCAGGCTTTTTCTCCCCAAAAGTCTGCCATATTTCTGGTGGGAATGGCCGATCACCACTTTCGTTACGCCGCCGGCCTTGGCATATTCCGCAATCTGCACAGCCGCATCATCTCCGTAGACCGTGGCAATCTTTGCCCCCAGCTGCTCCGCCAACCGCAGGTTCCCTTGTAGGCGGCGCTGGTTCTCCGCGCTCATGCTTTTGGATGACGGTGTCTCCACAAACAATGCCGTAAAACGTCCATGCATATCCTCCGCAAAACGGGCCGCGGTCCGGATCACCTTCGCATTGGACGGAGACGGGCTTAAGCAAATCAGCACATGCTCATTTGTCTTCGCTGCCCCTTTATTTTGGGATTTTCTGGCGCTTCGGTTCAAGCGGTCCGCACTCCGGCGCATGGCAATCTCCCGCAGCGAAATCAGGTTTTCTTTGGTAAAAAAGTGGGCCATAGCCTGCTTGGACTGAAATTCTTCATACACCTTCCCTTTGGACAGGCGTTCCAGCAGCTCCTCCGGCTCCACATCCACCAATTCCACCTGATCCGCCTGGTCAAAGAGCTTATCCGGCACCCGCTCCAAAACAGTGATGCCGGTGATGGCGGATACCACATCATTGAGACTCTCCAAATGCTGGACATTGACCGTGGTGCACACATCGATGCCAGCCCGGAGCAATTCCTCCACATCCTGATATCGTTTCCTGTGCCGACAGCCCTGGGCGTTGGTATGGGCCAGCTCATCCACCAGAATCAGCCCCGGCTTCCGCTGCAGCGCAGCATCCAGATCGAATTCCTTCAAGGTCATCCCTTTATAGGTATATTGTGCAGGCGGAAGCTGTTCGATTCCGTCCAGCAACGCTATCGTATCCGGACGGGCGTGAGGCTCCACATAACCTGCCACCACATCAACACCGTCTTTCTGCACCCGGTGGGCCGCTTCCAGCATGGCATAGGTCTTGCCGACGCCGGCGGCATATCCGAAAAATATCTTTAATTTTCCCTGGTTTTCTCCCATAAAGATCCCAAACTTTCTATTTATAATGTATTTCCTTTCGGGCATTCCATATGTCAGTGCCCTTCGGGCGGTGGCGCTGCCCGCGCCTATCCATATGTCTTTTATTATAGCATAGCTGCAATAAGCATATAATTTTTATTCTTATTATAGCATTAAGATTTTGTTTAGACCTATCTTAATGCAATCTTAATGTCCATATCAATACCTTAATCAGTTTTTAATCCAAAACATGATATCCTAAAATCTAAACAAATACATAATAAGGTGGAGGATTCCCATGTTTTTTAGACAAAAGCGGATCACCCCGGAGCAAGTCATCATCGCTGGTTTCGGATTTACCATATTGCTCGGGGCACTGCTGCTAATGCTGCCGTTTGCCACAAAAGACGGAAACGGTGCCACTTTTTTTGACGCGGTCTTTACATCCACATCGGCCGCCTGTGTGACAGGCCTTGTGGTCCACGATACGTTTACCTACTGGAGCATTTTCGGCCAGGCTGTGATTCTGATGCTGATCCAGGTAGGCGGAATGGGCGTGGTTACCATGGCTATTGCTGTATTTATCTTCACAGGTCGAAAGATTGGATTAAAAGAGCGTTTTTTAATGCAAGAATCCATTTCCGCGCCTCAGGTAGGAGGGATCGTCCGCCTGACCAGCTTTATCCTGAAAGCGACCCTTGCCATCGAAGGTATCGGTGCACTCTTGCTGGCTTTGCGGTTTTGTCCGAAATATGGCCTAGGCCTCGGTCTGTGGTATTCCCTGTTCCACTCCATTTCTGCATTCTGCAATGCCGGATTTGACCTGATGGGACGACAGGAGGCATATTCCTCCCTCACCGCTTTTACCGACGACCCTGTCATAAACCTGACCGTCATGCTGTTGATCATCATCGGCGGTATCGGCTTTTTCGTATGGGACGACATTCGGAGGAACAAGCTGCGCTTCCGTCTGTACCGTCTGCATACCAAAATGGTGTTAGTCACCACTTTCGCCCTGTTAGTTCTGCCGGCTCTCTATTTCTTTTTCCTGGAATTCGGCCGGGATGTCTGGGGCTTTAAAACCAACGGCGAACGGCTCCTGGCTACCTTGTTTCAGACAGTTACGCCCCGTACGGCCGGCTTTAACACGGTGAATCTGACGAAAATGACAGAACCGGCCTTATTCATCACGATTTTCTTGATGGTGACCGGCGGTTCTCCCAGCTCCACCGCCGGTGGATACAAAACCACGACACTGGCAACACTGGTCTTATGTGCCCGGTCTGTATTCCGCAAGGATGAGACAATCCAGAGCTTCGGGCGGCGGTTTCCTCCGGAAATCATACGCCGGGCGGTTACTTTGTTCACCGTATATCTGCTGTTGTTCATCACCGGCGGCCTCATCATCTGCAGCGTGGAAGGCATTCCGCTTCTGTCCGCTCTTTTTGAGACGGCATCGGCCATCGGCACGGTAGGACTGTCTTTAGGCATCACTCCCGGCCTGGCCCCAATCTCAAGAGCTATTCTGATCGCTTTGATGTTCTTTGGACGTGTGGGAGGACTGACCTTGATCTATGCGGTAGCAAACAAGCAAGCCACGCCCTTTGCACAGATGCCGCAGGAAAAAATAATTGTAGGTTAATTGATAAGATAATATAGAAGGGAAATCAAACATCATGAAATCAATTTTATTGATCGGCCTTGGACGTTTTGGCCGCCACATTGCCAGAAAAATGAATGAACTGAAACACGAAGTCCTGGCTATAGATTCCAATGAAGAACGGGTCAACGACGTGCTTCCTTATGTCACCAATGCACAGATCGGTGACAGCACCAATGAAGCCTTCATAAACTCCCTGGGTGTGCGGAATTTTGACCTCTGCATCGTAGCGATTGGGGACAACTTCCAGAATTCTCTGGAGACGACCTCCCTGCTAAAAGACTGCGGAGCCAAATTCGTGCTGTCCCGGGCCAGCCGCGATGTCCATGCCAAATTCCTGCTGCGCAACGGCGCGGACGACGTGATCTACCCAGAACGCCAGATGGCCTCCTGGGCCGCTGTCCGCTATACTGCCAACCACGTATTTGATTACGTCGAGCTGAACAATGAATACTCCATCTACGAAACCATTGTGCCCAAGGAATGGGTGGGCAAATCCATCGTAAACCTGGAAATCCGCCAAATGCACCAGATCAATATCCTGGCCGTGAAATACAATGGCCGCTTAGATCCCATGCCCGGTCCTAACCATATCTTCCGCGAGGATGAGACGCTTCTGGTCATGGGCAGCAACAAAAGCTTGTCTAAATTTCTCCGATAAAACAGCATGTCTTTTTACACAACAAGGGCTCCGGAATTTTCTTCCGAAGCCCTGCTTTTATATTTGATAAAAACTCCATTTATTTCAGAATTCCGTCCAGCGCCAGATTCACCTTCAGCACATTGACCCTGGGTTCCCCGAAGACTCCAAATGCCCTTCCTGTGGTGTATTTTTCCACAATGGCACGCACCTCTTCTGCTTTCATATCCCTTGCCTTGGCCACCCGGGCGATCTGATATTTGGCCGCTGCCGGGGAAATTTCCGGATCCAGGCCGCTGCCGGAGGCAGTGACCAAATCCACGGGAATCTTCTCTCCTGCCATATCCGGGTTGGCTTCCTTTTGCTTTTCCACGCGTTCTGCCACCAATGCCTCCAGCTCTTCACCGGCCGGCGATTGGTTGGACGGACCGGAGTATACGGCTATGTTGCCCTCATCATCCGTGTAAGTTTCACTATCTATATTCATGATCCGTCCCCACAGATATTCTTCGCCGGTGAATTCCTGGGCCAGCAAAGTGCTGCCGTACTTTTTACCGTCGATCTCAATGATGCTCCCGTTGGCCTTGCCGGGAAAAAACAGCTGGGCGATGCCCGTACATAAAACCGTATAAAGGCCTCCACAGCTCACCGTAAACGCGACGAGAAAAACAAACGCAGTCCGGATCACAGGATTTTTCTTTTTTTCTCTATTTTTCTTCAAAACACTCACTCCTATCTGATCAATGAACGCCCATCCATACCAAGAGCATATCAATAATTTTAATGGCCACAAAAGGTGCCGCCATTCCGCCGAGCCCATAAATCAGTAAATTCTGGGAAAGCAGTTTTTTCGCAGTCACTTCCCGGTATTTCACGCCTCTTAAGGCTAGCGGAATCAATGCGACAATGACCAGCGCATTGTATATAATCGCTGACAGGATCGCCGTATTAGGGCTTGATAAATGCATGATGTTCCATGCCCCAAGCTGGGGATATAATCCCATAAACAGTGCCGGAATAATGGCAAAATATTTTGCGATGTCATTGGCGATGCTAAAGGTTGTCAGGCTTCCTCTGGTCATCAAAAGCTGTTTGCCGATCTTTACGATCTCGATCAGCTTCGTCGGAGAAGAATCCAGATCCACCATATTTCCGGCTTCCTTTGCCGCCTGAGTGCCGGTATTCATCGCCACCGCCACATCTGCCTGCGCCAGTGCCGGAGCGTCATTGGTGCCGTCCCCTGTCATAGCCACCAGATGACCCTCTCTTTGGTATTTCCGGATCATCTCCATCTTGCTCTCGGGTGTCGCTTCTGCCAGATAGCCATCCACCCCTGCTTCTGCGGCAATGGAGGCAGCAGTCAGCGGATTGTCGCCTGTGATCATAATGGTCTGGATTCCCATGGTCCGAAGATCCGCAAAACGTTCCTGAATCCCGGATTTCACGATATCCTTCAGATAAATAACACCCAGAACCTTTCCATCTTTGGCCACTACCAGCGGCGTCCCGCCTTTTTTCGAAATATCCTCCACCACATCCTCGCACTGCCGGCTGAAGGTATTTCCCTTTTGCTGCACATATTCCCTAACCGCTTCCGCAGCGCCTTTGCGGATCGTAGTCTGCCCGAGGTTGACGCCGCTCATCCTGGTTGCCGCGGTAAAAGGAACAAATTCCATCTTCTGTTCTTCAAATTTATGACCCCGGATATTATATTCTTCCTTCGCCAATACCACGATGCTCCTGCCCTCCGGCGTCTCATCCGCCAGGGAGGACAGCCGGGCCGCTTCGGCCAGGTCCCTCTTGTCACAGCCGTCCACCGGAAGGAATTCGCTGGCACAGCGGTTCCCCAAGGTAATCGTTCCGGTCTTATCCAGCAATAGCACATCCACATCACCGGCGGCTTCGATGGCCCGGCCGCTCATCGCCAGCACATTGGCCTGGTTGAGACGGCTCATGCCCGCGATCCCAATGGCAGAAAGCAATGCCCCGATGGTGGTGGGCGCCAGACAGATCAAAAGTGCCACCAACGCGGTGATGGAGGTTGGATTCTCCACTCCCGCTTGTTTGGCGGAAAACAACGAGTAGCTGTAAAGGCCCACGGTCACCAGCAGGAAGATGATCGTCAAGGCCACCAGAAAGATCTCAAGAGCGATCTCATTGGGTGTTTTTTTCCGGTTGGCGCCTTCTACCATGGCGATCATCTTATCCAGAAAGCTCTCTCCTGGCTGGCTGGTCACTTTCACTACCAGCCAGTCGGAAACCACCGTGGTTCCTCCGGTCACTGCGCTGCGGTCGCCGCCGCTTTCCCGGATCACCGGCGCAGACTCTCCGGTGATGGCGCTTTCATCCACACTGGCGATGCCTTCCTCCACTTCTCCGTCCGCAGGAATCTGCTCACCCGTTCTCACATAAACCAGATCCCCTTTTTTCAGCTCATGGGATCGGACCTCTTTGACCTGTCCTTTCTTCTCTATCGAAGGAATCACATGAGCAATGGTATCCTTTTTCGCCTTCCGCAGGGTGTCCGCCTGCGCCTTTCCACGACCCTCTGCAATGGCCTCCGCAAAGTTTGCGAACAAGCTGGTCAGCCACAAAATAATTGCAATGGCCAGGATAAAACCGCTGCTTTGGTCCTTGATTCCAAAGAATGACAGCACAAACAGCAGCGAAATCACAATGGCCGCCACATATACTAGAAACATCACCGGATTACGCAGCTGCGTCCGAAGGCCTAATTTCCGGAAGGAATCCATAAGGGCTCTTTTCACAATCCTTTTGTCAGAAAAGATGCTTTTTTGTTTGTTTTCCATGATTTCATTCCCTCCTTACACAGCCGTCTGTAAAAATTCCGCGACAGGCCCCAGCGCCAATGCCGGGAAGAAGCTCAATGCCCCGACGATCAGAACAATCAGGATCAGCAGAAAAATGAACGTGGCGTCATGCGTGGGCAAAGTACCCGCACTCACCGCTACTTTTCTCTTCTTCAGCATAGAGCCGGCAATGGCCAGCGTCGCCACCATGGGCACAAACCGCGCAAACAGCATGGTCAGGCTCGTGGATACGTTGATATACTTCGTATTGGCATCAAATCCGGCAAAGGCAGAACCATTGTTGCCGCCAGTAGACGCATATGCATATAAGATCTCTGACAATCCATGGGGCCCCGACTGATTCAGGCTGTCCACCGTACCAGGCAGTAAGGCCGCCGCCGCGCTGCCCAAAAGCACCGCGACCGGTGTGGCCAGGCAGACAAGCACCGCCATGCGCATTTCATAAGGAGAGATTTTCTTTCCTAAGTATTCCGGCGTTCGTCCAACCATCAGTCCGGCGATGAACACGGTGAAGATTACAAAGCCAATCATCCCGTACAGCCCGCAGCCCACGCCGCCGAATACCACCTCGCCAAGCATCATCAAAAGCATCGGAATCATGCCGCCTAGAGGCGCGTATAGCTCTCATGCATGGAATTGACAGATCCGTTGGAGGCCGCTGTGGTAAATGCCGCCCATGTGGAAGACGCAGCAATCCCGAACCTGGTCTCTTTACCTTCCATATTGCCTCCGGCCTGGCCGGTCGTACCAAGATCCACCGCTCCATTTTGGGAAAGCTGAGGTGTCCCTTCCGCCTCATAATACCCCACCGCTGCCAGCGCCGCCGCCAGCATCAAAAACATAGCCAGAAAAATAGCCCTTCCCTGCCTTTTGTCCTTTACCTGTATGCCGAATGTGAAGCAAAGACTCACCGGGATCAGCAGGATTGCCAGCATTTCCAGAAGATTGGAAAAGGGCGTCGGATTTTCAAACGGATGGGCTGCGTTCACACCGAAGAAACCACCTCCATTAGTCCCCCACTGCTTTATGGAAATCTGGCTGGCCGCCGGACCTAAGGGAACCATTTCCTTCGAAATAATAGAAGCGGATTCATCCACCATTCCATTTACCATAACGCTGCCGGCCTCCACATCCACCTTTGCGCCTTGGATCCTGTTTCCTTCTTCATCAATGGCATACGGCTCCAGAAGATCTACGGAATCATAGGCTTGAAAGCTCTGCACCACGCCTTGGGATGCCAGAAAAATGGTGGATACCAAACAAATCGGCAAAAGCAGCTCCATGACAATGCGCACCATGTCAGCCCAAAAATTGCCGAGCTTTTTGCCTTCTCCGTCCTCTTTCTTCGTACGCGTGATTCCCCGGATCAAAGCGAACAATACCGCAATGCCTGTCGCCGCGGAAACAAAATTCTGTACCGTCAAGCCGAACATCTGGGTAAAATAGCTCAATGTACTTTCCCCGGAATAGGCCTGCCAGTTTGTATTTGTCACAAAACTGACTGCCGTATTCAAAGACAGATCCCAGGAACAGTTTCCAATTTCCTCCGGATTCAGTGGCAGAAATTTCTGAAACATCTGCATTAGAAATAGAAAAAGAAAACCGAATAAATGAAAGCACACGGCGCTTGCCGCATATTTTTTCCATCCCATCTCTTCGTCGGGATCAATATGCAGCAGACGATACAGCCCCTTTTCCAACGGGCGCACCACAGGGGCCAGAAAATGCTTGTTTCCATCCATCACCTTCGCTATGTACCTGCCCAGAAATAATCCAAGCACTACCAGCAAAACAAGAGACAGACCATACTGTAATACCTGATTTGTCATTTTTTCTCACCTCGAAACAATACATAAGTTAAGTACCCCAGCAATACCAGGGCCAACGCTCCCATTATGAGAACAACCGCATTCATTGTCCTATCCTCCTTTTTCTATACACAGAAAGCCTCTCGCCTCCTGATGCTGTGGAGTATAGCACGATTTACTTTAAAGAGCTGTTAAGCTGCCACACCTGAAATTAAAATTTTGTTATCCTGTCCACTGGCACCAACGGACAGAGCAGCTTCAAAAACGCCCGGTCCGCATCCCCTCCATGTTCAAAATCAAAAAACCTGGGTCTGCCTTTGGCATCGTTGACTGAAAAACGACCCCTTTGGTTTACCACCTGAAATCCCAGGATCTCCAGCGCCTTTTCCAACGAAATGCTCCACTCTGGGAAAAAATAGGAATAGTTGTCGGCCAGCGCCTGATACAACCACTCAAACTCCCGGGGCTGTATCTGATCCTCTAAAAAGGCCATCCAAAGCCGCAGCTTCTGCGCTATCGTCAAAGCCTCCAGATACCATTTGGGCCCTTCTTCTCCCTCCAGACAGATGTAACAAAACAGTGTGCCGTCTCCATAATAACGGATTCTCTGTCCATCCAAATAATTTTCCATGCTCCGTTCTAACACGCAGATACCTGTGCGCTTTCTGGCGCTTTGGAGCAGCCGCAGGGTCTCTTCTGCCATTTGGGAATCGGGAAATTCCACTTGCAGATACATGCCGTCCATCACTTCAAACGGCATGCCGGATATGCTGTATTTTTCCACTTTTATTTGTTTTTCTTCCAAACGGTAAACCAGCCGGCCGGATTCCCTGCCGCCCACACCTCCCGCCAAACAAACAGGCCATACGGCAGAAACTGCCCCCAGCATTTCCGCATACGGATTCAGCTGCTCCGTCATAAAAGGAACGCAGGAATACACAGCCTGCAGCACCCTTCCCTGCCGTTGGAATACAAATTCCGGCTCCCGTTCCAAAAGAAGCTCCAAGCACCGGACCAGCTCCAACAAATTTTGTCCTGGCGCATCCTCCAGGATATCCAGATAAGAAACTGGCAATAAATATGTCTGCGCAAGCCTATAAGCATATAGCATAGCAAATCTCCTCCTCACTGTTTCACCGATCTATCTTCGTTTTCCTTCGCCCCCTGGAGCTGCCAGATTCTGGAAAACACCAGTCCAGCCTCGCCCAGCACCGAAGAGACTAACGAGCAAATATAGCCCTCTGTGAATACCGAGGTCACCATGACGCCCAGTAAATAGAGCATAATGATATTTGCCTCAGTTACTTGCTGATTTTTCAAAAAATAAGCGGCTGCAATCACTGCTGCTAAAATCTTATGATTTGTTCTCCCTAAGACGATCTTGGTCACATTGCTCACCTTGGCATACTCCCCGATCTGCCAGGCCACGTTTTCCCCATGAATGGTGACAATTTCCGCACCCAGCGCCCTGGCCAGCCGCATATTTTCATCTCTCCTTTTCTTCACCCGCACATCCGCGTTCTGCAGACTCCGGGTTTCCACAAAGAGCGCCGTAAAAGAGGCGTGAAACGCATATGCCAGCCGGGCAGCACAACGGATGACCTTAGCATTGGTTGGAGACGGGGAAATACAGGTCAATATGTGTTCTCCCGTTGGATAGTCATGGCTGCCCATCTCCCGTTTTTCTTCTTCCGCCAGATGATTCACTCTGTCTGCCATCCTGCGCAGGGCAATCTCCCGGAGAGCGGTGAGCTTATCCCTGGTAAAAAAATTCTGCAAAGCCTTTTGTGCCTGGGCCTTTTGATAGATCTTTCCTTCCTGCATCCGGCAAATCAGCTCCTCCGGTTCAATATCCACCAGCTTCACCTGGTCCGCATGATCAAATACACGGTCGGGTATCCGCTCTGACACCCGGATGCTGGTGATATTCTCCACAATATCGTTCAGGCTCTCCAAATGCTGGATGTTCACTGTGGTATATACAGAGATCCCATGATTTAGCAGCTCCTCTATATCCTGATACCGCTTCTGATGGCGGCTGCCCGAAACATTGGTATGCGCCAGCTCATCCACCAGAAGTACCTGGGGATGACGGGTTAACCCGCCATCCAGATCGAACTCCCTCACCTGAATACCCCGGTAATCCGCCATTCGGAAAGGAAGCTGTTCCAGCCGCATAGCCCAAAAATATTTTCAGCTGCCCCCGCTCTTTCTTCTCCGCCCTTTCCTCCTGGGCACGAAGCCTCGCCAATATCTGTTTGGGGCTGGGCCTTTTGTCTGTTTCCATTGCATGACCTCCCACCTTACCTTTTCTCAAAAATGTTCTCTCTATAAATGTTTCTTCTTTCCCTTCGATAGTAACATTTCTCTCATTAATGCCCCATAAAGGTTTCAGAGCCACCATAATGATTGTAATAAATGAAATTTCTCTTTCCTTAAATACATTTGATATTTTAATAGATTCATTGAAATTTTAAATAATTAAAGGTATAATGATACCAGAACGTGAGACCGTAGGAGGAACGCATGGATTTTAAACAATTGCAAACCTATATTGCAGTAGTCAAAAATAAGAGCTTTACCGCGGCGGCCGAAGAATTGAACCTCTCCCAGCCAACCGTCAGCACTCATATCCGTATCTTAGAGGAAGAGTTGAATTCCCGGCTGATCATCCGCACAGCCAAAAGCTTTGAGATCACCTGTCGAGGATGGGAATTGTATGAATGCGCCCGGAATATCTGCAAGCTCAAAGACGATATGATTAAGCGCTGGAACGGCACCGATTCCAAGGTCATCCGGCTTGGCGTCTCCACGATTCCTTCCGCATACATTCTTCCGGAAATTCTCCCGGACTTTGGAAAACAGCATGGAGATGTCTATTTTGCCGTGGATCAAAGCGACAGCCAGGCCATCATCGAATCGGTCCATAAAGGGACCTATGACGTAGGACTTGTAGGGATGAAAGCCGATGACGAGCTGCTGGAATTCATACCGTTTTTCCAGGATCGGATGGTCCTAATCACACCCGTCACCCAGCACTATCTGTCCTTCAAGGAACAAGAAGCGTTTCCCCTGGAACAGCTGCGAAAAGAGCCCATGATCCTGCGGGAAGCAGGCAGCGGCAGTGCCAAAAGCGTGACACGTTTTCTGGACAAAATGGGAATTTCTGAAGATGAGCTGCGCGTGTCTGCGAGGATCAATGATCAAGAGGCCATTAAAAATCTGGTAACCGGAGGACTTGGCATCTCCATCGTATCCGAGAAAGCAGTCCAGGATTACCTGGACGCCAAGCGCTTGCTGAAATTTGAACTGCCCGGCGATCTGTCCGGCCGCCGGTTCTATATTATTTATCAAAAGGAATATATCCTAACCAGCTATGTCAAGGACTTCGTCCATTTTGTGAAAAATTACTATCAGAAGATTTAGAAAATAAGAAAGAAAGGTTGGAAAAATAATGATCACAGTAAATGCTATGGGTGATGCCTGCCCAATCCCCGTCATTAAGACGATGAATGCCATCAAAGAATTGAAAGAAAAGGATACCATTGAGGTCCTGGTAGACAATGAAATCGCTGTGCAGAACCTGACCAAAATGGCCGCAGGCAAAGGCTTTCGGGTCCTTTCCGAAAAGCTTGGAGAAAAAGAATATCGCGTGGAGATCGCTGTGGAAACGACAGAGACCTTTGCCAAAGGAGAAGCAGCCCCGCATACAGCGCAGCCGGAAGCTGCCGTCACCTGCATTCCCGATGCGAGAAGCAAAGATGTCGTGGTAGTGATCTCCTCCTCCTGTATGGGAAATGGGGATGATGAGCTGGGAACCGCCCTGATGAAAGGCTTCCTCTACGCCATTTCCCAGCAGGAGCAGCTTCCGTCCACAATCCTATTCTACAACGGAGGAGCCAGACTGACCTGTGAGGGCGCCCCCACTCTTGAGGATTTAAAATCCATGGAGGCGCGGGGTGTGGAGATCCTCACCTGCGGGACTTGTCTGGATTTTTATGGCCTGACTGACACGCTTGCGGTGGGAAGCGTGACGAACATGTACGCCATTGCGGAAAAAATGACACAGGCAGGGTTGATTATTAAGCCATGATCTATCTGGACAATGCTGCCACCACTTTTCAGAAACCACCGGAAGTAGAAAAAGCGATGGTACAAGCATTGCATACCATAGGAAATGCCGGACGGGGAGCGCATGGCGCCACTCTTGGTGCCTCCCGGCTGATCTACGATACCAGGGAAAAACTGGCCGAATTATTCGGGATCCCGGATCCTATGAGGATCGCATTCACCAGCAATGCAACGGAGGCCTTGAATATTGCGATCCAAGGCCTGTTCTCTCCCAACGATCATGTGATCAGCACCGTCTGTGAACACAATTCCGTCCTTCGGCCGCTCTACCGGATGGAAAAAGCGGGTACCCAGATATCCCTTCTGTCCGCAGATGCGAATGGCAGACTGGACTACGACCGCCTGGAGCAGCTATATCAGCCCAATACTAAAGCGGTTGTGATTACCCACGCTTCCAACCTCACCGGAAACGTGACGGATTTAGAACGGGTTGACACCTTTACCAGGAAACACGGATTGCTTCTTATTGTTGATGCTGCCCAGACAGCGGGCACGATCCCCATCGACGTGGAAAAAAACCATATTGACGTGCTGTGCTTTACCGGGCACAAAGGCTTATTAGGCCCCCAGGGAACGGGCGGAATCTATGTCAGAGAGGGAATCCCCATCCGTCCTTTGAAGGTGGGCGGAAGCGGCATACACAGCTATGATAAGGAGCATCCCCTAGCCATGCCTGCCGCATTGGAAGCGGGAACCTTAAACAGCCACGGAATCGCCGGGCTGAACGCGTCCGTCTCCTATCTGTTATCCGCCGGCGTATCCCAAATCGGGGAACAGGAGTGCCGCTTAGCCAGAAGGTTCGAAGAAGGCGTCCGCACGATAAAAAATGTCCAGCTATATGGCGATTTTTCCGGCGGTCGGCGCACTGCCATCGTATCTTTGAATATTGCCAAAGCTGATTCCGCTTCTGTGAGCGACTGTCTATGGGAAGAATACAAAATCGCCGTGCGTCCGGGTGCCCACTGTGCCCCATTGATGCACCAAACATTGGGGACCACAAAACAAGGGGCGGTAAGATTTAGCTTTTCCCACTACAATACCATCAAAGAGATCGATACCGCTGTGGAAGCCATCCGTTCCATCGCCAAGGAGACTGTATAAATGAGACCAAAGAAAGAACAACTGATCATCACTTTCGCCACGACTTCAGAAGCTATGCGTATGGAGAAATACTGCACAGCGCATAGCATCCAAGGCAGGCTGATCCCCCTCCCGGCTGAAATTTCCGCCGGCTGCGGACTCGCCTGGAAGACGGACCCCGCGGAACAGGCTGCCTTGATCCGCACCTTAACCGAGGACAAAATTTGCTGGCAATCCATGAACGTCCTGTTACTCTAGAAAACAACAGTTTTCCAGCCCAAAAACAGGCAGTCCGCCCGCTTCGAAGCGGACAGGCTGCCTGTGATATCCCATGATTTCAACTATTAAAAACAATTCTTATCCCGGGCAATATAGATGCCCTCCCTCTCTTTTACCAGCTTGCCATTTTCCACCACCAGGCTCCCCCGGAGAAATACCTTTTCCACCATTCCATGAAGCAAGGTTCCTTCAAAAGGCGCATAGTCCATATTATAGGTCTGGGTTTTCGCGGTGATGACCCCTTCTTTTTTGGGATCGATGACCACCAAATCGGCATCGCTTCCAGAGGCAATAACGCCCTTTCTGGGGTAGACACCATACAGCTTGGCCGGATTTTCGGACAGCACCCGGCACATCTGTTCTAACGTCAGCCTCTCTTCCTCCACACCGTAGGTATGGATCAACGGTCCCCGGTTCTCCACACCTGGCATCCCATTGGGAATCTTGGTGAAATCCTCCCGGCCCATCTCTTTTTGCTCCATGGTGAAGCTGCAGTGGTCAGTGGCTACCGTCTGAATCTCTCCGGATGCCAGCGCCTTCCACAAAACAGTCTGATCCTTTTTCTTTCGAAGCGGCGGTGAGCATACATATTTCGCTCCTTCAAAATCTGGCTTCTCATACAGACTGTCATCCAGCAGCAAATACTGGGGACAGGTCTCCGCATATACAATCTGTCCATTTTTCCGGGCTCTCTGAATCTCCTGATAGGACTCCTCACAGGTGAGATGGACCACCATCACTGGCGCTTCTGCCTCTTTTGCCAGCACCAACAGCCGGTGTACCGCTTCCGCCTCTGCCTCCGCCGGGCGCACCTTGGGATGGGTATCCGGCCCAAAATGGCCGGCCGCCTTCTCTTCCCTGATTCTGGCATCGATCAGATCCGCGTTTTCACAATGCACCCCGGCAAAACAGCCCTTTTCCCGCAGGACTTTGAGCACCTCATAAATCTCGCCGTCATTTAAACGCATCGCCGGATATGTCATATACACCTTAAAGCTGGTTATTCCCGCATCGATCATATCCTGGATCTGCGCTTTTGCCTCCTGGTTCCAATCAGAGATGGCCATATGGAAACCGTAGTCACAGGAGCATTTCCCATCCGCCTTCCGATGCCAATTCTCCAAAGCCTCTTTTAATGTCTCTCCCTTGTTCTGGGTGGCAAAATCAATGACCATCGTGGTACCGCCCATAACCGCTGCCCGGGAGCCGCTCTCAAAGTTGTCCGCGGTCACTGTCCCTGACACTTCCAGGTCAAAATGCGTATGGCCGTCGATGAATCCGGGAAAAACTAATTTTCCTGACAGGTCATATTGCTCGGCATCCTGATCCGTAATCCCCTGCTCTACCCGCAGAATTTTGCCGTCCTCTATGAGAATGTCCGCACACCGGGTATTTTTCCCGGAAACCACGACTCCGTTCTTCAATAATTGTTTCATCGCCCTCTCCTTTCGCTCAAAACGCCCCAATTGTTTTGTTTCCCAATCCGTTGCTTATCTATTTCCAATATAGCACGTTCCATCCATGGATTCAACCAAATCCAGAAATGAGAGCAAAACTTTTTTAGTTAATCAAACATTTTTTGTAAAATTTAGTTTGTATTTTTTTTAATCTGTGTTATAGTTAAGAGAAGAAACGTGAGGAGGTTATGGTTTTATGGGAAGATTGACCGTTTTAAAACAAATTGCTGAAGATATCGCCACCCAATTCGGGCCCGATTGTGAAGTGGTCATTCATGACCTGAAGACAAACGACCCGGAGCATTCCATTGTCTATATTGTCAATGGACATATCACTAACCGTTCCATCGGAGACGGCCCGTCCACGGTTGTCTTTGATGCCCTTCACAGCGAACAGGAAACCCTGAAGGATCATTCCGGATATCTGACCAAAACCTCAGACGGAAGGATCTTGAAATCCAGCACTTCCTATATCCGCGATGATGACGGCACCTTGCACTACATCTTCGGGATCAACTATGATATCACAAAGCTGACCATAGTGGAAAGTGCGCTCCATTCTCTGGTAACACCTGTGGATACGCAGGAAAAGCCCAAGGAGATCACCCACAACGTAAATGACCTGCTGGATCATCTCATCGAAGAATCCGTAGCCTTGGTGGGCAAGCCTGTGGCTTTGATGAACAAAGAGGACAAGGTAACTGCCATTCAGTTTTTAAATGACTCCGGCGCTTTTCTTATCACAAAATCCGGCGACAAGGTTGCCAATTATTTCGGGATTTCCAAATATACACTGTACAGCTATATCGATGTGAACAAATAAGGACACACGAACAAGAAAGGACCAGACGCTTACCGCCCGGTCCTTTCTTGTTCGTGTGCCTGCCGGTATATCTCACAGGCAGCATGATGCTGACATTTTTTGTGGGCACAGTCCATCACTTCCAGCACAACCCCTTCTTCTGTCTGCCGGTATTCACAGGTCACTGACTGCATTCCGTTACAGGTCCGGCAAAAGCCTGAAAAAAACTCTTCCATGATCTCCTCTGACATACGTTCTCCTCCCCTCCTTCTTCCTTTTCCAGCTTTGCATTTCCGCCTGTTTATTATAACAGAATCCCCTCGTATCCGCCACCTTCCTTTCTCCCGGAAAACGGCCGTTTTGCCTGGTTTTTACTTG
This sequence comes from Blautia sp., assembly GCA_050944615.1. Lineage (GTDB taxonomy): Bacteria > Bacillota > Clostridia > Lachnospirales > Lachnospiraceae > Blautia_A. Next base: position 26,804 of record JBMNRL010000017.1, read on the forward strand.
CTTTTTGCCCATAAGGGAACTATAATGGAAACAACAAAGGTTCTCATCTTCGGACAAGGTCCGGATGCAGCAGCCGCATATACGAAATCTTATCTTTGAGGAGGATAATGAAGTGGATTTGAACCAACAATTGTATGAAGAAGCAACCCATTCATCTGTATTGTCCAAAACATTAATCGAAACTCTTTTGGAATCCATGCAGTACAGCAGTATTTCTTTTATCAACTGGACCATCGATGTCCTGAGAATCATCAACACCCGGCTGACCCGGGGGGATGCCATCACCGATGAAGTGAGCAAGGAAAAATACAACGCCAGCAGCTTTCAGGCATTTGTGAAGAAGAATTTTTCCTCTTACATATTCAGCCAAGTATATGCGGATCCCAAGCATGCAGAAAAGGTTTACTTTCGGCTGGAGACCTGTGACGGCGGCTACAACCTGGTCATCGCCCCATCCTCCAAGGAGAAGACCTACGAATGGATATCCAGCTTAAGCGAACGCTTTTCCCTGGTACAGATGAGAGCGACCGGCATCGTCTACATCAAGGATATCCGCAACAACTCCTATTCTCCTTTTATTTCCGAACATGGAAAATACTGCCGGTACGAAAAATCCACCGGCAAGATATTGGAAGTCTGAGATCACCGTTTTCGGACATTCCTTGGGAATTCTGTAGCATCTTCAACAAATAAACATTCGCCCGCGAGGGCATAAAAGGTGAAAGCCGTCTCCATACGAAGACGGCTTTCACCTTTTTATTCATATTAATCAAATCTTATGTATAAACAACCCGCTGTAGATCTTCGGTTCAAACCAAGTGGACTTGGGCGGCATGATCTCGCCCTTGTCCGCAATGGCCATCAGATCAGAAATATCCGTAGGGTACATGACAAATGCCACACCGTCGGAAGCATCTGCCAGCTTTTCCAGCTCCTCCAGCTTTCGGGAACCCCCAACGAAGGAAATGCGCTCATCTGTGCGAGGATCAGAAATCCCCAACATGGGCTCCAGCACGTTTTTCTGGAGAATGGATACATCCAAAGCCGCCACAGGGTCGCTGTCCGTAAAGCTTCCCTCTCTGGCTCTTAGGTGATACCACTCCCCTTCCAGATACATGCCGAAGCAATGCTTCTCCATGGGTCTGCACCGGAAACCGGACATGAGCATGATCTCAAAGCTGACCCCAAGCATCTGCAGCAGCTGCTTGGGCGTATGGCCGTTTAAGTCCTTCACCACCCGGTGGTACCCTAAAATGTTCAGCGCTTCACTGGGAAATAATACGGACAGAAAATAATTGTATGGCTCATCACCTGTATAACTTCCCGCTTCCTTGCGCATCCGCTCACCCACATGGGCGGCAGATGCCGTCCGATGGTGCCCATCGGCAATATAAAAAGCAGGTACCTCTTTCAAAAGATCCCGGATCTCTTCACATACATCTGCCGCGTCAATCACCCAAACAGTCTGTCTCACTTTCTCGTCCGTTTCAAAATCATAAACCGGCTTCTTTTCTTCCATCCAGGTATGAATCAGCTCCTGCAGTCTCTTAGGATACACGCAGGTCAAAAAAATCGGGCCTGTGTGCGCCTTACATGCAGCCACATGGCGAATTCTGTCTTCCTCTTTTTCCCTCCGGGTCAGCTCATGCTTCTTGATGGTGCCATCCAGATACTCATCCACAGAAGCGCAGCCCACAATCCCTGTCTGGCTGGTACGCCCTGTCATCTCCCTGTATATATAATAAGAAGGAATCGGATCCTGCACATAAACGCCCTCATCCTCCAGCCTGCGCAGATTCTCAGCTGCTTTTTCATAGACTGCGTCACTGTAGGGATCCGTTCCCGCCGGGCAGTCGATTTCCGCCCGGTCCACATGCAGAAAGCTGTAAGGCTTCCCTTCGGCCATCTGTCTTGCCTCTTCTTCATTCATCACGTCATAGGGCAGCGCCGCCGCTTCCCTTGCTGCCTGCGCACACGGTCTTAAGGCGGCAAAAGGTTCCAATGTTGCCATAGCTATTCTCCTTATATCGATCTTTTTTCGTTTTAATTACCAATTGCAGATACTATATTTTAGCACATATTGCAGTCCAAAACATAGTCCCTAAAAGTTTTTTGAAAAACCTAAAAATTTTTTAGATTTTCTATTGCAAATTCTTTTATTTATGATATCATAAACTTAGAAAAATTAATCAGCTCACAAAAAGATTTATTAGGAGGTTATTTCCATGACGGACGGTTTCAAATGGTCAATCAATGAATTACCAAAATCTGAGGACAGCTTCCTGGATGTGATGTCCGAGGAAAATGTACAAAAGGCCAATGCCTTCCACAAAAGCTTTCCCCAGTATTCCGTAACGCCTCTGGCTAAGCTTTCCCACCTGGCAGAATATTTAGGGATCAAGGGACTCTACTGTAAGGATGAATCCTACCGGTTCGGTCTGAACGCTTTTAAGGTGCTGGGCGGCTCTTACGCCATCGGACGTTACGTAGCACAGCAGGTCGGCAAGGACATCAGCGAACTACCATATCACGTGCTCTCTTCCGATCAGCTGAGGAAAGAATTCGGGCAGGCTACCTTTTTCACAGCCACTGATGGCAATCATGGCCGCGGCGTTGCCTGGGCCGCTCAAAAGTTAGGCCAGAAGGCTGTCGTGCGGATGCCCAAGGGCACCACAAAGACCCGTCTGGAAAACATCCAGAAATTAGGCGCCACCGTCACCATTGAAGATATGAACTACGATGACTGCGTCCGCCTGGCCGCTTCCGAGGCAGAAAAGACGCCGCACGGCGTCATGGTACAGGATACCGCCTGGGAAGGATACGAAGAGATTCCCTCCTGGATCATGCAGGGCTACGGTACCTTGGTGCTGGAAGCCGATGCACAGCTCAAAGAAGACGGCTGCATGCGTCCCACTCATGTCTTTGTCCAGGCCGGTGTAGGCTCCCTGGCAGGCGCAGTGGTCGGTTATTTTGCCAACAAATACAAAGAAAATCCACCGGTGATGGTGATCTGTGAAGCCAGTGCCGCGGACTGTCTCTACCGTTCCGCAGACAAAAAGACCGGTGAGCTTTTGGCAGTGACCGGTGACTTACAGACCATCATGGCCGGCCTCGCCTGCGGAGAAGGAAATACCATCGGCTGGGATATCTTAAGAAACCATGCCTCTGCTTTTGCATCCTGTCCGGACTGGATGAGCGCCAAAGGCACCCGGATGTATGCCGCTCCTATGAAAGGCGATCCGGCGGTCATCTCCGGAGAATCCGGTTCTGTTCCGCTGGGCTGTCTGGCCAGCATCCTCACCTGTGAAGATCTGAAGGATTTCAAAGAAGCCTTGAAGCTGGATGAGGATTCCCAGGTACTGTTGATCTCCACAGAGGGAGACACCGATCCGGTGCGTTACCGGGAAATCGTTTGGGACGGATTATACGGCATCCAAGAGTCTAAAGCCCAATAACAAATTTGATGAAGAACATTTACGCACTTACATAAACAAGGAAAATGAAGGAGGATATTGAATGATGGATTTTAACAAGATCAAAGAAGCTGCTCAGGGCTATGAAGCTGATATGACCAAATTCCTGCGGGACCTGGTACGCATTCCTGGAGAAAGCTGCGGCGAGGAAGGACACATCCTGCGCATCAAAGAAGAGATGGAAAAGGTCGGCTTTGACAAGGTAGAGATCGATCCTATGGGCAATGTCTTGGGATATATGGGAACCGGCAAGACCTTGATCGGCTATGACGCACATATCGATACTGTGGGCATCGGCAATATCAACAACTGGAAATTTGATCCCTATGAAGGCTTTGAAAGCGATACGGAAATTGGCGGCCGCGGCACCTCCGACCAGATGGGCGGCATCGTATCCGCTGTTTATGGCGCTAAGATCATGAAAGACCTTGGGATGTTAAATGACCAGTACCAGGTATTGGTCACCGGAACTGTCCAGGAAGAAGACTGTGACGGCCTCTGCTGGCAGTACATCATCAATGAAGATAAGGTTCGTCCGGACTTTGTGGTTTCCACAGAGCCTACGGACGGCGGCATTTACCGAGGACAACGCGGACGTATGGAGATCCGTGTGGATGTCAAAGGCGTATCCTGCCATGGTTCCGCTCCGGAACGCGGCGACAACGCCATCTATAAAATGGCCGATATCCTTCAGGATATCCGTGCCCTGAATGAAAATGACGCAGAGGAAGGCACTCCGATCAAAGGCTTGGTAAAAATGCTGGATGAGGCATACAATCCCCAGTGGGAAGAAGCCCGTTTCTTAGGACGCGGCACCGTGACCACCTCAGAGATCTTCTTCACCTCTCCCTCCCGCTGTGCAGTGGCTGACTCCTGCTCTGTCTCCTTAGACAGACGTATGACCGCCGGCGAGACCTGGGAAAGCTGCTTAGATGAGATCCGCGCACTTCCGGCTGTCCAAAAATACGGAGACGACGTGAAGGTGTCCATGTATGAATACTCCCGTCCTTCCTGGAAGGATCTGACCTACCCCATCGAATGCTACTTCCCCACCTGGGTCATTCCCAAAGACCACAAGGTAACTTCCGCTTTGGAAGAAGCTTACCACGGGCTTTACGGAGAGGAACGCCAAGGCAACAAAGAGACGGAAGCCATGAGAAAGGCCAGACCGCTGACCGATAAATGGACCTTCTCCACCAACGGCGTATCCATCATGGGCCGTAACGGCATCCCTTGCATCGGCTTCGGCCCCGGCGCAGAGGCACAGGCACACGCCCCCAACGAAAAGACCTGGAAAGATGACCTGGTAAGATGCGCAGCCGTATATGCCGCGCTTCCCACCGCTTATTGCAAATAAAAACAAACCCTCCTTCCCGCCGCTTTTTCTTTCGCGGCGGGAGGAATCCTAATAAATGCGTCACATCAACCATTGATTCAATAAAAGGAGAATAAAATATGAAAACATTACAGGATTACATCGATAAACTGAACGCTTTGAATTTCAAGGAAATGTACAACAACGATTTCTTCTGGACCTGGGATAAAACAGATGACGAGCTGGAAGCAGTATTTACCGTGGCAGACGCTCTGCGTTTTATGAGAGAAAACAATATTTCCACCAAAGTATTCGAAAGCGGCTTAGGAATCTCCATTTTCCGCGACAACTCCACCAGAACCCGCTTCTCCTTCGCTTCCGCCTGCAACCTGTTAGGCCTGGAAGTACAGGATCTGGATGAGAAGAAATCCCAGATTGCCCATGGTGAAACCGTTCGCGAAACTGCCAATATGGTTTCCTTTATGGCGGATGTCATCGGTATCCGCGATGATATGTACATCGGCAAAGGCCATGCATACCAGAAAGAATTCATGGATGCGGTAACCGAAGGCAACAAAGACGGTATTTTAGAGCAGAAGCCAACCCTTGTAAACTTACAGTGTGACGTGGACCACCCGACCCAGGCGATGGCAGATATGCTGCATATCATCCATGAGTTCGGCGGCGTAGAAAATTTGAAGGGCAAAAAACTGGCCATGACTTGGGCTTACTCTCCTTCTTATGGCAAACCGTTATCCGTGCCCCAAGGCATTATCGGCTTGATGACCCGTTTCGGCATGGACGTAGTTCTGGCACATCCGGAAGGCTATGACGTAATGCCAGAGGTGGAAGAAATCGCGAAGAAGAACGCAGAAAAATCCGGCGGTACCTTCTTAAAGACCAATTCCATGGAGGAAGCCTTCAAAGATGCTGATATCGTTTATCCTAAGAGCTGGGCTCCGTTTGCCGCCATGGAAAAACGTACCAATCTCTACGGCGAAGGCGATTTCGACGGCATCGACAAGCTGGAAAAAGAGCTGCTGGCTCAAAATGCCAACCACAAAGACTGGGCATGTACCGAAGAGCTGATGAAGACCACCAAGGACGGCAAGGCATTATATCTTCACTGTCTGCCCGCGGATATCACCGGCGTAAGCTGTGAAACCGGCGAAGTGGATGCTTCCGTATTCGACCGCTACCGTGTGCCGCTGTACAAAGAAGCCAGCTACAAACCATACATCATTGCTGCTATGATTTTCCTGGCAAAATTCGAGAATCCTCAGGAAACCCTGAAAAAATTAGAGGTAAAAGCTGCCCCGCGCATTTTCAAATAATCCATCGTGTATTGGAGGGTGTTTTATGTATAAGAGAAAAAGAATCGTCATCGCACTTGGCGGGAATGCGCTGGGGGATACTTTGCCGGAACAGATGATTGCGGTAAAATCCACAGCCAAAGCCCTATGCGACCTCATCGAGGAAGGCCACCAAGTGGTGGTTGTCCACGGAAACGGACCTCAGGTGGGCATGATCAACAATGCCATGGCAGCGCTCAGCCGGGAAAATCCTTCCCAGCCCAACACACCTCTCTCCGTCTGTGTGGCTATGAGCCAGGCTTATATCGGCTATGACCTGCAGAATGCGCTTAGAGAAGAGCTGCGCAAACGAGGCTTTATGAGGACTCCGGTGGTTACCGTAGTCACCCAGGTCCGCGTGGACCCTAAGGACCCTGCCTTTGACAACCCATCCAAGCCCATCGGTCATTTCATGAGCAAGGAAGAGGCCGAGCATCAGGCCAGCGCTTACGGCCATATGATCAAGGAAGATGCCGGTCGCGGCTACCGCCGTGTGGTAGCGTCCCCCAAGCCGGTGGAAATCGTGGAACAGGATGCCATCAACAGCCTGGTGGATGCCAATAAGATTGTCATCTGCTGCGGAGGCGGCGGAATTCCCGTCACCCTCCAGGGAGACCACTTAAAAGGCGCCAGCGCCGTAATTGATAAAGACTTCGCCAGCTGCCTGCTGGCCAAGGAGCTGGATGCTGACATGCTCATCATCCTCACCGCTGTGGAAAAGGTCGCCATCAATTTCGGCAAGGAAAATGAAAAATGGCTGGATGACCTCACGGTAGAGGAAGCCCAAAAATACGTAGAGGAAGGTCATTTTGCCCCTGGCTCTATGCTGCCTAAGGTACAGGCGGCCATGGATTTCGCCAGCTCCGGCTCTGGACGCACAGCCATGATCACCTTGCTGGAGAAGGCAAAAGAAGGAATTCAGGGCAAGACCGGAACTACCATCCATTTATAAACCAATTCGCACAAAAAACTGCGTATCCTCCGCCAAAGGATACCTATGATTCAAACCTCCGTAATATTTTATATACCCCGACGGGTACTTCATATCATAATGCCCGTCGGGAGAAGGCGCTTTTGGCGTCCAATGTATTCCCAAAAATCCCCCCGGTGGATTCCTTCCGCCGGAGGGATTTTTGAATTTATCGAAATTTATACCTATCACAGGATTTCGCATCCGCTTTGCATTTAAGAAAAGCTCTCCCAGGCACTCTACCCCTTCTTTCGGTTGAGCTCCGGCAGCACCGTCAAAAGCATTGTCCCAAAACTGGCACAGCCGCCGATGAGGTTGGAAATCGGTTCTGCCCAGAAGACGCCATTTACTCCTAAATTTCCGACCCGGGGAAGCAAAAGCGTCAGAGGCACCACGATAATGACCTTACGGAACAACGAGAAAAAGGTAGCTTTCTTCGCTTTCCCCAAAGCCACAAACACGCATTGACCAGCAAACTGTAGCGCCATAAAACAAAAACCGAAGAAATAAATATGAAGAGCTGGGATCCCTTTTTCCAACAGATCTCCCTCTCCATTGAAGATGCGGATGAAAAAATCCGGCCACAGACGGAGGATGCCCCATGCTGCCAATGTATACAGGATACAAGATGCGGACACAAAGCCGATGGCCTTTTTCACCCTGTCATAAGCACCTTCCCCATAGTTGTAGCTCATCACAGGAGAAGCGCCGTTGGTCATTCCCATGACCGGCATGGTGAAAATCTCCCGCACCGAATTAAGCACCGTCATCACACCCACGTAAATATCGCCGCCAAAGGTCTGCAAGGTGGAATTGCAGACCACCTGTACCAGACCGTTTGTAAAGGCCATCATAAAACCGGACAGCCCTAAGGCAGTGATCCTTTTGACTCGTTCCCACTTCACCTTCATATCCGCGATCCGCAGCCGCAGGTCACCCTTCCCTCCCGTCAGGAATTTAAGGACCCATAGTGCGGATACCATCTGGGAAAGTATGGTGGCAATGGCAGCCCCGGAGACCCCCAAATGGAACACGAAAATGAACAGTGGATCCAGACCGATATTGAGCACTGCTCCGATCAACACCGTAAACATACCGATACGCCCAAAGCCTTGACAGTTAATAAAAGGATTCATCCCCAAAGCGATCATTACGAAAACGGTCCCTAAAAGATAGATCCGGATATAGGCGCTGGCGTAAGGAATAGTCACATCACTGGCTCCAAAGGCATAGAGGATCGGCCGGTAAAAGAGAAGTCCCACCGCAGTGAGCACCACCCCCGCGCAAAGCAGCAGGGTAAAGGTATTCCCCATGAGAGCCTGAGCCTCTCGTTCATTTCCTCTCCCCCGCTCAATGGCGCATAAGGGCCCGCCGCCGTTTCCAAATAGCTGTGTAAAGGCCGTAATCAGGGTGATGATCGGAAAACAAAGCCCCACGCCTGTGAGTGCCAAGGTTCCGCTTCCTGATATACGGCCTATGTACATGCGGTCTACCACATTGTAGAGTAAGTTTAAAATCTGTGCCGCCATCATCGGCAGCGCTACTTCCATTATATTTTTGTAAACACTTCCCGTGGAAAAATCCGTTTGGTGCACTTGGGCCATAGATATCCTACCTTTCTAAACAATGTCCTTTCCATAGTATAGCACTGCTGCCCGCAAATGAAAATACCCGGCGTTCTGCAGGGGCAATGCGGCCGCCTGATTATGAATGCATTTGCACCCAAATTTCCCCCTTCTTAATTGTTCACAAAACAGTAAATCCCATAAAACCAGAGCAAAATGTAAAAACCAAAGAACGAAAACCAAAAAATACAAAGAACAATCCCAACACCTTATCTTGCCCCAAAATATTGACAAATACATCGAGATTCGATATAATATAAATCGAAGCTCGATATATCGAAGCAGAATAGTGAGGAATGCCTATGGATAGTAGAATCAGACGAATCTATGTACCTATGACGGAGAGCGGATTTTATATTCTATTCTGTCTGCAGCAATCACAGCATGGCTATGGAATCAGCCAGCAGGTCAAACAAATGACCGGAGGCGACTTGATCATCAGCGCAGGTACCATGTACGGAACACTCTCCAAAATGGAAAAGGATGGACTGATTGCCTTTGAAAGAGAAGAAGAAAAACGAAAGTTGTATCATATTACTGAAATGGGAAAAGAAATCCTAAATCTTGAGATTCATCGTATTGAACGTCTGTATAAAAACAGCAAAGGAGAGAGTGTCAATGAGTGATAGAAAAACCATGATCCGTTTTTTTACAATTTCTGATTATGAGGAAGAAGAAATCTTTCTTCGCTGCCAGCATAAAAATGGCTGGAAACTGGTGAAAACAGTTTTACCATGCTTCTACATTTTTGAAAGCTGTACACCGGAAGATGTTGTTTACCGGCTGGATTATAAAAACAACACGGAAAACAGTGACTATTTCCAAATTTTCCAAGACTATGGTTGGGAGTATTTTAATCGCTGTGTGGGGTGGCTGTATTTCCGCAAGCCAGTGTCAGAGACAGATACCGAACAAGATATTGAAATTTTTTCCGATGCCAACTCCCGTATTGATATGGTAAACCATATTGTCAAAACCCGTATGCTGCCGCTGCTGGTCATCTTTTTCTGCTGCCTGCTGCCGAATCTCCTTAGAAGCATAGAGAGGAGTGATCCTTTGGGGAATGTAATATTTATCATGTTTACTGTTCTGCTGCTCCTATATCTTTACCTATTCATCCATTGCGGATTAAAACTCCGACAGCTGCGGAAAAAATACATAAAAAAATGAAAGAGGTGTTAAGGTGAAACGTTGTATTGTAATTACCGGTATAGTCGCATAACCAATCATATAAGGAGGATTTAAAATGACTATATCGGAGAAAAAAATATATCCCCGTACCAAAGAGAAAGAAACCCTTTATTTAAAAAATGTGGTGACGGATCCTTCCATTGTTGTGGGTGATTACACCATATATAATGATTTTGTCAACGATCCCCGGGAATTTGAAAAGAATAACGTGTTATACTACTATCCCATCAACCATGAGAAGCTGATCATCGGAAAATTTTGTTCGATCGCTTGTGGCGCTAAATTTTTGTTCAACAGCGCTAACCATACGCTGCGCTCCATGTCCACATATCCCTTTCCTATTTTTTATGAAGAATGGGGGTTGGACATAACAAATATCACCACTGCATGGGACAATAAGGGCGATATTATCATCGGCAATGATGTTTGGATCGGATATGAGGCCGTCATTATGGCCGGTGTTACCATCGGAGACGGAGCAGTCATCGGCGCCCGTGCTGTAGTGACAAAGGATGTCCCGCCATATACGATTGTCGGCGGCGTACCGGCAAAACCTATCCGTACCCGTTTTCCAGAACATACCATTCTTAAGCTTCTGGAACTTAAATGGTGGAATTGGCCTGCGGATAAAATTGCAGCAAACATAGAGGCAATCAAAGGTGGACAAATAGATCACTCCTTTTGACAGAGCCGATCCTGCACAGAGTACTTTTTATTTCATAGGACGCCATTTCCTATACAATAAAACAGGCGATATGCCGTCCCTACGGGGCGCATACCGCCTGTTTTATTTCTAAGATGCCATTCAGCCCATCTCTCGAACTACCAGCTCCAGCACACTCCCGGCAATGCACCGGGCCTTATCGGAAATCGTGAAACAATTTTCCTTTTCTCCTTTTCTGGGATCAATATCCGCCATCTTCATCCCCGCTGGTACCGTCAGGCCGTTCCGCAGGATCCCCCGCAAAACGCCGGTAATGGAAGCAGGAACCGGAGCATTCCCGATTCTGGCAATCGTCTGTCCAGCCTCCACCCAATCGCCGATCTTATGGACTCCCTCAAACACTCCGCCGGAAGGCGCATGAATCACTCTCTGGGCGCCGTAACCGCCGATTTCTCCCGGAATCCCGGTATTGGGCATGGGTTCCCCCTCTTCGATAATGCGGCCCAGATTATGCCCGCGCATGGTCTCTATCGCATAATGCACATCATCGCCCGCGGTAAATCCTGGTCCTAATCCAATGGTGAGAGGCGCCATATCCATAGCCGTACCCAGATTTTTCTTCGCCAGTATGGCGTCCACCACGACAAAAGGCTTCATCTGCCGGATGCTGTCCCCTGCTGCGTCCACCAAGAGAGGAATTTCCCCTTTTTTCCAAACCTCCTCACACTCAGAAATGTCTGCGATCTTCTCACAAAGCACTCCCTCCACAAAGGATTCCCCATCATAGACAGCCTCGCAAAAGGAGACCTCCCGCCGGATGGCGGTGGGCTGTGCACACTCCAATATCAGCACAGGGAAGCGGCTCCTATGTAGCTTATGGATCACACCGCTGGCAATATCACCGCCGCCTCTGACTATGATTACATTTTTCATTAAGATTTCCCCGCCTCATTTTCTTTCATCACTTTTTCCACCGCATTGACAATATTATGATACCCCGTACAGCGGCAGAGATTCCCGGACATATGCTTTTTGATGGCTTCCCGGGAGAGAGGCTCTCCCCGCTCCAAAAGCACCGTGGCGGACATCACAAAGCCGGGTGTACAGAATCCACATTGAATCGCTCCTTCTTCAATGAAGGCCTCCTGAATCCTGGTGAGGGTGCCATTTTTCTCCAGGCCTTCCAGAGTGCGGATATTTTTCCCGTTGGCCCAGACCGCCATATAGATGCAGGAATCCACGGTTTCTCCGTCAATGATCACGGTGCAGGCTCCGCATTCTCCCACTTCACACCCCTTTTTCACAGAAGTAAGGCCCAGACGGTTACGCAGCATATCCAGCAGAGATTCCCGGACATCCACATACTCTTCCACTTCTTTGCCGTTTACCACACATCTTACCAGCTCCAGCTGCTTTTTCATAAGCCTTCACCTCCTGCATTTTTTATGGACTGTTTCAGCGCTCTCCTGGCAATCTCTCCGCCGATCTGCAGACGGAAGGCCTTGGATGCCCTCCATGAGTCCCTGGGATTGATCTCTTTCCTCACTTCTTCCTCCACCAGACGATACAGCTCTTCGCCGATAGGCCTTCCCTTCGCCTTCTCCTCTGTCTGGCGGCAGCGGTAAGGCACTGGCGCCGCCACGCCGAAGGTAATCCGCACATCTTCCAGCACCTTTTCTGCCGGATTTACCTTGCTGACCACGCTGCAGCTCAATGTGGCGATATCCATGGCATTTCGCATGGCATATTTGATATAATGCCCCTGATACCCTTCATATTCTTCCTTGGGGATGACCACAGCAGTCAATAGCTCACCGGGCCGAAGATCCACACGTCCCGGTCCCAGATAAAACTCTTCCACCGGCACTACTCGTTCTCCCTTTGGTCCCTGCAGGTGTAAACGGGCATTATAGGAAAAGACGGTAGGCGCACTGTCTGCGCTGACCGCGCCATTACAAATGTTACCTCCGATGGTGCCCACGTTGCGCACCTGGGGACCGCCCACCAGGTCCACAGCCTCCCCCAGCACATTCAGATATTTCTGCACGATGGGATCCTTGGTGATATGGGAAAAGGTGGTGGCTGCTCCGATGGAAATATCCCCGTTCTCCAACATCCGAACTCCTTGTAAGCTCTCGATCTCCCGGATGCTTACCAGGGAGATTCCCGCAAACTTTCCTTCCCGGATCTTGATCAGCACGTCGCTCCCTCCACAGATGACTCTGGCCTGGGGATGCGCTTGCAGAAGCTCTACCGCCTCTTCCACGGTTCTGGCATTGTAATAGTTCTCAATATCATACATAACATCCCCTCCTTATAGTAATCCCGCTTTTGTAAAGCCTTCGATCAAACGCTGCGGCGTCAATGGGATCTCATCAAAGGCCACTCCCGTGGCATGAAGTACGGCATTTCGGATAGCCGGTGCTCCCGGAATCGCCGGAGGCTCGCCCAGCGCTTTGTTGCCGTAAGGGCCGTTAGGATCTTGAAGCTCCACGAAATCCGCCGTCAAATCCGGCGTATCCTGTGCCGTCATCAATTTATAATCCAGCAAGGTGCCATTGAGAAGCCTTCCGGTCTTCTCATCAATGAGCATCTGTTCACTCAATCCGTAGCCCATGCCCATGGACATGCCGCCGTGTACCTGCATCTCGGCTAATTGTGGATTCAAAAGCCTGCCGCTGTCATGGACATTGACGATATCTAAAATCTTAATCTTACCCAGCTTAATATCCACTTCCACCTCAACAAAACAGCATCCGGTGGCAATGGTATTTTTCTTAATCTGCATAGAGGTTTCCGCGGTCAGCACAGAAGAATTATGTAAACTGTAATAGCTTTCCATGGCCAATTCCGGAAGTGTCATCACAAGCCTTCCGCCGGAGTAAATGCCACCCTCCTGAAGTGTAAATTCCCCTTTTTCCTCCGGCAGCAGAACCTTGGCATAAGCCAAAATCTTGTCTGCCATCTGCTCCGCACAGGCACGAACGGCCGTGCCCGTGACAAAGGACTGCCGGGACGCATACGCTCCCGTATCAAAAGGTGTCACATCCGTGTCCTGTACCGTCTGTACATGTACATCCTCTACCTTCAGATGCAGCGTCTCCGCCACCATCTGGGAAAATACGGTATCCGCGCCCTGACCGATCTCCGTAGCTCCCAGCTGAAGCTGCACGCTTCCATCCTGATTCATAACGATCCTGGCGCCCGCAATTTCCAAAGAAATGGGCCATACCCCTGTTTTATAGCAAAAGAGTGACATGCCGACTCCACGGCGCAGATTTCCCGTCTGTCCTTGGTATTTGGCTCTTTTTTCTTCCCAATGGATATGGGCAGCGCCTTTTTCCAGACAATCCAGGATTCCATTGGTGGCAGCCTCGATGGGAGCCAAATAAGCATCCTTATAATAACCATGGATCAGGTTTTTCCGGCGAAATTCCAGCGGATCCATATGCAAAGCCAAAGCGGTGTCATCCATAAGCGCTTCAATGACAAAGGCCGCCTGCGGAATCCCATAGGCGCGCATAGCTCCGGACGTGGGAGTATTGGTATAAACTGTATAGCCCTCTCCCCGGATATTGGGACAAGCATACTGCAGTCTCCAGGCGGTGAGGCCATTGGCACAGATCGCATGGCCATGGGAGGCATAAGCGCCCTGATTGCAATATGCATGCATATCCTTGGCTATCAATACGCCAGCCTGATCCACCCCCACTGCCACCTCGTATTCGATGGAATGACGGCTTCTGGTATTGGCAAAAGTCTCCTCCCGGCTCAAATCCAGCTTCACCGGACGGCCGCCTACCTGTGTCGTCAAAAAGGCATTGAGCGGCTCATAGAGCACATCCTGCTTATTGCCAAAGCCCCCGCCGATATATGGCTTGAGAACCCGTACCTTTCCCCAGGGAATCCCCAGCGCCTGACCGACGACCCGGCGCACGATATGGGGGATCTGTGTGGAGCTGACCACGACCACCCGGCCTTTTTCCATATAGGCATAAGAAATCGGATTTTCAATATGACAGTGCTGTACCATCGGCGTGCGGTAGCTTTTTTTCACCACAAGATCCGCCTGTGCCATGGCCTGATCCACATCCCCGATCTCATAATTACTCTTCGCCAGGACGTTGTCCGGATGCTCCTCATGAAGCGGAGGATTCGTCCCCTTCATGGATTCCTTAGGATGGATCTGGACCGGATACTCTTCATATTCCACTTTGATGAGCTTTAACGCACGCGCGGCTGCCACTTCATCCTCCGCCACCACTGCCGCGATGTCATCGCCATAATAACGTACCCGGTCAGTCAGAAGCGGACGGTCCGCCACATCCTGATGCGCTTCCTCCACGGACCAGGGATGGCCTGCGGTGGGAAAGCAATGATTCGGTACGTCTTGGAAGGTCACTACCTTCACTACGCCATCCAAGGCTTCTGCCGCGCTGGTATCTATGGACACGACCCGGCCGTTGCCGATCTTTGCATGATATACCTTTGCTACCAGACACTTCGCCGGCGCCAGGTCATCTGTAAATTTCGCCCGGCCCGTGACTTTCTCATAAGCGTCTACTCTTGGAATACTCTTTCCAATCATACTCTCACCTTCTTCTTTTTTATTTTCTATTATATCGGAGATTCCCCCCGGAATTCCTATATAAAACTATGGAAATAGATACGGCATCCTTCTTTTTCCACAATACAATCCTGTGCGTAAAGTCTCTTCGGAACGCATGTAGCCACAGTTGGCACTTAACGAAAAAAGAGCGTGCGCCTGCCGCAGGAGGACAATACCTGGCTTTTTATTGTATAGGAAAGTTCAAAGGACTTTCCTATACTATGAAAGAACAAAGTCGTCAAGCCCACCTCAAACTCCCCCTCCCTCAATCCTTGAGGGGCTTGGCAGCTTTGCGCGCCAGATGCATTTCCCTCTTGCATCTGTGCGCATCCTGCCCGGAGGGCTTTTTTTATTATATAGGAAAGTTCAAAAAACTTTCCTATATAATAAAAAAAGCCGGACTTTCCCTGAGAACCTCGTGTTCTCCTCAGGACGAAAATCCGGCTTTGAACCATGCTTTTTTCTGTCATTCAGTTGCTAACTATTTCTTCTCATAAGGAGTGTTCACAAGCGGAAGACTTGTGCGGTACTCCCCATCCAAGCGGTAATAAGCACCAGCTATCGCAGGAGCTGTAGGGATAGATGTGATCTCTCCGATCCCGATGGCTCCGCAAGCCACATTCAGCCCTTCTTTTTCCACAATGATGCTTTCCACATCGGGCACCTTGGTCGCTTTTAATAATCCTAGTGTACCATATTTTGCCGTAGGTTTGCAATCCTTTAACGGGTATTTTTCTGTCAATGCAAACCCCATGGACATGATCACGCCGCCCTCAATCTGGCCTTCCACAGAGAGCGGGTTCACCGCCTTGCCCACATCATGGGCAGCTGCGATTTTCGCCACCGTGCCGTCCTCATTTAACAGGCAGACCTGTGTAGCAAAACCATAGGCCACATGGGATACCGGATTTTTCACGTCGCTCCCCATCGGATCGGTCTTCGCCAGATATTCGCCCAGATATTCGGTTCCATCCAACTCCTCCAATGTATGGGAGGCCAACGCTTCTTTCAATTGATCGCAGGCCCTAAGAGCGGCCTCGCCGGTGACCAGAGTCTGTCTGGAACCTGAGGTGGTTCCGGAATCCGGCGCATCATAGGTATTGGAAGCGTCATAGTATATTTGCTCCCGGCGAAGGCCCAGACGTTCGCTGACCATCTGTACCAGCACGGTTCCCAGTCCCTGTCCGATGCAGGATGCCCCTGCGTGGATCTGTACCACGCCGTCCTTCACATAGAGACGGCAGCGGCCCCAGTCGGGAAGCCCCACACCCACGCCTGCATTTTTCATCGCACAGGCAATTCCGGCATAAGGACTGCTCTCATAAATCTCCTTCACCGCTTCCAGTGTCTCCGCCAATCCAGTGGAAGCATCCGCGATCTGGCCATTGGGCAGCTCCTGTCCCGGACGGATCGCATTGCGGTAACGGATCTCCCAGGGCGAAATTCCTACCTCGCCGGCCATCTTCGTCAACAGCATCTCCACACCAAAACACGTCTGTGTCACGCCAAAGCCACGGAAAGCGCCGGCCGGCGGATTGTTGGTATAATATGCCTTGCCGTCAATCTCGAAATTCTGGTAATTATAAGGGCCGGACGCATGGGTACAAGCCCGCTGGAGCACTGGCCCACCTAAAGAGGCATAGGCTCCGGTATCGGCAATGACTGTCGCTTCCACACCCTGAATGATTCCGTTTTCATCGCAGCCCATGGTAAATTCCATATGCATGGGATGGCGTTTCGGATGGATGAGAATGCTCTCCGCCCGGGTCAGCTTCACCTTCACCGGACGTTTCGTCAAATAGGCAATCAGCGCCGCGTGATGCTGCACCGTCACGTCCTCTTTGCCGCCAAAGCCGCCGCCTACCAGCTTATTCCTCACCTTTACCTTTTCTGCGGGCAGACCCAGCATTTCCATACATTCGTGCTGGGTATCGTAGACGCCCTGGTCTGTGGAGTAAATGAGCACTCCGTCACCCTCAGGCATCGCCACCGCGCATTCCGGCTCCAGAAACGCATGCTCCGTCCACGGCGTATAGAATTTCTGAGAAAGCACATGTTTGGAACGGGCAATGGCTTCCTTGGCGTCACCTCGCTTCACGTGCCAGTGGGCCAGAAGATTGCCATCGCCATGTACTTTTGGCGCATCCTCTTTCATCGCTTCAAAGGGATCCCTGACCATCTCCAAGGGTTCATATTCCACTTCGATCAGTGCTTTGGCTTCTTCCACCAGCTCCGGCGTCTCCGCCGCCACCAATGCCACCGCGTCTCCCAAATAATGAGTGATTTTTCCCACAGGGATCATCGTATCCCAATCCTGCTTCAGATGTCCTACCTTTACGCTCCCAGGAATATCCTTCGCCGTGAGCACCGCCACCACACCTGGCAGGGCTTCGGCCTTCTCCGTATGGATGGCTTTTACCAAGGCCCTGGGATAAGCAGACCTAAGGGCACTGCCGTAGATCATCCCTTCCACTTCCACGTCGTCGGGATATTCCCCATACCCCAGCACTTTTTCCCGGACATCCACCCGGGGCACCCGCTCTCCCAATTTCCAACTGTACTTTGGCTTGGCAGGCACTCCCTCTCTTTTGTATTTTGCCGCCAATAGAATGCCATCTATGATCTTTTTATAGCCGGTACAGCGGCAGATATTGTTTTTGATGGCCTCTGCTGCCTCCGCCCGCGTCGGGTCCGAGTTTTGGTCAATCAGGCCCTTAGCACTGATCACCATACCTGGGATGCAAAAACCGCACTGCACCGCTCCCGCCTCTCCAAAGGCCCGGACAAAAATTTCCTTCTCTTCCTCCGAAAATCCTTCAATGGTGAGAATATGCTTGCCCTCCAGCTTAGAAAGCTTGGGCACGCAGGCTTTTGTCGCTTTGCCGTCGATGAGCACATGGCATGTGCCGCAGGCGCCTTCACTGCAGCCGTCTTTAACAGATTTCAGGCCGCATACGTCCCGTAGGAAACGCAAAAGCTTCTGATCCTCTTCCACTTGGTATTCCCGGTCATTCACCCAAAAATGATACATTCTGCTACCTCCATAGCCAAAAAAGCCAAAAGAACTTTCCTGGCGATACCAGCAGGGGACGGCAAGCTTCCCGTCCCCCAATAGCACTTTTCTATTCTTTCATCAACAAATACGGATAATCTTCACATACGGCACAGATCAGACGGCGAAGTCCCTCATACAGAGGATCCGCGGGATCGTCCGCCTTGCAGTCCACAATATTTCCCAGGAAACGCACCTTGCATTTTTTCGTCTTTGGATCCAGGACTACAAATCCGTCATTTTTGCTGTCCGCCATATGCTCCTCGCTGGCAAATAATGTAAATTTGTCCTTGTACGGAGCGCTGGCATAAGGACAGAAACTCTTACAGTTGCCACACTCGTTGCACATATAGTCCACATGGATGATCTGGTTCATCTCCATACCCGGAACCTTGATGGAAACATTCGCTCGGTTCGGACACACATCCACACAGTTCTCGCAGACCTTATTGCAGGTAAGACAACGTTCACTTTGGTTCTCCACCTGATCAGCTTCCACCAAAACTGCCTTCTTACTGTAACATTTTTCTTCTTCGCCCACTACCGGATACACAGATTTCACTTCCGCACCCAGGATCGCCTCGGCTGCCTTCATGCCATCTGCAATGCCTTCTACGATCGTAGCTGCTCCGCCTGCGCCGT
The DNA here is from genome assembly GCA_050944615.1 of Blautia sp. Classification (GTDB taxonomy): domain Bacteria; phylum Bacillota; class Clostridia; order Lachnospirales; family Lachnospiraceae; genus Blautia_A. The sequence goes on from JBMNRL010000017.1 coordinate 45,697, forward strand.
CTCCAGCCACATAGACACCAGCCACGCTGGACTCTAAGGTCTTGTCATTGACTTTCGCTTTGCCTCTTTCATTGACCGCAATGCCGTTGGCTTCGTAGAATTCTGTGGGAACCTGTTCGCCCACTGCCACAATTACCGTATCTGCAGGTACCTTTTCCACTTCTTCTGTTTCGGTGACACTGGCTCTGCCAGAAGCGTCCATGCTGCCCAGAACCATTTTCTTGCACAGCAGCTCACCGTCTTCCAGACTCACCGGAGAAAGCAATTCTTTGAATATTACGCCATCTTCCAATACTTCCAATAACTCATCCTCAGCTGCCGGCATATATCTCTTGGTACGGCGGTACACCAGATAGACATTTTCCACACCGGCCGTACGTTTTGCTGCCCTGGCCGTATCCATGGCGGTATTGCCGCCGCCGATGACTACCACATTTTTCCCAAGATCCAGCTTGCCGTCTTTTTCCTTAAATTCCGCCAGGAAGGACAGAGCATTGACCGTCTCTCCTTTTTCCAGCTTCAAGGTCCCCGGCTTGGAAGCGCCCACCGCCAGGATCACTGCATCGTATCCCTGGTCCTTCACGTCAGCCACGGAGGTGATCTCTGTATTGGTCTTGATTTCCACGCCTAATTTTCTAAGGAAAGAAACATCCTTCTCAATATCTTCCGTCGGAATGCGGAATCCCGGGATCACATGACGGACCACGCCCCCTAAGGAATCCTTTTTCTCGAAAATCGTCACAGCTGCGCCGGCTCTTGCCAGGAAATAAGCCGCTGCCATACCGGCCGGGCCTCCGCCCACAACAGCCACTTTCTTGCCGTCCCTGGTGCCTTCTTTGATCTGTCCGATCACTTCTTCGTAGCCTGCCTTGGCGGCTTTTAGCTTCGTGCCGCGGATATCCACCGGCTCCTCATAGAAGTTACGGGTACATTTATTCATACAGTTATGGGCACATAGGGTTCCAGTGATAAACGGCAGCGGGTTCTTATCCAAGATCACCCGGAGCGCGTCCGCATACTTTCCTTCACCGGAAAGCTTCAGATAATTGGTGATGTCCTGATGGATCGGGCAGCCCTCGATACACGGAGCAAAGAAGCAGTCCAAAAGCGGAACCTCTTTGTCATTCTTGCGGTTAGGCAGCGGCTTGATGCTCTTCACATGATGGACATCCGCCTTCGCATCGGCAGCCAGCTTCTCCAGACGTTCCACGTCGATTCCGTTAAACGGCGCCACGCCATCCTTCATGAGCTTATCTGCCATCTGGGTCAGACGCTGATAACCGCCTGGTTTAAGCAAGGTCGTAGCCACCGTCACCGGCCACACGCCAGTTTCCACGATCCGGTCAATATTATAATAATCCGCGCCGCCGGAATAAGCGATGCGCAGCTTTCCGTCAAATTCACGGGACAGCTTCGCCGCCAGAGAAATGGACAGCGGAAACAGGGATTTTCCTGACATATACATCTCTTCGCTGGGAAGCTCTCCTCTGGTTACATCCACAGGGAAGGTATTGGTGATTTTCACGCCAAAGGCCAGGCCCAATTCTTCAGATAGCGCCATCAGACGGCGGAACATCGGGATCGCATCGGCATACTGCAGGTCATCCAGGAAATGGAAGTCCCCAAAGGCCATATAGTCGTAGCCCATATCATCCATGGTCTTTCTGGCAAATTCATAACCCAACAGGGTGGGATTACATTTGATAAAGGTATTCATCTGTTTTACCTTAAACAGATAATTGGCAATGCTCTCAATCTCTCCCGGAGGGCATCCGTGCAGGGTAGAAATCGTGGCGGAATTGCAAATCTGAGACGGAATCGCTTCTGCATCTTCTTTGGTGAAGACCTCAAAACGGTCCGCATGATCGATCAGCCACTGACGGCATTCCTGGAAAATTCCACTGCCTGCCGCATCCTTCATGGTCTCAATAAAGTTGTCGATCTTCGGGGATTTGATTCCCTCCAGATCGTAGCCCACGGAAATGTTAAACTGAAATCCATCGCTGTCGCCCAGGCCAAATTCCTTGGCGATCACATGGAGCACAAACCAAGCCTTGATATATTCTTCCATCGCCTGCGGCACATAGAGCTCGGTAGACCACTCACAGTTATAGCACTCATCCTCCGCCAGGATGCATGGCTTGTTCACGCAGGCAGACAGCTCCGCGCCATCCATAATCTGCACCGTCTTCAGCTCAAAAAATCTGGCCCCTGCATAATAGGAAGCGATGATATTCTGCGCCAGCTGTGTATGCGGGCCGGCTGCCGGACCGATGGGCGTCTCCAGCTTCCGGTCAAAAATGTCCATCTTCTTGGCGGTATCCGCCACATAGGGACGATGCAGTCCGAAAACACTCCCCTTATTCTTCTTTTCTTCTAAAACCCAATCCATCAAATGTCCAAAGGACATACATGTCATAATATCACTCATGAGATCTCTATCCTCCTAATCCTCTATCTGCTGTTGATATCGTCTGCCAGCTCTTTTGCGGCCTGACGGCAGTCCGCCATCATCTTCGCTTCATCCGCCACCAAAAGCTCCCTGTCCTTCATCAGGACTTTGCCGTTGCAGACAGTGGTCACCATCTGTTTGCCGCACATGCCGAACAGGATATGGCTGTTTGCGTTATCTGCGTGCATTGGTGTCAGCGGATCATAATCCACCACAATCACATCTGCCGCTGCCCCCTCTTTGAGAACACCCAGCGTCTTCTTAAAATACCGGTTAGCGATCCTGGCATTTCCTTCGAACAGCATTTGCGGAACCTCTCCCCAGGCGGCATTGGCATCGCACAGATGGTGCTTATGCAGCACGTTGGCCACTTTATAGGACTCTGTCATATCATGGGTATAGCCGTCCGTGCCCAGTCCTGTCAAGATCCCCTTATGGACAATAGCCATGGTGGGCGGGCAGCCGCAGGCGTTGCCCATGTTAGATTCCGGATTGTGCACCACCATCGTATCCGTATCCCGGATCAGATCCATCTCGTGGTCATTCACATAAATACAATGGGCAAGAAGGGTCTTCTCCCCTAAAATATTGCAGTCCATCAGCCGGTCCACGATCCTCTTGCCGTGCTTCTTCAGACAGTCGTGGAGATCTTCAATGCCCTCTGCCACGTGGATGTGATAGCCTACGCCCTCAGGGATCAGTTCATTGCACATCGCCATAGTCTCATCGGAAATGGTAAAGGATGCATGCATGCCCATCATCGCTGCCAGCATATCGCTGTCATCCTCCTTCGCATGCTTGATAAAATTCACGTTCTCCATCACGGATTCTCTGGCCTTATCCATGCCGTCCCGGTCGGAAATCTCATAGCACAGACAGGTGCGGATGCCCAGATCCTTCGCTGCTTCTTCAATGGCAGAAAGACTTCCGGTGATATGTCCGAAGCTGGCATGATGGTCAAAAACTGTTGTCACACCATTTTTAATGGAATCGATATAGGTTGCATATGCAGAAAGCTTCGTCTGTTCCAGGGTCAGATGGCGGTCAATGGTCCACCACATGCCGTCTAAGATATCCAAAAATCCTTTGGGATCATATCCATTTATGGAAAGACCTCGGGCAAAGGCACTGTAAATATGCTCATGGGCGTTGATAAACGCGGGCATGATAACTCCACCTTTGGCATCCACATATTCCGCATCCGGATATGCCTTCTTCACCTCATCAGTTACCCCCACCATCACTATGGTGTTACCATCCACTGCCACTGCACCGTTCTCGATGAATGGGTTGGATGCGTCCCGTGTAATTGTTCTGCCATTACCAATAATAAGCATATGGTTATCCTCCTTTTTGCCTGGGTACGAATGTTACGTACGTATCCTGTACTTCTTTAATTTCAAGTTTACCATCGGAGGAATCCAATTTCAATACTTTTATACAAAATCTTTTTGGTATTCTCACTTTTTTTGTAATTTCAGCCAGTTTACCAAAATAGTGGATAATTTTTTATCTATTTTTATTAGAAAAGGACCGAGGCAGAAGATGACTCTGGCAGATATTGTCCTCCTGCGACAGACGCACGCTCCTCTTCAACTAAGTGCCAACTACGACTACATGCGTTCAGGAGAACCTTCACGCATAAGTCTTCGTAAGCACTGGATTTTCAGACTCGCTATCACAAGTCTGTCTATGAGGACAATATCTGCCAGCCTCCCCTTTTGGCCTAGAAGCAGATAGCCAAAGAAAACCCACGATTCATCCCCTGTATTTTCGAATCAGAAGACATCCCCCTAACAGCACCAGCCCCACCAGGCTGAAGGCGGCACCTGCTTTTTGGCCGGGAGCATGGTATTCCACGGAAATACGATGCGTGCCCGGAGAAAGCTTTGCGCCTAGAAACGCGGTATTGACCGGAATCGTCTCCGTCTGTTTTCCATCGATCAGCACCGTAAAATTTTCATCATAGGGAATACTGGTGATGAGATAGGAACCTTCCCCGGCCCGGACAGTGCCAGTGACCCCGTCACCCCCATAGGCGAGAAGCCCCTCCGGATCCGTCTTCATGGGCCGGCTATACAAGCGCGCTTCCTCCTCTATCGGAAGGTTCCCGGTAAAAGCCTGGAGATCCTTCAAGCGGTAATGGCCCGGCCCCAGCAAAAGCTCCACAGTCTCCCGGTCCGTCGCCCGGGTCACCGTATAGCGGAACAAGGTATTATGGTTGGCATAGACATGTTCCGTCGAAGTGAGCCGGTTCGTCTGCTCCTCCACCCGGATATACATATCCTGCTTTGGTTCTAAGTTTTCCACGGCAAAGGATAAGGCGAACAGCTCATCCCCGGTCCGGCCGCCCGTCACCTCGGCCTGCACCTTCGTCTTTTTCTTCACCGCTATTTCATAGCCCTCGGGCAATGGGACAATGGAGAGATTCTCATTTTCCAACAGTGGAAGCTGCAACACGCATCTGGCAAAATCCCTCTGTCCAAGAAGCTGCTTGTCACGCCTCTGCTGTCCAGCTAAGTCTTTTTCCTCCGGCACGGCGGCCGCTTTTAAAAGCGCTGTCTGGCTCTCTGGAAATGGCAGTTTTTCATAAGCATCCTCTCCCACCGTCTGATCCGTCACATAAAAAAGAGGAGCAGCTTCTACCGCCTGCCAAAGGTTGTTCGTTTCCCCGCCCTTTTGATGCTCATAGCCTGCGATCGGATGATCCGTCAGCAGATATTTCACCCCCATAAAATGCAGAAAACAAGGATTGTCCGTGCCGTTTTGCATCATCACATTACGGAAAGCCGCATGGAGTCCGAATTTTTCCTTCCGGAATCGGTCATACGCCTGATTGCTGCTGGAGGCATACACCGACGAGAGGTTCTGACGGATATCCAGCACCCGGTTAATATTTGCCAGATTCATCTCCCCATCCCCATACTGCTCCATTCGGCAGCATTCTTTGGTTCCTTTTAATGTATGGCTCACCGTCTCTGCCATAGAAGCATCTGTAAGCTTTTTATAATCCTTTTCCGGTACCATCACATCCCTGGTTTTGTTCACCACCCATCCGCTCCCAAAAAGGAGCACACAGGAGAGCACGAGGGGCCAGGGAATTCCCTGTCTTCGCCTCCACTGCCAGAACAAAAAAGCCATAAGTCCAATATCCAGCAAAACCAAGCCCCAGTACTTTCCAAAATTTTTCTGGTGCCTGGCAGAGACCACCAGGAAACAGGCGGCGGCATAGGGCAGCCACTCCCATCGTCTCCTCGGCTTTTCCCGCTCCTTGCTATTTTGCAGGTAGAGGGCCGTCTGCAGGCATAACAGCGGCAAAAAGGGAAGAAAGACCTTATCCTTGGCATATAGGCCCCCATTTAACAGATAGCCAAACAAAGGCATTGTCAAAAAGAACAGCAAAAGCCCCGGAAACAATCGCTCCCGCCACCCTTTCCCCAACAAAAGGCCGTCAATCAAGGCTACTAGACTCAGAGCGGATAAGCCAATCCCATAAGGGGTATACAAAAAGCGCAGAGCCGTAAACCGGGGGAGCAGCATTTCCTTTACAAAGCCTGCCGCCGTCATGGTGCTCCATACCGGAGCTCCCCCTGCTCTTCCCGAAGCGATGGAGGCGGCCGTGGGCACCAGTAAAATTCCCGCAAGCAGCACCGCAAGCACCAAAGGGAGGAAAAAGTGGAAACTGTCCTTGAAAAACCTGGCTGCTTGAATGCACACATTCCGTTTTCCATATTCAGACAGCCAATAGATTCCTAGCGCCAGCAGACCGCCGATACTGAAATAATAACTGGTAAAAAGCATCCCCGTGACCGCAGCCACCAACATCCCGTCTCTTTGAAAAAACAATGCCCCTTCCTTTTGATCAAAATGGCGGTCCACGCCCATGAGTCCCAGACATAAAAATGGCATATAATTCACGAACATCAGCTGATTATAAAAGTGAAACAACAGGGGTGCCCCTAGGGCGAACAGAAAGGCAGTCCCGGCACAGATCCCCGGATCTAGCTTCTTATTACACAGCCAACGGTAAAAAAGAACCACAGTCCCACCATAAATCAGGATATTGGAAATCATAAGATAGAGATCCATGGGAAGAAAGGGTAAGAGATAAGATAGAAGAATCTGCGGACCAAACAATCCATAATAAGAAAAATTGTAGATATTCTGGCCTCCTCCCAGATTCCATGCAAAATCCGGGAAGAGGTTCCCTGTGGCATAAAACCGTGTACGGAAATAATCCGCCAATACGCTGTGCTGGCTCAGCCAATCCACTTTGGAGCCGAAAATGCCATATTGCAGCACAAAGATCCAACAGAATAAAACAGCAGATGCAAACAGCAAAAGACTCATCCAAAATGGCGAAACATTCCTCATTTTTTTCATCTTACGCCCGCCTCTCGCTGCTAGAGCATTTGGAAAGCCCCACTGATGTCAGGCTGGCCTCTTTCAAAATGTATATGGGCCGGTGCTTTGTCTCCAGATATGTCTTGGACAAATAAAGTCCCACAATCCCGGTACAAATCAGCTGAATCCCGCCAATGAAAAGCAAAAGGCAGACTACAGAAGCCCATCCCGGCACCTGAACGCCCACTACCACTGTCTGAAACAGCAGGACAGCCAGCATCCCCACGGACACCAGAAGAAAGAAAATCCCCGCTGCGGATGCAAAAGACAAAGGAGCCGTGGAAAATCCAGTGACCGCTTCCAACGCATAAGCAAACAGCTTCCGAAGGGGCCATTTGGTTTCCCCTGCGCACCGGTCCTCGTAGTCATATTCCAGCCACTGAGTTTCAAAGCCCACCCACTCGAAAATACCCTTGGTAAAACGGTTGTATTCGCTCATTTCCAAAATGGCATCCACCATCGGGCGGCACATGAGCCGGTAATCCCTGGCACCGCTTTTGATGTCTGTCTTCGTAAGGCGTTTCATCACCTGATAGAAGCTGTCGGACAAAAAGGATTTCAGCCTTCCTTCCCCTGTCCTGCGCATACGGCGCGCGGCCACGCAGCCGCAGGTTCCTTCTTTTAGCAGCTCATACATCTTAGGCAGCAGGCTGGGCGGATCCTGCAAATCCACATCCATCACCGTCACAAAATCTCCCTTAGCTTTGGAAAGTCCGGCATACATCGCCGCCTCCTTTCCGAAATTCCTGGAAAATGACAGATACCGGCACCGGGAATCCCGCGCAGCCAAGAAACGCATGGCCGGGAGCGTTCCATCTGTGGAGCCGTCATCCACAAACAACAGCTCAAAGATCACCTTTTTCATGGATTCCATGACCTTTTTCATGGCCTGGTAATATACAGGTATCGCTTCTTCTTCGTTATAGCACGGTATGATCACTGAAATCCGATCCATAATCCTCCTCCTATTCAAACTGCTGGTTCGTCCTTTTCCCTGACTGCTTCCGGAAAAAGAAGCGTCGCCTTAAATAAATCACCGTCCACTTCCACAAGGAGCTCCCCTCCCATATTTTTCGCAAAGCTGGAAGCGATGGCAAGACCCAAGCCATGCCCCTTAGTCGTTCTTGCTATGTCTCCCCTGACAAAGCGCTCCATGACCTCCTCCGGCGCAAAATTCATTTCGTACGCCGATATATTTTTCATAGTCATATAGATCTTCCCGGCCAGACGCCCTGTCTCAATGTAAACTCTGGTCCCCGCCATGGAATATTTCAACACATTTTCCAAGAGATTCTGCACCACCCGGTACATTTTCTTATTGTCTCCCAGGAAAAGCAATGGCTCCTTGCCATAATCTGCCCGGATATCCAGACTGCTCTCTGTGACGGCATCCTCCATATCTCCCATGATCTGCTCTAAAAGCTTCTTCATATCCAGGGTCTCCATCTGCAGCTGCTCTGCCCCGCTGGTGGCTTTGGACAATTCAAACAGATCCTGGATCATTTCCTTAAGCTGCTCCTGTTTGACGGATATGATATCCACGTAATCCGCGGCCGCCGCACTGAGCTCCTCTTTTTTCAAAAGGTCCGTATAACCTACCATAGATGTGAGCGGAGTCTTCAGGTCGTGGGAAACATTAGTGATCAGATCGATCTTCAGCCGTTCCGCCTGTACCTGCTTTTCCACGCTTTTTTTCATGGCATCCTCAATATGTTCTAGTTCACAGGCGGCCTCATAAAGCAGGGAATCCTCCGGAAGACCGGCATCTCTTGGCACCTCCTCTCCCTGAGCCATGGCATGAATCTGCCGGAGCAGCTTCCCCGTATGACTGGCCAGGGAATTGTGCAGATAGCTGCGCAGGATCACAAACAGCATCACTGCCGTCAAAATACCTGCCAAAAGCAAAAGCGCCACCTCGAGGCCATATTCAAAAACCAGCCAGAGCTCCACACCTAACACTACAACCCCGCTCACAAGACCGGCTCCTGCAAACAGCCGGTTTTGATCCAGCAATTGTTTTTCCAATCCCGTCCGGTTCTTATAATACCGGATTTCTTTGCATACCAGCGAGGTATCCTTGAGCAAACCCTTGCGGTATCTGACCAACAGCAGCACAAGTCCGGCCAAAAACAGCCCCCCTGACAAAGCAAAAAACATCTGCTGTAAGAAAAGACTCCGGAATAAATCAAAGAGTGAATTATACCAATCGATGCTGTAACGTCCTTTGTGAATCAACAGAGAGCTCGAGAAGCCAGCCCCAATCAATGTAACCAGCACCAGCAGCTCCACAGGTGCTTTCTCCCACCAGGGCTGCTGCCTGTCATGCTCCGCCTCTAGTCTTTCCGGCAAATATGTGCCTCTCTCCGGCAGAAACTCCTTCCAAATCCGGCGTGTCCCTCTAACCAGCCAGATGGCTAATAAAAGGCTTACCACCAAAAGGACCGCCAAGGCTGCCCCACAGTTTCGCTTCACATAGGGACCATACCAGGAAACGGAACGCCAATCCCGAATCAAATACTGAATATCCGCAAAAAATAGGAAAAGAAGCATCCATCCTATGAAAATCATTTTCCTGCTTTTCGTTTCAGTCAATTTTTTCAATTTCCATCCTATGAAAATCGTTTTTCCGCTTTTCGTTTCAGTCAATTTTTTCAATTTTATAGCCAATTCCCCACACCACCTTCAGATATTTTGGATTTTTCGGAGTGATCTCGATTTTTTCCCGGATCCGCCGGATATGTACCATGACCGTGTTTTCCACTCCATAGGCATTTTCCTGCCACACCTGGTCATAAATCTCCTCCGCCGAAAAGACATAACCCGGATGCGCCATCAAGAGCTCCATAATCTTATATTCCGTGGCCGTCAGCCGCACCGGCTCCCCGTCCACAGTCAGCTCCTTCGTATTTTTGTTAAGGCTCAAGCCCCCATTGGTCAAAAGGTTCTCATCCCGGACCGCCGCCGCAGCTCCCAGGGAAAAATACCGGCGAAGCTGGGATTTCACCCTTGCCATGAGCTCCGCCGTATTGTATGGCTTCGTCACATAATCGTCAGCTCCCATGGACAGTCCCAGCACCTTATCACTTTCCTCTGTCTTGGCAGAAAGCATGATGATGGGTATGTTATTCTGCTCCCGTATCTTCATCAAAGCGGACAGCCCGTTTAACTTTGGCATCATCACATCCAGAAGGATCAGATGTACCTTTTCCGCCATGAGAAGCTCCAAAGCCTCCAGCCCGTCATAAGCTTTGTACACCCGGTAACCCTCCAGCTCCAAAAGCTTGCTAAGCGACCGGACAATCTCTTTATCATCATCCACCACTAAAATTCCATAAGTCTCCATCTTATCCACCTCGTTTTACGCACAGGACCCGTTCATTGCCGGTTGTTCCTGCCATCCTTGCTGTCTGTCATTATATTACCAAAGAAATCAGAGATTTTTTTAATAAGAAACTGACATTTTTCTTACATTTTCAATCACATCCCAGTATATCATGTCTCCCTTGGAAAAACTACTGACTGCGGTCCGGTAAACAGCAACAAAGGCATGATCACCAGTATCGTGATCATGCCCCTATAGCATAGCTCTAAAGTTGCGTATGGACCGTCAAGCCCCGGGGGATCCGTCCCAAAAGCCGAAGCTCCTCCCGGTTCTTTTTCCACAATTCTTCTTCCAGCTCCACCGCGTAGCCGCAGCCATTTTTCACATGCCATTCAAAAAAGGACCGGCCAGGCACTGCAAAAGTCTCCATCACATTCATGATAGTCCCTCCATGAACCACCAGTGCAGCAGATATCACACCCTGATGCATGCAATTATAGACTACCTTCTGAAAACCGTTCAGGCAACGCCACCTAAATTCCTCCCGGCTTTCCCCTCCGGGAAATGGAAGCACACCCCCGCTGTCCACCCATTCCTGGTAGTTTGGGTTTCCGGACAACTCCAGATAATTCTTGTTTTCAAATTCGCCGAAATCACATTCTGCCAGCTCATCGATGATATGCAGACGGTGTTCGGGATAGAGAATCCCCGCCGTCTGCACACACCGGCGCATGGGACTGACAAAGACCTCTTGCACCTCCGGATAAAAAACATCCTGGATCAGGCGGATTCCTTCTGGGCACAACGGTTCATCTGTTTTTCCGATATAGCGTTTTTTTAGATTTCCTTCCGTCATCGAATGACGGATCAACAGCAGCCTAAGCATCTTTTATCACCTTTCCGATCCCACATACCACCCGGTGCACCCGGGAGGACTTCCCGGCCAGCTCCGTGCAGATCCTGCCTGTTTTTTCCCGGTATTTCCGGAGAAATGCGTCCACAGGCACCACGCCGCAGCCCACCTCGCAGGTAACAATAATAAGCTTGGGATTCCTCTCATATAAACGCCCGGCCAGATCATCGACAGAGATTCCCTGTTCCATCATCCGCCGGATATATTCCTGAAAATCACTGACTCCTTGAGCCTGCATCAGCTCTTCTTCACTGCAGCTTCTTCCATCTACCCACTGCAGTTCTTCAAAAAGCTCCTGTGCATATGCAAGGGCTCCCTGATAGGCCCCTCCAATGATCAGCTCCATAATTTCCTCCTCAAATGAAAGTCACAACCGCTGCCGCCAATACTGCCGCCAGCTCAGCCACTTGCAGAAACCAGCCGGCCAGATCTCCGTTAATCCCTCCAAAATTCTTCATGGACATATGCCGGTAGTAAAAAAACACAAGCAATACCGCCGCTGTACACACAGTCCCCAGCACGGGACGAATCCCTATCATCCCCGCCGTGCAGAAAATAAGCATTACCAGCAGCCAGACACGGATCACCCGTTTGTGGGCGCTGTCAGAAAAGGCAGCCGCCAGTCCGGTATTTTTCGCCATGGGAAAAGTCACTACGGAAAGCCCAGAAAATGCGCGGATCTGGATAAAAGACAGTCCAAGCACGAAATAGGATTTCCAAGGGATGAGGCTCACAGCGCCTAGATACAGCACCATATAGACCGCGCAGCAAATGATGGCAAAAGCGCCTGCATGGGAATCCTTGAGAATTTCCAGACGTCTTTCTCTCTCTTGCCAGGAGCTCAAGGCATCTGAAGTATCCAAAAAGCCATCCAAATGAATTCCCCCGGTGATCAGAACCGGCAATACCGTAAGCAGCGCCGCCCGGAATAAATGCCCGTCAGGCAGTCCCAGTATGGCCAACAGATAAGCCGCCCCTAAGGTCACCGCCCCGACAGCTGCTCCCACCAAGGGAAAAAAACCCATAGCATATTTCATGTTTTCCTTGCTCCAATCACTGTATGGCATAGGAATCTTGGAATACATGGAAAACGCTATTTTAAAACTATTCCAAAGCTGACTCATGATAGAGGTTTCCCTCCCTTGATAAATTCCGGAATGCCGCAGGTGACCTCTACAACCTCATCAGCCATCCGGCCCAGCTCCTGGTTCACCTGCCCCAGGTATTTTTCATAAAGCACCGTCTGTTCCTCATAGTCCCAGGCTTCCGAAGAAATCTCATTGGTCACAATACACAGATGGTCTGCCAGCGCTTCCAAATGCCGCACGCCGGACACCACAGCTTCCAGCAAATGGTCCCCGGCGCCGTCCGGCCGGAACATCTCATTGGCCACCAGATTGGACATGCACTCCAAAAGTACCTCGCTGCCTCTGGGAATCATCAGTCCATCCAAATCGATGTACCGTTCCACTGTAGTGAAGCCTTTTCCTTCCCTCAGCTTATGATGACGAGCAATTCTTTTCGCCCCCTCTTCCCCGAAAGGTTCCATGGTAGCGATATAAATGCGCTTCCCGTCTCCATAAGACAACACCTGTTCTTCTGCATAGGCAGATTTCCCGCTGCCGCTGCCGCCGGTGATCACTGTAATCATAATATACCCCGTTCGTTTTCTATTTCAAATGCTGATATTCTTCCACATTGATTTCCTGGAAGGTGCTCATAGAATTGTAAATAGCCGCTGCCATGTCCAAAAGCGGGAACAGCGTCACCGCCCCGGTCCCCTCTCCCAAATGCATATCCGCATGGAGAAATGCACGCTTGTCCATCGCTTCCAGAATCAGCTGTGCCGCCGGTTCTTTGGAGACATGGGACGCAATGATATAGCCAGAAGCCGCCGGACAAATCCGTGCCGCCACAAGAGCTGCCACACCGGAAATAAAACCATCGATGACCACCGGCACCTGAAGCGCTGCCGCCCCTAAGCACACACCTGCCATCCCGGCGATATCCAAGCCTCCCACCTTAGAAAGCACATCAATCGCATCCTTTTTATCCGGCTGGTGCAGCGCGATCGCCTTCTTGATCGTATGTATCTTCTTCTCCAGGCCTTCGCTGGAAAGTCCGGCACCCCGGCCGGTCATCTTCTCCACCGGCTCCTCCAGCAAAACAGAAGCCACTGCGCTGCTGGTGGTGGTATTACCAATCCCCATTTCTCCTGTCGCCAGCATACGGTATCCCCTGGCCACCAGTTCTTCCGCCATATGGATTCCCACCTCCAAGGCTTCCACTGCCTCTTCCCGGGTCATGGCCGGTTCTTTCGCCATATTTTTCGTGCCATAGGCCACCTTATGCCTGGGCACCTTTGTGTCCGTAACCATACCGATATCCACCGGATAAATGTCCGCACCGCATTCCCGGCATAAAATGCTGGCAGTAGCCTGCTCCACCAGGAAATTTTCCGCCACAATGGCCGTCACCTCTTGTCCCGTCTGGGTTACGCCTTCCTCCACCACGCCGTTATCCGCGCACATGGTCACCAATGCCTTTTTCTTATAGTCCATATCCTGGCTTCTGGTCATCCCTGCGATCTCCACCAGCACATCTTCAAAAAGTCCCAGACTGTGCAGAGGATGGGCAATGCTGTCCCAGCGTTTTCTGGTGACCTCCATCATCCTCTCATCCAACGGCTGTATTTTCTCCAATGTCTCCTGTAGGTTCATCATGTCTCTCCTCATCTAACTGTCAACGGTATATTCTCTGCTCTAAATTTTATCACACCCAAGCCGGCAAGTCCACTTTTTAGACCAAGAAAAAGCAGGCGCAAACCCATCCACGTGGATCCACGCCTGCAATCATATATTAAAGCTTCTTACGGAATACAAAAAAGCGGCTGAATATGTAGTTAAGTGCCAGCACCACAAACTGTGTCAGGAATTTGCCCAGCATATCCGGCAGGTGCAAGACCTGTACCAGCAGCCAGACACCGCCTACCTCCACCACCATGGTCACTGCTCTGGCCCCTACAAAACGACAGAAGGGAAGAAAATGCTCAGACAATCCATGGCAATTGTCCTGAAACACATATTTGGAATTCACCACATAGGCAAAAAGCACTGCCAGCACGATGGAAATGATATTTGCTACCTGCAGTGGCAAAAGCAATATCTCCCGGAAAACAAAAAAGCTTACCAGGTTCACCAAGGTCGTCAACCCACCGAAAAATATATACCGCAGTATGGAATTTCCATAACAACGCCAGAACAATTCTTTTATTTTTTTCATCACTGCTTCGCCTTCTCCTTTGTTTTCATGCCTTGTCATTATACCACACCGGCAGAAAAATAGGAAGCTGATGGTCTGTTTTCCATTCCTGTTACACAAAATGGGGCCGGCGCCTTATGGCACCGACCCCATATCAAAATCTTCGCACTATCGTGCTCTTCCCTTTGGGGAACCCCCTTGACTTTAGTCAAGGGGTATCGAAAATCTTCGCACTGTCGTGCTCTTCCCTTTGGGGAACCCCCTTGACCTTGGTCAAGGGGTATCGAAAATCTTCGCACTGTCGTGCTCTTCCCTTTGGGAACCCCCTTGACCTTGGTCAAGGGGTATCGAAAATTCTCGCACTACCGTGTTCGAATTTTCTTATTTGTCACCATAGAGGGTGATCAATTTGTTCAGGTATTCGAATCTCTCCTTCGCCTGTTCTTCATTCAGAGCAAACAGTTTTTCTGCTTTCTCAGGATTAGAACGTTTCAGAGAATTGTAACGAACCTCGCCGTCCAGGAATTCCTGATAATCTCCGGTAGGAGCTTTGCTGTCTAATGTGAATTTAGACTCTGCTGCCGGGTTGAAGCGGAACAGATGCCAATATCCACACTTAACTGCTAATTCTTCCTCGGTCTGAGCTTTGCTCATGCCCTTCTTGATACCATGGTTGATACATGGAGCATAAGCGATGATCAGAGATGGTCCCGGATAAGCTTCTGCTTCTGCAATCGCTTTTACGGTCTGATTGTAATCAGCACCCATAGCGATCTGTGCAACATATACATAACCATAGCTCATAGCGATGGAAGCCATGTCTTTCTTCTTCACTTCTTTACCGCCTGCTGCGAACTGAGCGATTGCGCCGGTAGGTGTAGATTTAGAAGACTGTCCGCCTGTGTTGGAGTAAACCTCGGTATCGAATACCATCACATTGATGTCTTTTCCGCTGGCTAACACATGGTCAACACCGCCGAAACCGATATCGTAAGCCCATCCGTCACCGCCGAATACCCACTGAGATTTCTTAGCCAGGTAATCCTTCTGAACCAGGATGTCTTTTGCTTTGTCGCAACCGCAAGCCTCTAAAGCCGCGATCAATTTATCAGTAGCCGCGCCATTGGCAGCACCGTTAGAGAAAGTATCCAGCCATTCCTGTCCGGCTGCTTTCACATCTTCATTTGTTCCGTTGGCAACAACGTCTTCCACTTTGGCTTTCAGGCCGTCACGGATTGCGTTCTGTGCCAGCAGCATACCATAACCGAACTCTGCGTTGTCTTCGAACAGAGAGTTAGACCATGCAGGACCCTGTCCCTTTGGATTTACGGTATATGGTGTAGATGGTGAAGAGTTACCCCAGATAGAGGAGCATCCTGTTGCATTGGCAATATACATTCTGTCGCCGAATAACTGAGTGATCAGTTTTGCATAAGGTGTCTCACCACAACCTGCGCAAGCTCCGGAGAACTCAAGGAGAGGCTGTTTGAACTGGCTGCCTTTTACGGTAGTCTCTTTGAATTTAGCGATAACATCGTCTTTTACAGGAAGCTCTGCAGCATAGTCGAAGAATTTCTGCTCGCCGGCATTTGCTTCCATGTTCTCCATAGCAAGGGCTTTCGCACCTTTCTTGCCTGGGCAGACATTTGCACAAGAGCCACATCCTGTACAGTCATAAGCGGATACAACGATAGAGAATTTGTAATCAGCCATTCCGGTCATCGGCAGAGTTCTCATGCCTTCCGGAGCTTTTGCTGCCTCTTCCTCTGTCAGAGCCGCCGGACGGATAACAGCGTGTGGGCAGACATATGCACAACGGTTACACTGGATACAATTCTCTGGTTTCCAAACCGGGATATCCACTGCGATACCACGTTTTTCGTAAGCGGAAGAACCAGATGGTGTCGTACCGTCCACATAATCATTGAATGCGGATACAGGCAGTGTATTACCTTCCTGAGCATTGACTTTAGCCTGGATGTTGTTAACAAAGTTCACAACGTCTTCACGGCCGCCTTCTGCATGAGCCATGAACAGGCCTTCATCTGCGCAGTCTTTCCAGCTGTCCGGAACATTCACTTCAACCACCTGTTTTGCACCGGCGTCGATCGCATCATAGTTCATCTGGACAATCTTGTCACCCTTACGTCCATAAGTAGCCTTTGCAGCTGCTTTCATCAGCTCAATTGCATGCTCTTCCGGAATGATGTTGGCCAGTTTGAAGAATGCAGACTGAAGGACTGTATTGATACGTCCGCCAAGTCCGATCTCTTTACCGATCTTGATACCATCGATGGTATACAGTTTGATGCCGTGGTTAGCGATGAATGCTTTCACCTGTCCCGGCAGATGTTTCTCAAGTCCTTCCATATCCCATGGGCAGTTCAGCAGGAAAGTACCGCCGTCTACTAATTCCTGAACCATGTTATATTTGTTCACATAAGAAGGATTGTGGCATGCAACAAAGTTCGCCTGACGGATCAAATATGTAGATTTGATCGGTTTCTTGCCGAAACGCAGGTGAGACATTGTCACGCCGCCGGATTTCTTGGAATCATAATCAAAGTATGCCTGTGCATACATATCGGTATTGTCACCGATGATCTTGATGGAGTTCTTGTTGGCACCAACGGTACCGTCAGCTCCCAGACCCCAGAATTTACAGTTGATGGTTCCTTCCGGAGTGGTAACTAATGGAGCGCCGACCTTCAGAGACAGGCCTGTCACGTCATCTTCGATACCTACTGTAAATTTCGCTTTTTCTGTATTATCGTAAACAGCAACGATCTGTGCAGGAGTAGTATCTTTGGAGCCTAATCCATAACGTCCGGAGAATACTGGCACAGCGTCAAATTTGCTGCCCTTTAATGCTGCTACAACGTCTAAGTACAGAGGCTCGCCAAGAGATCCTGGCTCTTTCGTTCTGTCTAAAACGGTGATCTGTTTTACAGTCTCAGGAATTGCTGCGATCAGAGCATCTGCGCTGAATGGTCTGTAAAGACGAACCTTAACAACGCCGACTTTCTTGCCAGCTGCTACTAAGTAATCGATGGTCTCTTCGATGGTATCATTAACAGAGCCCATAGCCACGATTACATGGTCTGCATCTTCTGCGCCATAGTAATTGAACAGCTTGTAATTGGTACCGATCTTAGCATTTACTTTATCCATGTACTCCTGTACGATTGCAGGAAGTGCATTGTAGTATGGGTTACATGCTTCTCTTGCCTGGAAGAAGATATCCGGGTTCTGTGCAGAACCTCTCTGGCAAGGATGGTTTGGATTCAGGGCGCGTGCACGGAATTCGTTCACTGCATCCATATCTACCATATCTTTCAGGTCTTCGTAATCCCATGTCTCGATCTTCTGGATCTCATGAGAAGTACGGAATCCGTCGAAGAAGTTGATGAAAGGCACTTTGCCTTTGATGGCTGCGCAGTGTGCCACTGGAGTCAAGTCCATAACTTCCTGTACGGAAGATTCACACAGCATCGCACATCCTGTCTGACGGCATGCTAAGACGTCAGAGTGATCACCGAAGATTGACAGTGCATGGCTGGCGATCGCACGGGCAGATACGTTGATAACGCCCGGCAGCTGCTCGCCGGCAATTTTATAAAGGTTAGGGATCATCAGCAGCAGACCCTGTGATGCTGTATAGGTAGTTGTCAGTGCACCTGCTGCCAAAGAGCCGTGTACCGCACCTGCTGCACCAGCCTCAGACTGCATCTCTGTCACCTGTACTTCCTGTCCAAAGATGTTCTTTCTTCCCTGGGTTGCCCATTCGTCTGTGGCTTCTGCCATTACAGATGAAGGGGTGATGGGGTAAATAGCAGCTACATCAGAATAAGCATAGGATGCATGAGCGGCTGCATGGTTACCATCCATGGTTTTCATCTTTCTTGCCATAGTTCATTTTCCTCCTTAAAGGTCTCTTAGATATTATTTTATAAGGCTCCTGACAAGCCTAATAATCCATTGCTCATTATATCACACTTTTTATTTTGTGTCTATTTTCTTTCCCGGAAATTCATGTATCTATTTTCATACAAAACAGGGGGATTACACCGTGTTTCCGCCATCCAGGATCCCAGCCGCCAAAAGAGTCCTCCGGATGTACGCACCTGCCACTCCTGCGCCGATCAAAGAAAGGATATCCTTGATCAGATATGGGAGACTCACCAGCATGACTGCCTCCCAAATAGACCTGCCGGATACGATGGAAAACTGCAGGGCCCCTAAAATATGGCAGATCACAAGACCGATACCGCCCATCCCCAGGGTCCAGAGCTTATTTCCCAATTCCATTCCCAGGCCG
>JBMNRL010000018.1:0-63430 GCA_050944615.1 Blautia sp.
GAACAAAGTGGGCAAGCCCACCTCAAACTCCCCCTCCCCTCAATCTTTGAGGGGCCCCACAGCTTTGCGCGCCAGATGCACTTTCCTCTTGCATCTGTGCGCATCCTGCACGGAGTGCTTTTTTGTTGTATAGGAAATTCGAAGAACTTTCCTATACAACAAAAAAAGACACTGACGGAAAACAAACGATTTTGTTCTCTGACAGTGTCCTCTTCCAAATACCGATTATTTTTTGTCTGACATGAAAAATAATGCGACAGTCCCTGGGCCGGAATGGGCTCCGATGGTCGCGCCAACGTGATTCATGACGACAGTCTCAATTGGATATTTTTCTTTTATCTTATTCACCACGAACTGAGCGTCATCCGCACAGTCCCCATGACTGATGAATATCGTATCGCAGGAAGCTTTATAGCTTCCGATTCTTTTGTCCATTTCATCCACTAACGCCAGCAAAGATTTCTTGCGGCCTCTGGCCTTGCCCACAGGAACCAGTTTACCTTCTTCATTCACATGGAGCACCGGCTTGATATTCAGCATCCCGCCCACAACTGCAGTTGTCTTGGAGACGCGCCCGCCCCGGTACAAGTGGTTCAGATCGTCCACTGTAAAAACTGCGGCAAAATTCTGTTTGTGCTCCTCCATATAGGCACAGACTTCTTCCATGGTCTTCCCCTGTTCCTTCAAAAGGACTGCCATATGAACCATCAGTCCCTGACCCAAAGAAGCATTCAACGTATCAATCACTTCCATCTTCCGGTCCGGGTATTCCTCCCGAAGCTCTTCTGCTGCGATCCGGGCACAGTTGTAGCTCCCGCTCAGCCCAGAAGAAAAAGCGAGGTGAAGGACATCCTTACCCTCTTTTAAATATGGCTCCATCAATGCCTTAATATCTTCGGGATTCACCTGCGCAGTCGTAGGCAGAGAGCCCGCCCGCATCTTTGCATAAAATTCTTCCACCGGAAGAAAGTTCTCATGGGTATAATTTTGTCCGTCCATAGAATAGCTCAAATAGCTGCATCCCAGACCATGCTCATTTAAATAGGCCTCCGGCAAATCTGAATTATTGTCTGTTGTGATTATATATTCTCTCATAAACTACCTCCTGCCAAGTTTCTACCTACCGGACATCACCCTTGGCTTAGCAAACATGCGGTAAGATTTAACTGATACTATCATACCATTTTTATGGAATATCTGCAATAGTTCATAAAATTCAATAAAATGTATTCCGGCAGATCAGGCAGGCACCTTGGCCAGAATTGTCTTATATTGGAGCAAAAACATCACCGCCGTGGTGATGACAGCAGTCACATCTGCCACCGGCTCCGCATAATAAATCCCCATCACTCCAAAGAAACGCGGCAAAATCAAGGCCAGCGGGATCAACAGGATCACCTTACGCAGTACGGCCAAAAATACCGATACCTTGGCCTGGCCCAAGGCAAGAAAGGTGCTCTGGCAAGCCATCTGAATGCCAAACACTGTGATCCCCATAAAAAAGATTGGCATCACCTGACCCACCAAGCCCCGCAGCTGTGCATCGTTGGTAAAAAATCCGGCATAGACCTGGGGAATGAACATAGCTGAAAGCCCGCAGCAAACGGTAAGACCCAGGCAGACAAAAAGCATCAGCCGGAACGCCTTTTTCACCCGGGGAATATTCCCGGCGCCATAGTTGAAGCTGATGATTGGCTGTACCCCCTGGGTGATCCCCTGGATGGGCATGACAAAAAGCTGCATCACACTGCTTAAAATGGTCATGGTTCCCACGTACATATCGCCGCCATACCTCTGCAATCCGGAATTCAGAACGATATTCACAAGACTTTCCGTGCTCTGCATCACAAAAGGTGAGACGCCCAGAAAGGCAATCTGTTTTACGATAGCACCATTGAAACGGAGATACTCCTTCCGGATCCGCAGGACCGCCTTCGAAGAACTCAAGAAGCGCAGCACCCAGGCGGCGCTCATGGCCTGAGAAAACACCGTGGCAATGGCTGCTCCCTGTACCCCCATATGAAATCCAAAGATCAGGATGGGATCCAGAATGATATTGATGATCGCGCCGATGAGCACAGAATACATCGCCACCTTGGCATTGCCCTGTCCGCTGATAAAGGTATTTAAGCCCACCGCCAGCTCCACAAAGACCGTGCCCCAAAGATAAATCGAAATATAGTCCACTCCGTACCCGATGCTTTGTTCACTGGCACCGAAAAAGAACAGCAGCGGCGTCTTGAAAATCTGAAAAACCGTGGTCAGGATCACCGCAAAAGAAAGCAGAAGCAGCACACTGTTACCTAAAATCCGCTCTGCCCCTTCCATATCTTTTTTCCCCAGGCTGATGGATGCCAAAGGCGCACCGCCCATGCCCGCAAAGGCGCTGAAGGCGGAGATCAGCATCAGAATCGGAAAGGTAACGCCCACTCCGGTCAGCGCCAAATGCCCCACATCCGCGATATGGCCGATGTACATCCGGTCTACGATATTATACAGCATGTTGATAATCTGGGCTGCCACTGCCGGCATCGCCATCTGTACCATTAATTTCCCAATAGGCTCTGTTCCTAATTTGTTATTTTGTTCCATTTCCGTTCTCCTTCACAATTGCAAACGCCCTGGCCAATTGTGCATCCTCCTCCATGGTCAGCTCTTCTCCCCGCTCCCATTTCTCTGATGCTTCTTTCGAAAGCTCAATTTCTTCATCCGGCTTGATTCCCACACCGTTGATATCATTTCCATTGGGCGTATAGTAGTGGGAAATGGTAAGCTTCAATGCGCTCCCGTCCCCAAAAACCTTTGTGGTCTGCACGACTCCTTTTCCGTAGGTCACCGTTCCCACAACCGTCCCTGCCTGATGGTCCTGGACCGCCCCGGCAAATATCTCCGAAGCGCTGGCGCTGTTCTTATTTACCAGCACCGCAAGCGGCACACCCAGCGTATGATCGCCGGTGCTCTCTTTTTCTGTGCGGTTTCCGTATTTATCCTCGGTATAGACGATCAGCCCCTTGGGCAGGATTTCATTTAAAATATCGCAGACAGCGTCCAGAAGGCCGCCGGTATTGTCCCGAAGGTCCACAATCAAACGCTCCATCCCCTGCTCTTTCAAATCCTCCACCGCTGCCTGGTACTGCACGGGGGCCACATGGGTGAAGGACTTGATGCGGATGTATCCCACCTTCTGCTCCAACATCTGATGGGTCACCGCGGTCATCTCAATGTTGCGCACTTGGACCTGGATTTCCAGCGGCTCCTTCTCACCTTCTCTTTGAACCGTCAACAGCACATGATCCTCTTTCGTATTCTTAATGATCTCAGAAATTTCCGACAGGGATTGCCCCGCCACTTCCATCTGATCCACTCTCAGCAGCACATCCCCCACCAATATCCCCGCTTCTGCCGCGGAAGAGTCCTCGTAGCATTCGGCAAAGGATACGGTGCCGTCTTTATCCTGCTGCAGCACGACGCCAATCCCCACATATTCCCCTTGGATCCGGCTGTTGGCCTCTTCATACTGTTCCTTGGTATAATACCGGGAATAGGGATCCGCCAACCCGGCTACCAGTCCCATATACATCCCGTCCGCCAGCTGGTCTTTATCGATATCTCCTAAATAATTATCATCGATGATCTCTTCCAGTTTTCTCAATTTTTCTATATGAGAAAAATTGACCGCCCTTTTTGCCGGCAAAAAAGGCAGCAAAAAATAAATGGCCGTTCCTAACAGCAACACGGCCAATGCTCCGGCCGCAACTCCCTTCCAAAACCCCTGCTTGTTTTCCATATTTGACTGCTCCTGCTTCTGCAATAATTTTAAAATCCGCCCAACCGGGCATACCTATAAGAAAGAATCCTGCTCGCCCCCACGGAGTGCTTTTTTATTTCATAGGATGATCTTTCCTATGACGTAAGAAAGAATCCTGCTCGCAGGATTCTCCGCCTGCGGCGGGCCGCACATGCGGCATCCTTCCACTCCGCCGCAGTGCGATCCTGCACGGAGTGCTTTTTTATTTCATAGGACGCTCTTTCCTATGAAATAAAAAACTGCCCACGGCAGTCCTCTTCGGAACATAACAACGTAAAACGGGACTGCTGCAAATCATTTGCAACAGTCCTCTCGTATTTACACTTTCAAATGTTTTCTCGTAGTCAGGAAGCTTCCGACAAACCCGATGCCGATACCCAGCAAAAGGCCGATCGGCAGCAGCATGTGAAAGATTTGGTTGACCGGCATAAACTGAATGAGGTCGCTTAACACCTTAAACTTCGTCAGCACAAAGGTCACTGCCCGGTTATAAACAAAATACAAGGTGAGCAGAGGAATGGCCGCTCCGATGAGTCCTAAGATGATACCCTCTAAGAGGAACGGCATCCGGACAAAGGCGTCCGTGGCTCCAATCAGCTTCATAATACCGATCTCTTCTTTCCGGATGGAAATACCTGTGGCTACCGTATTGCTGATGAGGAAAATAGATACCACCAACAGCAGCGCGATCAGCACAATAGAAACCAAGGAAACCAGCTTATTCAAGCTGCTCAGCGTCTGTACTGCCGCTTCAGAATGCTCCACGCTTCTGACATAATCCAGACTCTCAATATATTTGATCAGCTCATCCTGCTTCTCAATCTCTTTGACATAGACCCGATAGCTGGCGGAGCTGGCCAACGGATTATCCTCCTTAAAGGTCTCAGCCGCCTCTGGATGATCTTTAAAATTCTGTTCCACAAATTCTGCCCAGGCATCCTCCGCAGAAATGAACTCAATCTTCTTCACCTCCGGACGCTTGCGCAAAAGAGAACCGATCTCATCGATCTTTGCCTGGTCCAGTGCCGGCTTCTCCTCTTCCTCTTCGTCATCCGCAGCCGCCGAATCCTGATCGCCGGCTTCTTTATCCCCGAAGAACACCACAATGGGAACATCCTGCTCAATGTGCTGCGTCATATAATCCACATTATTGACGATGGAATAAAAAATCCCAAACAGGAAGATACATGCGGCCATCGTTACAATGGAAGCCAGTGAGAACATCCAATTTCTCCCGATATTCTTAAAACCCTGCTTCAATGTATACCAAATGGTACTAATCCTCATGATATTCACCTTCTTGTTCGTCGCTGACAATGACGCCTTTCCGCATTGCTACGACACGTTTTTTCATAGCATTGACAATATCTTTGTTATGGGTTACCACGATCACCGTAGTCCCCCGCTCGTTGATTTCCTCCAAAAGCTTCATGATCTCCATGGCCGTCTGTGGATCCAGGTTACCTGTAGGCTCATCGGCCAGCAAGATATCCGGCCGGTTTACCAAAGCTCTGGCCAAAGCAACTCTCTGCTGCTCACCGCCGGATAATTCTTTGGGCAGAGACTTATATTTCTCAGCCAGCCCCACCACGGTCAACACCTCCGGCACCCGCTTGCGGATTACTCTGGTCGGACGCCCGATAACACGCTGGGCAAAAGCTACGTTCTCATATACGTTCCGGTCCTTCAATAAACGGAAATCCTGGAATACGACCCCCAGCGTACGGCGGTATTTAGCCACACGCCTGCGCTTCATATCCTCCAGCTTCTGTCCGTTCACCACGATGGATCCGGACGTGGCATCCAGTTCCTTCATCAGAAGCTTGATCAGCGTGGATTTGCCGGATCCGCTGCTGCCTACAATGAAGACGAATTCCCCTTTCTCAACGTGCAAATTCAAATGATTCACCGCTGGCTGCGCTTTGCCATATGATTTGCTCACGTCTGTTAAATCAATCATGTTATCCTCCTCTGTATTCAATCTTCGGAAATGTACAACCGCACTCCCTCATTCGTTACACCTATTATTAAATATTTCGTAACACAATTGTAACATATGTCCCGAAAATTGCAAGTGTTTTTTTCACCTTCTTCTATTTTATAGCAAAATAGGCTAATTTATTATACCACATAACTTATGAAAATCAAGAAATGCGGCTATATTTTAGAAAGAAACAGACCGCCCGTCAGTGGGCGGTCTGTTTCTTATATAGGTACTGGAGTATACGGGATTCGAACCCGTGGCCTCCACAATGCGAATGTGGCGCGCTCCCAGCTGCGCTAATACCCCGTTCAGAAAGCTTTCTTTGCAAAAGAAAAGTGGAAGCAATGGGGCTCGAACCCATGACCTCTCGCGTGTGAGGCGAACGCTCATCCCAGCTGAGCTATGCTTCCATAAAAAATATTATAGCACTTTCTCTTAAAAATACAAGATAAAATCAACAATAGGAACTAATAAAAAAAATTTCACATGCAGCACGTTCCATTTGACAAGATAGTTCAAAAAACCTTCCGTGCCAATCAGAACAAAGTGGGCAAGCCCAGCTCAAGCTCCTCCCTCGATCCTTGAGGGGCTTGACAGCTTTGCGCGCCAGATGCATTTTCCTCTTGCATCTGTGCGCATCCTGCAAGGAGTGCTTTTTGTTTCATAGGACACAATTTCCTATGAAACAAAAAATGTCTACCGTTTAAAAAACGGTAGACAAAATCATATCCATCTTCAAATACAGTTTTCTAATTTTCACAGAAATACAGAACCGCAGAATTAATATTCCAGAGTCTCCATATACTTCATATAACGGACGACCATCAGCGCAATCTTGAAGGTGATGGCATCCTCAAATACCCGCAGATCCAGTCCGGTGCTCTTCTGGAGCTTATCCAGGCGGTATACCAATGTATTCCTATGGATATAGAGCTGTCTGGAGGTCTCAGACACATTCAGGCTGTTCTCAAAGAACTTGTCGATGGTCACCAGTGTCTCTTCATCAAAATCATCGGGAGATTTCCCCTCAAAAATCTCTTTGATGAACATCTTACACAGCGGAATCGGCAGCTGATAGATCAGACGGCCAATACCTAAGGAGCTGTACGCGATGACTTCGCGGTCCCCGAAGAAAATCTTGCCCACATCCAGCGCCATCCGGGCCTCTTTGTAGGAACGGGACACCTCCTTGAGCTCATGAACGATGGTTCCATAAGCGATGTGGGTTCCCTGCTTCTTATCGTAGCCTAAAGTATCCACAATGGTCTGCGCCAGACGGCCGATCTCATCGTAACCCTCATCCTCCACTAGCTCATGAACAATGATCACGCTCTTTTCATCCACCGCTGTGATAAAGTCCTTGCTCTTACCTCCAAAGAGACCTTTTACATTCTCCGTGGAGCTGTGGTCCTTCTCCTGGTTCGTCTCCAAAATCAGAACAACCCGGCGCACATCCGCTTCAATATGAAGCTTCTTCGCGCGGTTATAGATATCCACCAGCAACAAGTTATCCAGAAGAAGATTTTTGATAAAGCTGTCTTTACCAAACCGCTCTTTATATGCGATCATCAGATTCTGCAGCTGAAAAGCCGCCAGCTTACCGATCATATATGTATCCTCGTCTTCTCCATGCACTACTAATACATATTCCAGCTGATGATCGTCACATACCTTGAAATACTGATATCCCTTAATAAGCTGACTTTCCGCCTGGGAGTCCGCGAATGCCTGGACGTCCGCCTGGTTCACCACATAATCAGAAAATGTCGTGGCCAGAACTTTCCCTTCGGTATCTATCACACATAATTCTGTTCTTGAAATCTCTTTTAAACCTTCCAATGTGTTCTGCAGTACCTGATTTGAAATCATCTCGTTCATCCCTTCTAAGTAAGAGTGTATGTATTTCTTAGCCCCCACAAGTAAATCCTGCGGCGGGCCCCATAAGCGGCTTTGGTGGGTTACACAAGCGGCATCATTCCATTTTGCCGCAATGCAATCCTGCACGAAGTGCTTTCTATTCAATAAAATCACTCAGAGAGTTTTTCTATCAAATAAAAAACTAACATACCTAAACTATATTTTAATACAAAATCCACAAAAAAGAAAGAGGAAATCATGAATTCGCTCCAACTTTTTTGTGAATTTCTACAAAACTAATACAAAATCCACAGCTATTTTTCACAGACAACTACTGAGCAGTCTCAATAAATCCCTCTCCCAGCACCTCTCTGGCATCGCTGACAATAATAAAAGCCGCCGGATCCACTTCGTAGACCAGCTCCTTCAGATGTACGATCTGTTTCTTTCCCACCACACAGAACAGCATGACTTTTTCCTCTTTGGAATACATCCCCTTCACATGGATGCCGGTGACGCCCCGATCCAGCTGTTCCATCAGCACATCTGCCACTTCATCCTGCCGGGTCGTGATGATATAAGCAGCCTTGGCAAATTTCAGACCCTCGATCATGCTGTCAGAAACCTTTGTCACGAGGAATACGGCAATGATAGCATACATCGCCTTATGAATTCCAAAAATATAAATACCGAACACCACGATCAGCCCATCGATTACCTGCATGATCTGGGCAATGGTATAATGCTTCATATTTCGTTGAATCAGCGCGGCCATCATATCCGTACCGCCGGTGGTCCCTTGGCCTAAAAATACTAATCCGATGCCCACGCCCATAATGATACCGCCGTAAATGGCCGTCAGCAGCAGATCTTCACTGGCAATGGGCAGGACCGGCTGGATATACAGCCAAAAGGACAGCGCCAGCTCCCCCACCACTGCCTTCTTCACAAAATGAAAGCCCCGCATATGAATTCCCAAAAAAAACAGCGGAATATTCAATGTGATATTGGTGAGCCACAGAGGAATTCCGCCCCTGATAAGCGGTTCCGTCAACGATTTTAAGATAATCGCGATGCCGCTGAATCCTCCCGTGACCATACCTGCCCTGTCAAACACAGAGTTGATCGCCAGCGCCATCAGACCTGTTCCCAATATGATCAAAATATAATCTTCATACCATTTCCGTTTTCCATAGATTCTGCTTAACATTCCATCCTCCGCCAGACAGCCCCAGCTGTCGTCTTGTGCTTTTCCTGTCTAGTATTCCACAAACAAAAGTAAGGTATACGCTTTTACGCCCGAAGGGCCGTACCCGCCCGGACACCTTTTATTAACACCCAGATTTCTTTAAGTAAAAAGGAATGGGCCGCATCAGACAACGTGCTTCCCATTCCATTTTCTTAAACTTTTTTCAATCTCACAAAACCATAACTTTCTAATACCTGGAAAAACTTCACAATTCTGGGATACAGCGGTTTTGCATCTTCCCCAAAATGTTCGTCCACCAGCAGCGCGATCGCATTCACATCCCTCTGTCCATCGATGAGCGGCCATACAAAGCTGCCCAGATGATCCAGATGAATATAGGAAATCCGGGGCCGTTTAAAAAGCTTCTGTGCAATGGTGTTAAACACACCCTTGTTCTCCACTTCCAAGGTCACCTTTCCTTTGTCATCCGTCTTCCACTGATGCATAGGATTCCGTTCGGGAACCATATCCAGATAATTTACTTGTTCCTGTTGTTGTTTTTTACGTTTTTTCATTTATGCCTTCTGTTTCTTCCATACAGAGAATTTCAGCAAGCTGAGGACAATCAGGATCAATACAACCAATCCGCCGATATTTCCTAAATTCACATATGCGGAAAGATCCGGGCTGATATTAAATACTGCCAGGATTGCCAGCAGGATACCAACCAAGCCTTCGCCGGCGATCATACCGGCACAGTACAGCGTACCGTCGTTCACCTGACGAGCGTTTGTCTTCTCGTCTACGTTCTTTCTGCTGTCCATCCACAGTCTGACAACACCGCCGACCATGATACAAGCATTCAACTGGATCGGCAGATACAGACCGATAGCGAAAGGCATAACCGGGATTCTTAAGATTTCCATAGCGATGGCGATGAATACGCCGATAAATACTAAGGTCCAAGGCAGCTTGCCGCCCATGATACCTTCTACGAGCATCTTCATCAAGGTTGCCTGCGGTGCAGGGATTTCTGCGGAACCATAGCCCCAAGCAGTATGCAGCAGGTAAAGCACGCCGCCGATAGCAAATGCAGCGGCAATTACACCGATGAGCTCACCGATCTGCTGTTTCTTCGGTGTTGCACCCAGCAGATAACCAGTCTTTAAGTCCTGAGAAGTATCACCTGCAATAGCGGCGATGATACAGATAACAGAACCGATGGCAATTGCGCCGGTCATTCCATGAATACCAGTATCGCCTGTTGCTTTCAGCAGCAGTGTAGCGATCAGCAAAGTAGCGATAGCCATACCGGAAACCGGGTTATTGGAGCTTCCTACCAGACCTACCATACGAGAAGATACGGTAGCGAAGAAGAAACCGAAGATAACAATGATCACAGCCCCTAAGAAGCTTACAGGGATTGCCGGGATCACCCAGATTGCTACTGTGATAACAGCGATGCCTGCCAGAATGAAGCCCATATGTAAATCCTGAGCGGTTCTGGCTGTGCTGGTATTTTTGCTGCCCTTCATTCCCTTCATTGCATCGGCAAAGGTGCGCACGATCAATGGGAAGGATTTGATCAGGCTGATGATACCGCCGGTAGCAATGGCGCCTGCACCGATATAACGTACATAGCTGCCCCAGATACCGGAAGCGCCGTCGGCTGCAAAGATTGCGCCGATGGTCTCAGTGCCAGGATACATCACGATGTCAGAACCGAACAGTACGATCAACGGAATCAGTACCAGCCATCCGAAGATACCGCCGACAAACATGAAGGAAGAAATTCTTGGTCCTACGATATAGCCTACGCCGACCAGTGCCGGGTAAACCTGAGTACCGATCTGTCCTGCAAAACCTTTGACACTTAAGTTAATCTCACTGGGAACGGCTTTGATGCCATCCACAATAAATTTGAACGCTGCTGCGATACCCATACCACAGAATACGGTGGAAGCGTTGGCGCCTCCTTCCTCACCTGCCAGAAGTACTTCCGCACAAGCGGTTCCTTCCGGATATGGCAGTGTATTGTGTTCTTTTACGATCAATGCATTACGCAAAGGCACCATGAACAATACGCCCAGGATACCACCGCACAGAGAAATCAATGTGATTTCTACAAGTCCGGGATTGCTTCCCTGTCCTTCTGCTGCCCAAAGGAACAGTGCCGGCAATGTAAAGATTGCACCGGCTGCCAGAGATTCTCCGGCAGAACCAATCGTCTGCACCATATTGCTCTCCAAAATGGAGTTCTTCTTCATCAAGACACGGATGACACCCATGGAAATAACCGCTGCTGGAATTGATGCAGATACGGTCATACCTACACGAAGTCCCAAATACGCATTTGCCGCACCGAAGACAACCGCCAGAATCACACCCATGATGATAGAAGTAATCGTAATTTCCGGTGTGATCTTCTCCGCCGGAACATACGGTTTAAATTCTTTGTTCTCGTTCATCATTTTCCCTCTCTTTTCTCTATTGTATACCTTCCGTTAACAAGAAAATACATCCCGCTGCCATATATGTCCTTGTCAGCTGAAGATACATCTACCTGTATAAGTTTATCAAATTTTTATAATTTCCGCAAGTACTTCTTGTCTCTCTGACTCAGACATTTGTTTCCAACTGTTTCGTCAAGTACCTGCCGACAATTTTTGAAAAATTTTCAATATTCCGGATGTATGCAAAATCCTTTCCGAATATTTTCTTTTCTGTATCTAAATCTTGCTCTTCCCCGGCAAATACCCCTAATACACTCACGCCCTCATTCCGCAGCCGGCGCACTTCAAATCCCGTATCCCGTACCGCATATTTCCCACGGTAAGGGGTGGGGTTCTTGGCGCCTGGCCGGTTCACCACCACATCATAGGGGCGGCCGTCACTCAACAGGATCAATATTTTCTTCTCTTCCTCCCGCTGCAACAATCCGTGGCCTGCCGCTTTCACCGCCAATCCGTCCCGGTTATTAGACGAAGTGATATATTCAAAAATATTCGCATTTTCACTGCGGTCATCATCATATTCCCGAAACCGGTGAAGCACGGTATAGTCCCAGAAAGTACAAAAGCTCATAACCCGGAAAGGAATGTTCACATTGCTTAATGCCTCGCTAATGATATAGGCCTGAAGCGCCACGTCTCCCTGCCGGCACCGCTGGGACCCGCTGGCATCGATGAGCACATCCACCACGAAATCCGTACTGTCACCTTTTTGCTCTCTGGAAAACAAATACGGATCTTCGGTGCGTCCCACCCTCCACAGTCGGGAAGGTATGATCTGCCCCCGGTCAGACAAAACCTCCACCGTTTCATTTCGAAGCACAATGGATTTCTTTAATATCTCGGTCAGATGTGCAATATTTCTCTTAACCACACGATGCTTTTCATAATATAAGAAGAGATTTTTATCCTTCAGCCGTTTTGCATATTCATACTGGTAATTTCGTTTCACCGGATGCTTTAAGATTCCTTCGGTGAAAAACAGACTACAGTCCGCATGGATTTCCCGGCACATGAGGTAATTCATGCTCTTTTCCTCCGCAGGGCTTAAATAGGTCTTGCCATAGTTGAGCTCCACATAGGAATATGCCTTTTCCAAGGCCTCCGGCGTTACCACCGTGATCTTTTGGCGGCTTCTTCGATCCTCGTCCATTTCCTTGGTGACTTCCTGGTCCTCCATACGGCTGACATCCGCCGTCATCTTCTCCATATAGGCTTCCAGCGCTTCCTCATACATTTCCTCGGAAAGATAGTCTTCCCAGGAATACTCCGTCAGCTCTTCTATAGTCACGGCCAGCACATGGTCCAGATCCCCGTATTTTTCCTCAAACTTAGGATCCACCACGGTATTGTACAGCTCGTCTATGATCCGGATTAATTCCATGGTATCCTTAGCGTCCCTGGCACTTTCGGCCAGGTCCATCTGCCTTTTCAGACGCTGCTCCGCTGTATATTCTCCGGAAATATTCTTCTTCAGCAGGGCGACCTTCAGCCTCCCAAAGGGCACGTGAACCAGGCCTTCAAACTCCTGATCCAGGATATCCTCAAAGGCCTTTTTGCGGATCCCCGCCACTCCCGGCCGTTCCTTAGCTAAACGGTGGCCGATCGCCTCTTCCATACACAAGGACGCCACCTGCACCAAAGAGGTCTCCTCCCCATGGCAGTAGACCTTTTTCACCAAGTACAAGCCCAGCGCATTCCGGTCATAATATTTTGCAAACGCCCCCTGCTTGATGCCGTCATACAACGCGATCTCCTTAGACCTGAGAAAAGTCTGCACATCCGGCTTCATGTTCAGGGAGTAATCTCCACTCACGGTCCACAGCAGGTTCTTGATACGGTTTTCCAGCTCCAGCTGGTAATCCTCCAGCAATTTGCATTCATCCATAAATCTACCCCCGATAGACATCCTCTCTGGTCCAATCCTGCGGAATTCTTGTCATCACCACGTCCTCTACGATCTCTTTTTCAAAGATATCAAAGGTCTTATTGACAATGCCCATACGCACTGCAGCCAAAGGGGAAAGCCCCGCATCCACCACCTTGATGGCAGCCAGCAATCCGCGCAGATCCAGCGCCTTCGTGGAGATCTCACTGTTTTTGGCCTTCAGCTGCAGATCCAGGAACATGCCGATGAATTGTTCCTTCGCCTCCGGCACCAGACCCGGAAACGTCTTATCCAAAATGAATTCCATGGTCTCTTTATTCTGGGGCGGCATATCGATGACCAGAAAACGGGATACCAACGCCTCATTAAGCTCCTTAGTGCCCGCATATCCATAGTTCATCGTGCCGATGAACCGGGCCGCCGGATGCAGATCAATCTTGTCATACCCCGGCACGTCAATGCTCCGCCGGTAGTCCAGCGTGGCATGGAGCACAGAGACCGCATCATTTTTCGCCATATTGATCTCATCCAGAACGCCAAAACCTCCCATCTGGGCGCATTGGTAGATAATCCCTTTCCTAAGCTGCACCTCATTGTCCCGGAACGTATCCGTTCCGATCAAATCACCGCTGTTGGTATTGACATGAAAAGAGACATTATAGATCGGCCTTCCGAAAATATAGGCCAAATTTTCTCCTAAAATATTTTTTCCTGTTGCCTTCGGCCCTGCTAACAGCAGATTTTCCCCCTGCAAAATCCCGGCAATGGCCATTTCCAGGATTTCCTTTCCATAAAAAGGGATCTCCGGCACACACATCCGGTTGCTGATCTCTTCCGGAGCCGGATATTCCTTCCGGAAATCCTCCACCGCCCGGACCAGCCTGGCACTGACTCCCTGTTCCTCTAAAAATCTGAGTTCTTCCATTCTATTTTTCACGGGGACAACATGCGCCCCTCTCCTTTCTCTCCATAGATACCAGCGCCATTCTCCAAGCCCACCAGGACATCCCGTATTTTCGCATCCAGCCTGCCATGGAATTATCGCGCTCAAATATATACTATTATACTCTATTTTAAACCATAAGAAAAGTAAAAAAGGAGGACACCCGCAGGGAAATCCTCCTTTTCTTCTCCATATTACGATCCGAAGGATCACACCTCAAAAATCAAATCTCCGTAAGAAGGCATCGGCCACATTTCTTTATCCACCAGCATTTCCAGCTCATCCACCGGCCGGCGCAAAGATTCCATCACTGGCATCACCTTTTCCCGGTAGAAAACAGCTCTCTCTCTGCCGTCCTCCATGGCAGCGGCTGTCGCCGCCACCTTTTCCAGCTTCGCTAAAGCGGTCTTTGTATCCTTCAAATATTTGCTGCAGCTCTTGAGTAGATCCATCTGCACGCTCACATCGATGAGCTCGCTGGCCTTCTGCACGGCGTTGATGGAATTGGCCAGCCGGGTGATATAATGGATGACCGCAGGAATGATCTGCTTTCTGGCCATATCGATCATGGTTCTGGCTTCCACATTTATGGCCTTGGCATAAGTCTCATACTGGATTTCCGCTCTGGATTCCAATTCCGCCTTCGTGAACACGCCAAATTTTTCAAAGAGCGCAACCGCTTTGTCCGTGGTCAGCGCAGGGATGGCATCTACCATTGATGGCAGATTTGGCAGCCCTCTTCTCTTGGCCTCCTTCGGCCATTCGGGAGAGTAGCCGTTGCCATTAAAAACGATGCGCTGATGCTCGGTGGCAAATTCTTTGATCAGGTCGTGAACGGCCATCTCTTTATCTTCCGCCGCTTCAATGCGTTCACAGGCCTCACAGAACACCTCGGCAGCAATGGTATTGAGCACCACGTTGCACAAGGCGATGGAATCCTGGGAACCCACCATACGGAATTCAAATTTATTTCCGGTAAATGCAAAAGGAGAGGTCCGGTTCCGGTCCGTGGCATCCTTATACAGATCCGGCAGCGTACGCACGCCAGTCTCTAATTTTCCTCCCTTTTTGCTCCTGGTAGCGGTACCGGTACTGATCAGCTGCTCCAGCACATCCTCCAGCTGTTCTCCCAAAAATACGGAAATGATGGCAGGCGGTGCTTCATTTCCGCCCAGGCGGTGGTCATTGCCCACGTCCGCAGCAGACTCCCTAAGAAGGTCCGCATGCACATCCACTGCCTTCAAAATGCAGGTGAGAATCAGCAGAAACTGCACATTCTCATGGGGCGTCTTGCCCGGCTCCAGCAGATTGATGCCGTCATCAGTGGTCAGAGACCAGTTATTGTGCTTGCCGGAACCATTAATCCCTGCAAAGGGCTTCTCATGGAGCAGACAGCGCAGTCCGTGGCGGCTGGCCACCTTCTTTAAGATCCGCATGATGATCTGATTGTGGTCCGCCGCGATATTGGCCTGTCCATAAATGGGAGCCAATTCATGCTGGGCGGGAGCCACTTCATTGTGCTGGGTCTTAGCCGTTACTCCCAGTCTCCACAGCTCCTCATTGACCTCTTTCATGTAAGCGGCCACTCTCTGGCGCACCGCACCGAAATAGTGGTCATCCATTTCCTGTCCCTTAGGGGGCATAGCGCCGAACAGCGTACGTCCGGTATAGGTCAAATCCTTTCTCTGCAGCCACTTCTGCTTATCCACCAGGAAATACTCCTGCTCCGCACCCACAGACGGGATCACCCTCTTAGAGGTCGTATTTCCCATCAGGCGAATCAAGCGCAGCGCCTGGGTGTTGATTGCTTCCATAGAGCGCAGCAACGGGGTTTTCTGATCCAGGGCCTCTCCAGTATAGGAACAAAAGGCTGTCGGGATACAAAGGATCGCGCCTGCAGAATCATGGCGTACAAATGCCGGAGAGGTACAGTCCCACGCCGTATAGCCCCTGGCCTCAAAGGTGGCCCTAAGTCCTCCGGACGGAAATGAAGAGGCGTCCGGCTCTCCTTTGATCAGCTCTTTTCCAGAAAAAGACATCAGTACTTTTCCGTTGGGAAGCGGAGCAGAAATAAAGGAATCATGCTTTTCCGCAGTCACGCCGGTCAGTGGCTGGAACCAATGGGTATAATGAGTGGCACCCTTTTCGATGGCCCATTCCTTCATTTCATGGGCAACTACATCCGCGATCTCGATGGTCAGCTCCTTGCCTTCCATGATCGTCTGTTTCAGTTCTTTATATACCTTCTTAGGAAGACGCTCCTGCATTACAGAATCGTCGAACACATCTTCACCGAAAATCTCTGCTACATTAATATAATCGCTCATCGTTTTTTTCCTTCCTCTAACGCCGTTTTCTGCCGTTGCCTTTTTCTACGTATATCTGCATTGCCTGATGGAGGTTCTCGATCCTGGCATCCTGGTGCTCGCCGCCATACTCCCCGTCCAGCGTCCAGGTGACCGGTTCCGAAGCATGCATCACCAGGGTCCTCGCTTTAAAGGTATCGATCAGGCCGGTATTATCCTCGGCCATAAGGATCGACGTCATGATCTCCTGCAATTCCAAAGGATTCTTCGGCCGATGAATTAAGGTGACCTCAAAATAACCGTCGTCCATATCCACATTCTTGCCTGTGAGATTTTTAAATCCGCCCACAGATCTGGAATTGGTCACCATACCGTAGATGAAATCCCCCTCCAGGATCTCTCCGTCCTCTTTTTCAACGGTGATAAAATAGGATTTCACATCAAACAGCCGTTTCATCCCTTCCAACATATAAGCCACATGCCCCAGAATATTTTTCAAGTCCTGGTCGGTCTCATAGGCCACATCGGTAAACAGGCCGAAAGCCGCAATATAGGCAAATGTATTGTCATTGAGCCTGCCCACATCACACCGGTAAAGCTCTCCGTCCACAATGGCTCTGGCCGCTTTGATCATATTCTTGGGAATAAAAAGGCTGTTGGCAAAATCGTTGGTGCTTCCCGCCGGGATATATCCGATGGGCTTGTCCAGCTTACTGTCCACCAGCCCGGTGACCACCTCATCCAATGTGCCGTCTCCGCCGCTGCACACGATCATGTCCACTTGGTCTATGTACCGGACCACCTGTTCATAGGCATCCTGCGCTTTCTGGGTAGGGCGGACCATCACCTCGTAATCTGCCTTCACAAAAATATCGATGATCTCCAGCAGCTTGTTCTTGATCAACCCTTTTCCAGCCCGTGGATTCAGGATAAACATCATCCGCTTACTCAATCAGACACCTCTTCTCTTTCGCCGCAGCCGCCCATAACGGCAGCCTGCGCCCTTACTTTTTCATACATACGATGTTATTTTACTACGGGAACAGGTATCCTGCAAGAAAAAATGAAATTCCTCTCAGTCATGAAGGACAATTTTCCCCTCTCTTAGGCTGGATGGCACATCGATGACCCTTTGGTTGGCGCTTCCTTTCCAATGAAGACTGGTATCTGCTTCTTCTATTTTAAATTCCCCATCCACCAAAACATCCAAATATTCCAAGATTTCCAAGGTCTGCAGCTCTTCCCAGGAAGCCCCTGTATACAGCCAGACCGTCTTATGGGGATAGACGGCCTTAATCTCCCGCGCTAGTTTCGTGACCTCGCAAAGATTTTTCGGATGGAGGGGATCCCCGCCGCTGAAGGTGATCCCGCTCACATAATCCTTATCCAGCTCCTGAAAAATCTCCTGCTTTTCCTGATCTGTAAATTCTAAGCCTCCATTCGGATCCCAGGTGATGGGATTATGACAGCCCTTGCAGCCATGACTGCATCCGGCCACCCAAAGCACTACCCTTAAGCCGTCTCCATTGAGCATATCATCTTTCGTTATATTGTGGTAACGCATCACATACTCTTCCTTTCCGCAATTTCTGCCATTTTGGCATCATTGAGCCTGGTATCTCCCTTGACCCTGGAATAGGACAAATAACCGTTCATACGGTCGATCTTCGTCAGATTCTTGCTGCCGCAGACCGGGCACACATCCATGGACAGCTCTTCATGGCCACAGTCATCACAATAGGCCAGAGACAGATTGACCCCCTCATAATAGCCAAGCTTCATCGCCCGGCGGATCAGGGATTTCACCGCCTCCACGTTGTAATTGATGGGATATTTCACATATTGGATTTTGCCTCCGTTACACAGGTCCCAAAA
This sequence comes from Blautia sp., assembly GCA_050944615.1. Lineage (GTDB taxonomy): Bacteria > Bacillota > Clostridia > Lachnospirales > Lachnospiraceae > Blautia_A. The sequence goes on from JBMNRL010000018.1 coordinate 18,361, forward strand.
GCGGCCTTCCAGGTCCTGCTTCTGGATCGGCGTAATATCCTCTGTCACATGACAGTGAAAGCTGTTGCTGACATACTCCCGGTCAGAAACATTTTCCACGATGCCGTATTTATTGCGGAACTGCTTCACCTGGACACCACAGAGATTCTCCGCCGGCGTCCCATAAATGGCATACAAATGTCCGTCCTCTTTTTTAAACTCATTCACCTTCTGATTGATATGCACCATCGTCTGCACCGCAAAATCTCCGTCTGTTACCAGCGATTCTTTATTGTGCAGCTGCTGCAGCTCATTGAGAGCCGTGATGCCAAAGGATGCGGTGGCAGAAGCAAGCAGCGGCTTAATCTTATCGTAAAGCCCCAAATGTCCCCCGTAAAAACCACCCTCACAGTAAGCCAGCGGGTTGGTGGAAGCCTTCATCTCTCCCAGATATTCATAGGTCCGGATATGAAGCTGGCGGATCAATTCCAGATAATAATCCAGCACATCGTAAAATGGCTTGCTCTCCTGCTTGGCCTTGGCATAGATCATAGGCAGATGAAGGCTGATGGCTCCGATGTTGAACCGTCCCACAAATACTGGCCGGTCTTCTTCATCCGCCGGCTCCATGCCGCCTCTTTCATACCACGGGGACAAGAAAGCACGGCAGCCCATGGGACTGATCACCGCACCATAGCGCTTATACATGCTGGCCACATAGCCTTCCCCGGTAAGACTGAGCCAATCCGGATACATGGTGTGGCGGGAGCACTCAATGCCCGCTTCAAATACATCCTCCATGGGTCCTCCCAGCCCGTGCAGGTTCTCATCATAGAGAAAAACGATCTTCGGAAAAAGCACCGGCTTCTTATGTCCTTCTTTTCCCTGTCCCTTCCTGCGGACCTCCAGCATCTTAATGGTCGCCAGTTTCCCGTACTCCGTGGTATTCAGACCAGAAGTCACTGTGATGAACGGGTAATCCCCGCGGCTGGAGGATACAGAATTAAACTTATACTCCCATCCCTGGAAGCCCTGTTCCATCTCCCTGGAGAGGTCTGCCCAAGCCACCTTCTGGGTTGTCTCCTCCTCCAAACCCAGATCCCTATATTTTTTCAGATGTCTTTCGTGAGACTTTCTAGCATAGGGTTCCAAAATATCGTCCACGCTGGGGACGGTAAATCCTCCATATTGCTGGCTGGCAGCGCTAAGTACGATATCTCCGATGACATCGAAGGCCGTATCCAGGGTCTTGGGCTCATTGTACCAGAGGTTTCCCATTTCAAACCCGCCGGTGAGGACATTTTTCACATCGAACAGACAGCAGTTCATGGTATCCCTTCTGGCGGACATATCGTGAATATAAATGTATCCATCCCGGATCGCCTGGATCTCTTCCACTGTCAAAAAGAATTTCTTATACAATTCTTTGTTCAATTCATTGAAAATCAAGCTACGCTTGGTGGAGACCAGCGCACTGTCCGTATTGCTGTTTTCTTTATCTCCAATATACATGATGGACTGGCTTTTCTTATAGACCTCGTCCAGCATCTGCACAAAATCCTGTTTGTAATTGCGGTAATCCCGGTAGCTTTTTGCCACCAGCGGATTCACCTGATCCAGGGCGCTCTCCACAATATTATGCATCTGTGCGATGCGCACCTCAGAGATATTCATGGACTGCACCTTTTCCTCCACATAGTGACAGATGAAGTCCAATTCCTCTTCCGTAAATTTCACAAGGGCACGGTAAGCGGATTTATTCACTGCCACAACCACCTTCTGTACATTAAAATCCTCTTTCGTCCCATCCTTTTTCACTACATAAATCATAAACAATTCCTTTCCCGGCAACTATATCTAGTATTTTCTTCGTACTTTTTTACTATATCCTGTAATGCCCATATGATATTATCATTTTCTCCCGCCCTCGTCAATGGGAAAAGCAAATTCACTCTAATTTTATCCAGTTTTCACTCAAAACACCCACAGTTTCAAAAAGCCCCCGGAGGTCTGAAACCTTCCGGGGGTCTGATGGTCAGTCTATGCAATTTTCTGCCATAAAACGCTCGATCTCTTCCACGGTTTTGGGGATCTGTGCCGTGAGCACATCACAGCCATCCTCAGTCACCAGGATTGTATCCTCAATGCGGATACCGATGCCCAGCTCTTCAAAATAAAGCCCCGGCTCCAGCGTAAACATCATGTCCGGTTCCAATACCGCCTCATCATTTCCCACATCATGCGTATAGAGGCCAATATAGTGGCCGGAACTATGGAAATAGTACTTCTGAATTTCTTCCGGTTTTTGTATCATGCCAAGCTTTATCAGCTCCTCGGCCATCACCTGCTTGCTGATCTCCTGTAGATCATTTTTCGGCTGCCCCGGCTTAGTCCGTTCAATGGCTGCTTCCAGACCTCTTAGCACCACATTGTACAAAGCGGCCTGCTCCTTCGTAAATTTTCCGTTTACCGGAAACGTGCGGCTCACATCGGAAGCATAATATCCATATTCCGCCCCCAGATCAAAAAGAATCATATCCCCTTCCTGCATTTTTCTGTCATTTCGCATATAATGCAGCACGCAGGCATTGGGCCCGGAAGCAGCGATGGTACCAAACGCGTGCCGGGCATTGCGGGAACGCAGGGTATAGTCAAAATGGGCCTCAATTTCATATTCATACATTTCCGGCTTTAGATGACGCAGAATATTTTTCACACCTTCTGTGGTGATCTGACATGCCTTCCTATGCAGGGCAATTTCTTCCTTCTCTTTGACCTGACGCATCAGGGCCAAATCACAAAAGGTATTGTGCAGCTGCAGATATGGGTAACAGGAAAGCACCCGATCCGCAAATTCCTGCGCCGGATTCTGACGGAATCCCCGCTCCCAGCTGGCAATATCCACATAAAAATGCAGGATCTCGTTTTTCCTGGTGAACAACGGAAGCTTTTCCTCAAAACGCTCCAGATACTCCACCTGAGCGATACCGGTGAGCTCTTTCACACTGTCCTTGTCATAGCTGATGCCTTCCCATCGGGCCCGCATGGCGTCCGGATGATCAATGAACAAGGTCTCCGTCACCTTACCATGAAGCTTCACCATCATAAATACCGCCTTGGGCTGGTCAAAGCCGGTGAGATAATAGAAATTCGCATAAGGGGTAAACGGATGCATCTGATCCCCCCGGTCTTCCTTCACTTCGCCGGAAAACACAAAGCCCATGGAATTGTCCTCTAAAAGTCCACTGTACAACGCCCTTCTGGACGCATGAAATTCTTTGCTGATCATTGTCTTCGGCCTCCTTTTTGACCACCGGAAGCTTTTAAAAAAAGAAGGCTCCCCACAGGGATACCTTCTCTATTTATGCTTCCATAGCAGGTGCTTTTATACTAATTCGATCAAAACTTCCATAGCGGCGTCGCCCTTACGAGGTCCGATCTTCACGATTCTGGTGTAACCGCCGTTACGATTTGCATATTTAGGTGCGATCTCGTCGAACATTTTAGCAACCATGTCCACATTCTTTGTTCCTTTTTTCTTGCCGGCTCCTTTTGCAGGAACTTCCTTCACCGGATAGAATACCTTCAGCATCTGACGTCTTGCATGCAGTCTGGAAGGAGCATCTTTCTTGATCTCCTTGCTCACTTCATCGTAAACAGTCTTTTTCTTGCCGTCTACCACTTCTTTGACTCTTTTGCCTTCTGCATCCTTTTTCGGAACTTTTGCAGTCACTGTCACTGTCTCAAAGTTGTCTCTTTCACGGACAGCCATAGCGATGATGCCTTCTGCGATCTTGCGGATCTCTTTTGCTTTCGCTTCCGTTGTCACGATTTTTCCGTGATATAACAGATTGGTAACCTGGTTTCTCAGCAGAGCCTTTCTCTGATCAGATGTTCTGCTTAATTTTCTATATTTCGCCATTTTTTATTCCTCCATCTGTGGACAGCATATCATGCTTGTTCGGTCTTACTGATATGCTGCATAGCGCATCCACTGTATTCTCTATAGCTTCGCCTTACTCTTCGCTCGGCTGAAGCTGCAGGCCTAATTCTTTTAATTTTGCCAGCACCTCTTCTAAGGATTTGCGTCCTAAGTTACGAACCTTCATCATATCCTCAGAAGTACGGTTGCACAATTCTTCTACGGTGTTGATACCGGCTCTCTTCAAGCAATTGTAAGAACGAACGGACAGCTCCAGCTCGTCAATGCTCATTTCGAGAACCTTTTCTTTCTCATTGTCTTCCTTCTCAATCATGACTTCAGCTGTCTTCGCATTTTCGGAAAGATCGATGAACAGGCTTAAATGCTCGCTCAAAACCTTCGCTGCTAAGCTGACAGCTTCATCAGGAGCCAATGTGCCATTGGTAAATACATCCAATGTCAATTTGTCAAAGTCTGTGATCTGACCCACACGAGTATTTTCCACAGTCAGATTCACGCGATCCACCGGTGTATAAATTGCATCCACTGCGATCACGCCGATGGGCATATCCTCAGATTTGCCCTTATCTGCACTGACATATCCGCGGCCCTTGGTAATGGTCAGTTCCATTGCCAAACGACAGTCCTTACCACCGTTCAAAGTAGCAATGACCTGATCGGGATTCATAATCTCGATATCCTGGTCTGCCTGAATATCTGCTGCAGTTACAACGCCCTTACCTTCGCACTCAATGTACGCAGTCTTTGGTTCATTGTCTGAGCTGCTGTTTTTGATGGCCAGAGATTTCAGGTTCATGATGATCTCAGTCACATCTTCCTTGACTCCGGGGATGGAGCTGAATTCATGAAGAACTCCTTCGATTTTCACCTGGCTGACGGCAGCTCCCGGTAAAGAAGAAAGCATGATCCTTCTCAGAGAATTACCTAATGTAGTTCCGTAACCTCTCTCCAAAGGCTCTACTACAAATCTTCCGTATTTGTTGTCATCAGATATTTCTGTGATTTCAATTTTCGGTTTATTAAAATCGAACACGTAAGGTCCCTCCTTCATGGGTTATTCTATTTTGAGGGGTTTCTATCGCTTTATGCCGGATTATTTGGAGTACAACTCGACGATAAGCATTTCATTTACAGGTACATCGATGACTTCTCTTCTAGGAAGTTCTTTTACAGTTCCTTTTAATGCTTCCTGGTCAACATCCAACCATTCCGGAACCAGTCTTCCGCCTGTAACCTCTAAAATACCTTTATATCTTTCGGAACCTTTACATTTCTCTTTGATCTCAACCACATCGCCAGCTTTTACCAGGTAAGATGGGATATTTACCACTTTACCGTTTACAGTCACGTGTTTGTGATCAACGATCTGTCTTGCTTCTCTACGTGTTCTTGCAAATCCCATACGGAAAATCACATTGTCCAGACGGGTTTCCAGCATTACCATCAGGTTCTCACCAGTCTGGCCCTGCATTCTGTCCGCTTTCTTGTAATAGTTACGGAAAGGTTTTTCCAGAACTCCATAGATGAATTTTGCTTTCTGTTTTTCTCTTAACTGAAGGCCGTACTCAGAAACTTTTCTGTTCGCACGTCTTAACTGTCTGGTTGATTTTTTATCAATTCCTAAATATACAGGGTCCAAACCAAGAGATCTGCATCTTTTAAGAACGGGCACTCTATTCACTGCCATTGTAAGCTACCTCCTATAATTACACTCTTCTACGTTTTGGTGGGCGACATCCGTTGTGTGGCACTGGTGTCACGTCACGGATACTGGTTACTTCAAGACCGCATGCCTGCAGTGCACGGATAGCAGCTTCTCTTCCTGAACCAGGTCCCTTTACAAATACGTCAACGGTTTTTAAACCATGTATTAATGCAGCTTTCGTTGCAGTCTCTGCTGCCATCTGTGCTGCATAAGGGGTAGATTTCCTTGAACCTCTAAATCCCAGACCGCCTGCACTTGCCCAAGAAAGAGCATTTCCTTCAGTATCTGTCAATGTAACAATTGTGTTATTGAAAGAAGACTGAATGTGCGCCTGTCCGCGTTCAACGTTTTTCTTGACACGACGTTTTGTCGTTTTCTTAGTCACTTTTGCCATTTTAAAACTAACCTACGCTTTCCTTAAATAATCGATTGTTAAACGGTTACACCACGAAACTTATTTCTTTTTGTTTGCTACAGTTCTCTTCGGACCTTTTCTGGTTCTAGCATTTGTCTTAGTCTTCTGGCCACGAACAGGAAGTCCTTTTCTATGACGGATTCCTCTGTAGCATCCGATTTCCTGCAATCTCTTGATGTTCAGGGCGATTTCACGGCGTAAATCACCTTCTACTGTCATTGAACCATCGATGACTTCACGAATTCTGTTTACTTCTTCGTCTGTCAAATCTCTGACACGAGTGTCAGGATTGACTTTTGCCTCTTCAAGGATACGGTTTGCGCTTGGTCTGCCAATTCCATAGATGTAAGTAAGACCGATTTCTACGCGTTTTTCTCTTGGTAAGTCTACACCAGCTATACGAGCCATGTATTTGTTCCTCCATTTTCTACTGAAAAGCTCGGCTTCGAGCTTTCGGTTCATATTGTTCCTAACTGGGGTGCCTCGGTAATACACCCAGCCATGCGTCCGCATGACCTTTCCGGGATCTTGATTCCATTGCCCATCCCGGTATTAGGCAATATTTCTATGGATGCCTCTGCTAACAAAGGCACATCCATAATGTCGCACACTCCATCGTGATGCGGCATTTGAAAAGCATTCTGCATCATACAAAAACAGTTCGAACAACGCCTCCGGGCGTTTCTTTCAAACTGCAGCCGCTTCATATAATGTAGGATTAACCCTGGCGCTGTTTGTGCTTCGGATTTTCACAGATTACTCTGATGCTTCCCTTACGTTTAATCACCTTGCACTTTTCGCAAATAGGCTTTACAGATGATCTTACTTTCACTGGAAATCCTCCTTCCGTTTCCTATCACGTAAACGTGTGGTTATCGTGGTTCCGAACGCCTACACACAAGCGTTCGCATAATATTGTAGCACCGACAATCCTATTATGCAAGCTTTTTTTATATTTTTTTGGTATATTTTTTCTCAGGTGAGTTTCTTCCTATATTAATAGTAGCAGAGTTTGAAAAAAGGCCCCGATTTCCGGGGCCAGTAAATAATTCTTTTAGCGTAATCTTACGGTATTAAACGTCATATCCTCCGGGTACCTGGAGGATAAAATAATCTTATTGCCAGATTTCTTGTATGGACGAACAATATAGGCCCAATTGGCATTCCTAAACTCCTGCCAATTCTTTTCAGTAATCGTATATGAAGTATGATTGCTGCCTTTTAAATCTTTCAACTCCACAATTTCCTGAGCCTTCCACCCATTCTCTGTGTTAGGTCCTTCCGGAAAATACTGACGATATACCAAATATCCGGTAGCACCCGGCATCTTTTTCCAGGTAATTTTATTCCCCTTCCTCTGTGTATATAAAACTCTTTTGCTCAGATCCTCTTTTACAGTTACCTTGTAGGTGTAACTCTTACTCCCCTGTTTTGCGGTAATCGTAAACCGCCCTGCTTTTTTTGTGTACACATCTGCTGTACCATTGCTGTGGCTTTTCAGTGTCGCATATTTGCTGTTGCTGATCTTCCAAGTAGCCTTCGCCCGTTTAAAACCATTCCCCTGGAATCCATACCTAAGACCAGCATACAGCGTTACCGTCTTCGCCTTGGTATTCGTTTTGCTGTATTCCGGTTTGATAGGCTCTGAATGTCCTACCTCTGTCTCAATCCCAGCTACAATGATCGTCTCCGCCTGTGCCGCCACAGGAATAGACAGCAGCATAACGGCTGTCAGAACTCCGCATAGTGCCTTTTTCATTTTCCCCTTCATGTTTGTACTCTCCTTTTCATATTAATATTTCATTAAATACGAAAACTTCTCCTCTGTATTCATGTTGTACTCATTTCGTATTTATTACATAAGTATAACATTTCAAAATGAGTTGTATATGCTTTTGGCATAAAGTACTCCTGTACGGCCATATTTCGTTAGGACTGTATAAGCTAAATACTCTTCCTCTCATGTAATTCATAACAATAATCCAACTACTGCACCGAATCATCCAATTGTATTTTGCACCTATAACTAGACAAAGCTCGGCTATGATCTTTATTATAAGAAAGTATCCTGCAAGCAGGATTCTCCCCCTACGGCGGGTCGCATAAGCGACGTTCTTCCATTCCGCCGCAGTGCGATCCTGCACGGAGTGCTTTTATTTCATAGGACGCAATTCCTATGAAATGAAAAAACTGTGGCACTAAGTAATTAGTGCCACAGCCCCAATAAATTATTCTAGCGTAATCTTACATTATTAAACGTCATATCCTCCGGGTATTCTGTGCTGAATACGATTTTGCCGTTGATATTTTTATAGGGTTTTACACGTAAGAAACAATTATGATTGCGATAATAAATCCAATTGGGAATACTACTAATACTAAATTTATAAGATTTCTCAGAATTTCCTTGCATATCTTTGATCTTTATTATATCCCCATCTTTCATTCCATTAAAATCACTGCCATCTTCAGAATAATATTTCAAGCATACCAGATAGCCATCCGCACCGGGAATCCGGTTCCAGGTCAAGGTGTCCCCCTTGGCCTTCGTATCCAGAAAATGTTTCTGGAAATCCTCTTTTATAGTGACACGATATGTATATTTTCTGCTCCCCTGCTTTGCGGTAACCGTAAATTTGCCCGCCTTTTTTGCCGTTACGATTGCAGCTCCGGTATTCCTGCTGCTGATCGTTGCATATTTTGTATTGCTGATCTTCCACTGAGCCTTCGCGCGCTTAAATCCATAACCACGGAATGTATACCTAAGACCAGCATACAGCGTTACCGTCTTCGCCTTGGTATTCGTTTTGCTGTATTCCGGTTTGATAGGCTGTGAATGTCCTACCTCTGTCTCAATCCCAGCTACAATGATCGTCTCCGCCTGTGCCACCGCAGGAACGGACAGCAGCATAACGGCTGTCAGAACTCCGCATAGTGCCTTTTTCATTTTCCCCTTCATGTTTGTACTCTCCTTTTCATATTAATATTTCATTAAATACTAAAACTTCTCCTCTGTATTCATGTCGTACTCATTTCGTATTTATTACATAAGTATAACACCATTTTATATTTTGTATATAGTCATAGCATGAACCGTATCTGCACAGGCATATTCTGTTCTCCCTATGAAAACAAGAGCCGCAAAAATCCCCGGGAAATCCTTGTCCATCCAACGCATTGGTGATATAATATCGTCATATTATTGTAATATAGCCGTAATAAGAGGGGGATTCGGCGACAGCACAGAGAAGAAAGGCATGGTGACAATGAAGAAACGTTTAATTGCTCTGCTGCTCACAACGAGCATGTTTATGGGAGCATTCCCCGTACAGACCCTGGCAGCAGGAGTATCCGGATTTGAAAACGCTGATACCGGAGAATTTGAGACGGAAACATCCCAGGAAGAAACACCTTTGGAAAAATACCAGGGAGATACCCCTGCGGAAGAATTTCAGGAAGAAATGCCGGCGGAAAACAATTTTACCGGTGAGACGGTCCCGGAGGGCGATGGAGAAGCTCTTTACCAGGGACAAGCTCCTGATTATGAGGACCCAGAATTTGTCAACCGTCTGCAGGACGGCTTCTTTGCCGGGTCCGGCGCATCAGCTCGTTCCTCCTATGGCACGGTACATGACGATAGGTTCCAGGACTATACCATAGAGGATGGTATCGATGTCTCTGAGTGGAACGGGGATATCGACTGGGATACAGTGGCAGACCAAATCGATTTTGCCATGATCCGCGGCGGATACCGAGGGATCAAAGATCCTGGCAATCTGAAAAAAGATCTATATTTTGAAGACAATATTCAGGAGGCATTATCCGCTGGACTGGATGTGGGTGTCTACATATACTCCCAGGCAGTCTCCAAGGAAGAAGCCAGAGAAGAGGCCGCTTATATTCTAGATCTGGTCGATGGCTATTCCTTTGACCTTCCGATTGTGATCGATTATGAATTTGCTGATGGAGGGCGCTTAAGCAACGCAGGACTTTCCAAATCACAGCACACGAACATCTGTCTGGCCTTCTGCGAAGCCATTGAAAAAGCAGGCTACTCCGCCATGGTATATGCCAACCAGAATATGCTCACCGATTCCATGGACGGACAGCGAATCATCGACGAAGGCTACGAGATATGGATGGCCCAGTACCGCTCCTCCTCCACTTATACCGGCGACTATACCTATTGGCAGTACACGGAGACCGGATCCATGAAAGGCATCATTGGCAACGTGGATCTGGATTATCACTATCTGCCGCCATCTGCTGATACCCGTCTGAAAACCCCGGCACTTCTCTCGGCCGAAGCAAAGGACGACAGCGTGAAAATCACCTGGAAAACAGTTCCGGGCGCTGACGGCTACCTTGTCTACCGGAAATCCGAAGGCTCCGGCTGGACGGCCCTTGGCACTTCTGATGCCGGAGAATACACGGATGAGCGCTCTCTGGTGTCTGGAACAGACTATATCTACACCGTCAGGGCCTATCGGGGCAGCTACGAAGAGGCGAAGGAACATAAATTTGATGTGAAATATTGGAGCAGCTATCATTCCAGCGGCATCCGCCTGTCCTATCTATCCCAGCCTGTCCTGAAAAAGGCTGCCATAGGTTCCGGAGGTGTGCAGGTAACCTGGGATACTGTCCTTGGTGCTGACGGCTACTACATTTACCGGCGGGCGCTTGGCAAGTCCTGGACCAGAATCAGAATTGCCAATGGAACCAGCTATACCGATAGTGAAGCTTTAAAAAGCGGTACCACATATATCTATACCGTCCGGGCATACCATGGTTCTGACCGGAGCAGCTATAAAAACACGGGGATCCGCCTTTATTATCTATCCACACCCAAGCTCAAAGGGGCTGCGAAAACGTCTGGAAACATCCACGTCACCTGGGACGCCGTGCCGGGTGCCAGCGGCTACTATATCTACCGGCGCACCCCGGGAAATTCCTGGAATAGAATAGCATCCGCAGCCTCCGCCAATTATACGGACAAGAGCAGTTTCAAAAAAGGAACTACATATATTTACACCGTTCGGGCCTATTATGGTTCTGACCGGAGCTATTACGAAAATAGCGGAACAAAAATTAAATATTAATCAACGCATAAGAGCACCGGAAACCAACTTTCCGGTGCTCTTATATAGGAAGAAGGAATCGTATTTCCTTCCATAAATCTTATAGAATCTGTTTGGAATTTATTTATCCCTCCAGATGATCCGGCCTTTGGTCAGATCGTATGGAGACAGCTCGATGGTCACCTTATCACCCGGCAGGATGCGGATGAAATTCATACGCAGCTTTCCGCTGATATGGGCCAGGACCACGTGTCCGTTCTCCAACTCTACCTTAAACATCGCGCTTGGCAGTTTCTCCAGCACTTTTCCTTCTACTTCAATAACATCTGCTTTAGACATTCGCAAACCTCCTATTGCTATCTGTTCTACTTCGTCAATGTGAGAATCTCCGGCTCACCATCCGTAATCAAAATGGTATTTTCATAGTGGGCGGATATGGAACCGTCCATGGTCACCACGGTCCAGTCATCGTCCAGCCAGCCCACATCGGCACGTCCCAGATTTATCATAGGCTCGATGGCCAATGTCATTCCCGGAACCAGGCGCACACCACGTCTCTTCTGTCGGAAATTCGGGACCTGGGGATCCTCATGAAGATGAGTCCCGATGCCATGTCCTACCAAATCCCGGACCACGCCATAGCCAAAGCTTTCCGCATAATCACCAATTGCAGCTGAGATATCATTCAAATGGTTGCCGGCTTTGGCATATTTCATTCCCTCAAAGAAGCTCTGCCTGGTCACGTCCATCAGCTGCTTTGCCTCTTTGGAAATCTCTCCTACACCATAAGTGCGGGCGGCATCAGAATGATACCCCTCATAGATCAGCCCTGCATCGATCTTCACCAGATCGCCTTCCTGGATGATACGCTCCTTAGACGGAATCCCGTGTACCACCTCATCATTGATGCAGATACAAAAGGATGCGGGGAATCCATCATAATTCAAAAAGTTCGGCACGCATCCCATGCTGCGGATCAGCTTCTCTCCTGCCTGATCCAGCTCCCAGGTGCTGATACCGGGGCGGATCAAACCGGCCAGATAATCATGCACTTCTTCCAGTAAATGCCCGGCTTTTCTCATTCGCTCAATCTCTGTTGCTGTTTTAATCGATACTGACATGTTTTCCTCCATTCATGCACGTATACCCAATGCGCGGCATGTCTGCGGACAGATGCCCGTAGGCATCAGACGGGTGTGAAATCCTTATGTTTCCCACACTTATTCTCCTAAGATAGCAACGATAGCACGAAAGACATCTTCCATATCCTGTGTGCCATCCACGCTCTTCATGACACCTGCCGCCGTATAATATTCAATCAGCGGCTGTGTCTGATCATGATATACAGTTAAACGTTTCTGTACTGTTTCCGGCTTATCATCGTCACGCAGGACCAAAGCCTCACCGCACACATCGCAAATGCCCTCTTTTTTCGGTGCATTGTATACCACATGGTAAGTAGCCCCGCACTTTAAGCAGGCGCGTCTTCCGCCCATGCGCTTTACAATGTTCTCATCAGGAACATCCACATCGATGGCATAATCGATGGAGCTTCCGATCGCCTTTAAGGCCGCGTCCAAAGCTTCTGCCTGCGGGATTGTTCTGGGGAAACCATCCAATACATAACCATTTGCACAGTCTTCCTGCTGGACACGGTCTACCACTAAATCACAGACCAATTCATCCGGCACTAAAAGCCCCTGATCCATATATGTCTTTGCTTTCTTGCCCAATTCTGTCCCGTTCTTGATGTTCGCCCGGAAAATATCGCCTGTGGAAATATGGGGAATTCCGTATTTCTCTGCGATTTTCTTCGCCTGTGTCCCTTTGCCGGCACCAGGTGCCCCTAACATGATAATCTTCATAAAATACCTCCCTTTTTGTATCTTGCAAAAATCATTGTGCTCTTCATATTTTTGTGTAATCAAGCAAGGCTGCAGTGTTTCCACCGCAACCTTGCCGTTATGCACGAAAACGATCCGGTAAATCGCTCATTGCACCTTTATTGATTCAGGAATCCCTTATAATTACGTACCATCAGTTTGGACTCAATCTGTTTCAGAGTGTCCAGGATAACGCCTACCACGATGATGATAGATGTACCACCGAAGGATACGTTTGCCTTGAAGACACCGTTAAAGAAGAACGGAATCACAGCAACGATCACAAGGCCTGTCGCACCAATAAATATAATGTAATTTAAGATTTTTGTCAAATAATCGGAGGTCGCTTTGCCCGGGCGGATACCAGGGATAAAGCCGCCCTGTTTTTTCATATTATCCGCCACTTCCAACGGGTTGAAGGTGATGGATGTATAGAAATAAGCAAAGAATACTGTTAATAGGATATATACTAACAGCCCCCAGCTGTAATAAGGCTTCTCCGGATTACACCAGTTGCCGGAAGTCAACCCTCTCAGAATCTCGCTGCCAATTCCGGTACCGTTGCTCTTTCCGAGGAAAGATGCGATGACTACCGGGAATGACATGATGGATGAGGAGAAAATGATCGGAATAACGCCAGCTGTATTCACCTTCAACGGAATGTGGGAAGACTGGCCGCCAACCATTTTTCTGCCCTGCATCTTCTTAGAGTACTGCACAGGGATTCTTCTCTCGGCGCCGTTAAGTATCAAAACAAATACTACAACAACTAAGATGATCGCCAGAATGATCACAGCAGCCAGAGCGGCCTTTGCAATGATCTTTCCTTTGATGAAGTTCTCATAAAGCAGGACCATATCACTGGGCATCCTGGAAATGATGTTGATGGTCAGGACGATGGAAATACCGTTTCCAATTCCTTTTTCGGTGATTCTCTCACCGATCCACATCAGCATAGCGGAACCTGCGGTCAGACAAGCGACTACAGTCAACGCTTTGAAAAAGTTCATATCCGGGATCAGTCCTTGATTGCCGAATCCGATTGCCATAGCAATGGATTCGAAAAGGGCCAGCGCTACTGTCACGATACGGGTAATAGCTGTCAGTTTCTTACGGCCGTCCTCGCCGTCTTTCTGCATCTCTTCCAGTTTCGGGATCGCAATGGTCAGAAGCTGGATGATAATGGAAGATGTGATGTACGGCGTGATGTTCAACGCAAAAATTGACATAGTCGTAAAGGATCCGCCGGTGAATGCGTCAAAGAAATTGAACGCATCACCGGACTGGCTCTGGAACCAGTTCTTAATGAAATCAGTATCGACTCCAGGAACAGGAAGCTGAGAACCCAGACGGATGACCACAAGCATCATCAGCACGTAGAACAGCCGTCTTCTCAAATCCTTTACTTTAAAAACACTTTTAACGTTTTCAAACATTAGATCACCTCTGCTGTTCCACCTACGGCTTCAATCTTAGCTTTTGCAGACTCGCTGAATGCATTTGCTTTTACATTCAGTTTCTTAGTCAGCTCGCCATTTCCAAGAATTTTAACACCATCTCTTGGATTTGAGATTGCACCACTAGCCAGCAGGTTTTCAACAGTTACCTCTGCACCATCTTCAAATCTCTCGAGTACGCTAACGTTGATTGCTACAATGTCTTTCGTATTTCTGTTTGTAAAGCCTCTCTTAGGAAGACGTCTGTATAACGGCATCTGTCCACCTTCAAAGCCAGGTTTTTTCGCTCCGGAACGAGCTAACTGACCTTTGTGGCCTTTACCGGCTGTCTTGCCATTGCCTGAACCATGTCCACGACCTCTTCTGAAATTATCATTATGCTTAGAACCTTCTGCTGGTCTTAAGTTAGATAAATCCATGTCGGCACCTCCTTCTAATCACTATTCTCTAACAAATTTTAACACGCAAATTTCTTCCGGTCAAAAGCTTTTCCTTAAGCTTCTTCCACCTTTACTAAATGCTGTACCTGTTTTACCATTCCTCTGGTTGCTGCGTTGTCCGGCAGCTCCACAGTTTTGTTCAATTTCTTCAACCCAAGAGCCGCAACGGTCTTTTTGTGTTTCGGAATCGCACCAATCGTAGATTTTACCAGAGTTACTTTTAACATATCTGCCATTTCCACGTTCCTCCTTATGCCAGAATCTCTTCAACAGATTTTCCGCGAAGTTTTGCAACTTCTTCCGGAGTCTTCAGCTGACTTAAGCCTTCGATGGTTGCCAGAACGACGTTCTGTTTGTTTCTGGATCCCATACATTTGGTACGGATATTTTTGATTCCGGCCAACTCGATGACTGCACGTGCAGGACCGCCCGCGATTACACCAGTACCTTCCGGAGCTCTCTTCAAAAGCATCTCTGCGCTTCCGAATTTGCCTACGAAATCATGGGTAATACTTCCATTCTCATCTCTGGCTACGGTAACTAACTTCTTCATTGCGTCCTCTTTTCCTTTGCGGATCGCTTCAGGAATTTCGGTTGCTTTGCCCAAACCTGCACCAACATGTCCGTTGCCGTCGCCGACAACTACTAAAGCTGTAAAACGGAAGTTACGACCACCTTTAACAACCTTGGTTACACGCTTGATTGATACCACTTTATCTTCTAACTCTAACTGACTAGCATCAATAAGTTCACGTTTCATGTGTTTTCGCTCCTCCCTTCTAGAATTCCAGCCCAGCTTCTCTTGCTGCGTCTGCTAATGCTTTGATTTTTCCATGATATATGAAGCCGCCTCTGTCAAAAACAACGGATGTAATGCCTTTTTCCATAGCCTTCTTGCCGATCACGGTTCCCAGCTTTTCTGCTGCTTCTACTGTGTTGGTATGCTCTAAGCCTTCTTTTACTTCATTCTGAAGAGTAGAAGCTGATACTAAAGTATGACCAACTGTGTCATCAATGATCTGAGCATACATGTGCTTGTCACTTCTGAACACGCAAAGACGTGGAGTCTGTGCGGTTCCGCTCAAATGATGACGTAATCTTCTATGCTTTTTCTGACGGGTTTCCGCCTTAGATACTTTTTTAATCATCGTTCACACTCTCCTTATTTATTTCTTACCAGTCTTACCAACTTTACGTCTGATCACTTCATCCGCGTACTTGATTCCCTTGCCCTTATATGGCTCAGGTCTTCTCTTGTCTCTGATTTCAGCAGCGTATTGGCCAACTTTTTCTTTGTCAATTCCGGATACGATAATCTTGTTGCCATCCACTTTGGACTCCAGACCTTCTGGATCTTCCATTTCTACCGGATGGGAATATCCCAATGCCAAAACTAACTTCTTGCCCTGTTTAGAAGCTCTGTAACCTACACCGTTTACTTCCAATTCCTTCGTGTAGCCTTCGCTCACACCAACTACCATGTTGTGGATCAGGCTTCTTGTCAGGCCATGGAGAGATTTCATCTTCTTCAGATCGTTCGGTCTGGTCACAACTACCTGACCATCCTCAATCTTAATTTCCATTTCAGCCGGCAACACTTTTTCCAGCGTTCCCTTTGGACCTTTTACAGTCACTTTGTTTTCGTCTGCGATATCAACTGTTACACCAGCAGGGATGACTACTGGAAGTCTACCGATTCGTGACATTTCATTTTCCTCCTTACTTAAATTGTCGGAGAAGCCGTAATGCTTCTCTGTTTTCAGTATGCTATGAGCACATAATGAGTGTTCTAAATAACGGGTATCTTCCCTCAACTAAATTCGCATTTTGCTCATTAAGGTTCGGGAAGGGCCTCGCACTAAATTCATGCTGCGCCTTGCGGCTTGCATTCATTAAGTTGCTTTCGGGTATCTTCCCTCAACTAAATTCGCATTTTGCTCATTAAGGTTCAGGAAGGGCCTCGCACTAAATTCATGCTGCGCCTTGCGGCTTGCATTCATTAAGTTGCTTTCGGCCTACCATACAAAAGCGAGAACCTCGCCGCCTACCTGAAGCTTTCTGGCTTCTTTATCGGTGATCACACCCTGGTTGGTAGAGATGATTGCCACACCAAGTCCTCCAAGAACTCTTGGCAGCTCATCTTTTCCAGCATATACACGTAAGCCCGGTTTGGAGATCCTCTTCAGGCCGGTGATGATCTTCTGATTCTTGTCTTCGCCGTATTTCAGCGTAATATGGATATTTTGAAAGCTTCCATCCTGAGTCAGTTCATATTTTGTAATATAACCTTCGTCCACAAGGATGTCCGCGATTGCGATTTTCATTTTAGATGCAGGAACATCTACAGTATCATGTTTTGCAGTATTTGCATTACGGATTCTTGTAAGCATATCTGCGATTGGATCGCTCATTGTCATATCAGTTGCCTCCTCTCTTCCTTTTTACCAGCTTGCTTTTTTCACACCTGGAATCTGTCCTTTGTATGCTAATTCACGGAAGCAGATTCTGCAAATTCCGTATTTTCTTAAATATGCATGTGGACGTCCACAGATCCTGCAGCGGTTGTATTCTCTTGTGGAGAATTTCTGTTTGCGCTGCTGTTTGATTTTCATTGATGTTTTAGCCATGGAATCTTCCTCCTATTACTTTGCAAATGGCATATTAAATAATGTCAATAATTCACGAGCTTCTTCGTCGGTATTGGCAGTAGTCACGAAGATTACGTCCATACCTCTTACTTTATCAACTTTATCATATTCCACTTCCGGGAAGATTAACTGCTCTTTGATTCCCAGTGCGTAGTTTCCTCTGCCGTCAAAAGCATTTGGGTTCACACCGCGGAAGTCACGGACTCTAGGAAGGGCAAGGTTGATCAGACGGTCAGCGAACTCATACATCTTCTCGCCTCTCAATGTAACCTTACAGCCGATGGGCATTCCCTCTCTCAGTTTGAAGTTAGCAACTGATTTTTTAGCCTTGGTAGCAACTGCTTTCTGGCCTGTGACCAGTTCCATATCTGCGATTGCTGCATCCAGCAGTTTCGCGTTTTCTTTCGCTTCACCAACACCCATGTTCACAACGATTTTCTCGAGTTTTGGCACTTGCATAATATTTTTATATCCAAATTTCTTCATCATGGCGTCCATGATTTCGTTCTTATAAAGATCTTTTAATCGACTCACTGATATGCCTCCTCTCTTTCTTAATCATCGATAACATCGCCAGTTGATTTCGCAACACGGACTTTTTTATCTCCGTCCATCTTAAATCCAACTCTGGTCGCTTTTCCTTTGTGTACATACATCACATTGGACAGATCGATGGGGGCTTCTTTGTTGATGATGCCGCCCTGCTGATTTGCCATAGAAGGTTTCGCATGCTTGGTCACCATGTTCACACCCTCCACCAGAACGGTGTTCTTAGCGGTGTTCACAGAAAGCACCTTGCCTTCTTTGTCTTTATCTTTGCCGGTGATCACTTTGACTGTGTCACCTTTTTTAATCTTCATCATTGACATTATGCACCCTCCTATAATACTTCCGGAGCTAAAGAAACGATTTTCATGAAATGTTTCTCACGCAGCTCTCTGGCTACTGGTCCAAAGATACGGGTTCCTCTTGGAGTTAAGTCGTCTTTGATAATTACGGCTGCATTTTCGTCAAAACGGATATAAGAACCGTCTTTACGACGAGCGCCTTTTACAGTACGGACAACGACTGCTTTTACTACGTCGCCTTTTTTAACAACGCCGCCTGGTGTTGCATCTTTGACCGTAGCTACGATGACATCACCAATATTCGCATATCTTCTAGTAGAACCGCCCATAACACGGATACAAAGGATTTCTTTGGCACCAGTGTTGTCAGCAACTCTAAGTCTACTTTCCTGTTGAATCATGCTGGTATTCCTCCTTCACGAATTTTACCTATTTCAATCAATTATTTAGCCTTCTCAACGATCTCTACAAGTCTCCATCTTTTGTCTTTGGAAAGAGGTCTTGTCTCCATTACCTTAACGGTATCGCCAATATGGCATTCGTTGTTCTCGTCATGAGCTTTTAATTTATATGTTCTCTTCACGATTTTTTTGTAAAGAGGATGTTTTACATGGTCTTCGATGGCAACAACGATGGTTTTGTCCATTTTGTCGCTGACAACTTTACCAACACGTGTTTTTCTCAGATTTCTTTCCACGATTATGCCTCCTTAGCCTGCTCCGCAATCACGGTCTGGATTCTAGCGATGTTTCTGCGCACTTCTTTAATTCTGCTAGTGTTTTCCAGCTGATTGGTTGCATTCTGAAATCTCAAGTTAAAGAGTTCCTTCTTAGCAGCTACTAATTCATCGTTCAACTCTGTAGCTGATTTGCCTTTTAAATCTTCTACAAATTTATTAATTTTCACTGTTATCACCGCCTTTTAAGTCTGCACGAGAAACGATTTTACATTTACAAGGTAACTTGTGCATAGCAAGACGTAATGCTTCACGAGCGGTTTCCTCAGGAACGCCTGCTATCTCAAACATTACACGTCCTGGTTTAACGACTGCTACCCAGTACTCCAAGGCACCTTTACCGGAACCCATACGTGTTTCTGCTGGTTTTGCTGTTACTGGTTTATCTGGGAAAATCTTGATCCAAACCTGACCGCCACGCTTGATATAACGAGTCATAGCAACACGGGCTGCCTCAATCTGATTGGAACGAATCCAACATGGTTCGGTAGCTACAAGACCGTATTCTCCATAATTGATCACATTACCTCTTAAGGCTTTTCCTTTCATGGAACCACGGAATTGTTTACGACGTTTTACTCTTTTAGGCATTAACATTATTTATCGCTCCCTTCCTTAGATCCTTTAGTTGGAAGTACTTCGCCATTGTAAATCCAAGCTTTTACACCAACTTTTCCATAGGTAGTGTCCGCTTCAGCGAAACCGTAGTCAATGTCTGCACGCAGTGTCTGCAGAGGAATATTTCCTTCGCTGTAGAACTCTGTACGAGCCATATCAGCGCCGCCCAGACGTCCGGATACGGCTGTCTTGATTCCCTTAGCACCGGATTTCATCGTTCTGGACATGGTGGATTTCATGGCACGACGGAAGGAAATACGGTTCTCTAACTGTAACGCAATGTTCTCAGCTACTAACTGGGCATCTCTGTCCGGTCTCTTCACTTCTTTGATGTCAACCACTAATTTCTTGCTTGTGTATTTCTGCAGCTCTGCTTTAACTTTCTCAATCTCAGCGCCGCCCTTACCAATTACGATACCAGGTTTTGCTGTGTAGATGATCACTTTCACTCTGTCAGATGCTCTTTCGATCTCAATTCTGGAAACACCTGCACTGTATAATTTTTTCTTCAGGAATGTACGGATATTGTAGTCTTCTACTAAATAATCAGCGAAGTCTGCATCCGCATACCATTTAGAATCCCAGTCTTTGATAATTCCGACTCTCAGACCATGTGGGTTAACTTTCTGTCCCATGATTTACCTCCTTATCTTTCATCCAGCACGATGGTGATGTGGCTTGTTCTTTTCTCGATTCTGTAAGCCCTGCCCTGTGCTCTTGGTTGAATTCTCTTCATTGTAGGTCCTTTGTTAGCGTAGCACTCTGCAATGTAGAGGTTGTCAGCGCTCATACCGTTGTTGTTCTCAGCATTTGCAATTGCGGATTCCAACAGCTTTTTCAGTACGCTGGAAGCGTATCTGGGATTATATGTCAAGATACCAAGTGCGGTCTGCACATCCTTGCCACGGATTGCATCCAATACGTAGCAGGCTTTCTGTACAGAGACTCTTGCATAAGACAATTTCGCAGATGGTCTTGTCTCTCTATTGTTCTCATTTCTTGCTCTCTTAATTTGAGATCTATGTCCTTTTGCCATGGATATACCCTCCTTTCAAATATTAGCGGACGCCGGATTTCTTCTCGTCTTTACCATGTCCTCTATAAGTCCTGGTTGCAACAAACTCTCCCAGCTTGTGGCCAACCATATCTTCTGTCACATATACAGGCACGTGTTTTCTTCCATCATGAACAGCGATTGTGTGTCCAACAAAAGATGGGAAGATGGTGGAACGACGTGACCATGTTTTGATAACTGTCTTTTCATTGGATGCATTCAGAGCATCTACCTTTTTCAGCAGGCTAGCGTCTGCAAAAGGTCCTTTTTTCAGTGAACGAGCCATTTTTTACCTCCTTATTTTGCTAAAGCCTTACCATCGCGTCTTCTTACGATGAGCTTATTGGACTGTTTGTGTTTCTTTCTTGTCTTCAGACCAAGAGCAGGTTTGCCCCAAGGAGTACATGGACCCGGACGGCCGATACCTGTCTTACCTTCACCACCACCATGTGGATGGTCATTGGGGTTCATTACGGAACCGCGTACGGTAGGTCTGATTCCCATGTGACGTTTGCGGCCAGCCTTACCAATGTTGATCAGGTTGTGGTCGCCGTTGCCAACAACACCAACAGATGCACGGCAATTCAATGGAACCATTCTCATTTCACCGGAGGGTAATCTAAGTGTTGCGTATTTGCCTTCTTTTGCCATCAACTGAGCACCGTTGCCTGCGGAACGAACCAGCTGTCCGCCCTTGCCAGGATACAGCTCAATGTTGTGAACCATAGTACCAACAGCGATTGCAGACAGTGGCAGGCAGTTGCCCACACGAACCTCTGCGTTCTCACCGTTCATGATCTTAGCGCCGACCTTCAGGCCTTCCGGAGCCAAGATATATGCTTTCTCGCCGTCTGCGTAGCAGATCAGTGCGATGTTAGCTGTTCTGTTCGGATCGTACTCAATTGCAACTACAGTTGCAGGTACATCGTCTTTTCTTCTCTTGAAATCGATCACTCTGTATTTTCTTCTGCTGCCGCCTCCGCGGTGTCTCACAGTGATCTTACCCTGGTTGTTACGTCCAGAATTCTTGTTCAGAGATACGACTAAGGATTTCTCAGGAGTGGTCTTTGTGATCTCTGAAAAATCAGAACCAGTCATATGTCTTCTGGAAGGTGTATATGGGTTATAGGTCTTAATTCCCATTTTTGTGTTCTCCTTTCGAATTTACTATCGTGCTTTCGTGCACATATGCGCGATGAGCAGAGTGCCAAAGCTTATGATGAAAAGGCTCGTCATGCTCGCATATAAGAGACTTTTTATTATAAGGCTTAAAAGCGTGCAACGCGACCGAGTGAATCGCAGATTCGCGAAGCGCACTCCGCGGACGTCTTGATCCAATCTTTTAAGATCCCATCAAGCGCCAGGCCGCCGCTTCTTACTCATCCCTGTCAGACAATCTTACAGACCTTCGAAGATCTCGATGTCTTTGCTCTCAGCGGTTAAAGCAACAATTGCTTTTTTGGTCTTAGCGGTTCTGCCGTAAACCATACCACGTCTTTTCTTCTTGCCGTCCAGGTTCATAGTGTTCACACTTTTTACCTTTGTTCCTTCGAACATTTTTTCAACGGCTTCTTTGATCTGTGTTTTATTTGCTTCCGGATGAACTAAGAAAGTGTATTTCTTCTCGCCCATAGCGTTCATACTCTTCTCAGTGATCACCGGTTTCAGGATTACGTCATAGTATTTGATAGCTGCCATTATGCGTACACCTCCTCGATTGAAGCAACAGCATCTTTTGTCAGGATGACTGTCTTATGGTTTAATACATCGTATACGTTGATGGTGTTTGCTGTAGCAGTCTGAACATCCGCAATGTTTCTTGCGGAAAGTACCACATTCGCATCGTCTGCTGCGGTAACAACCAAAGCTTTGTCAGCTTTTAAGTTGCCAAGAACCTTGGCCATCTCTTTTGTCTTAGCCTCAGCAAATTTCAACTCGTCTACAACAATCAGTTTATTGTCCTGAACTTTAGAAGTCAGAGCAGATTTTAAAGCAGCTCTTCTTTCTTTTTTGTTCATCTTTACTTCATAATCTCTTGGTACGGGAGCGAATACAACTCCGCCGCCTGTCCACTGTGGAGCTCTGATAGAACCCTGTCTTGCATGTCCGGTTCCTTTCTGTCTCCATGGTTTTCTTCCACCGCCGCGTACTTCAGAACGGGTTTTTGCTTTCTGGGTACCCTGGCGTTTATTTGCTAACTGGCGAACAACAGCCAGATGAACTAAATGCTCGTTGATCTCTACACCAAACACTGCATCATTTAATTCCATTGTTCCGACTTCGTTGCCTTCCATATTATAAACAGTTACGTTTGCCATCTCCTGTGCTCCTCCTTTCCTATATTACAGAGTCTTTACTGTCTCTTTGATGGTTACCAGAGATTTTTTAGGTCCTGGAACAGCACCTTTAACTAACAGCAAATTGTTTTCAGCATCTACACGTACGATCTCCAGATTCTGGATTGTGATCTGTTTGTTTCCCATCTGTCCTGGCATCTTTTTGCCTTTGAATACCTTGCTCGGGTCAGATGCAGAACCATTGGAACCTGCATGACGATGATATTTTGAACCATGAGCCATAGGTCCGCGGGACTGTCCGTGTCTCTTGATGGCACCCTGGAATCCTTTACCTTTTGAAACTGCAGTCGCATCGATATGATCGCCTGCTTCAAAGATATCCACCTTGATTTCCTGTCCTAATGCATATTCAGAAGCATTATCAAATCTGAATTCTTTCAGATATCTCTTACAAGAAACGCCAGCTTTATCAAAATGGCCTTTCATTGGCTTATTTACCAGGTTTTCTCTCTTATCAGCGAAACCAACCTGTACAGAGCTGTAGCCGTCGTTCTCATCGGTCTTAACCTGTGTTACCACACAAGGACCTGCCTGTAATACGGTTACTGGAATCAGAACGCCGTCTTCATTGAAGATCTGAGTCATTCCGACTTTGGTAGCTAAAATAGCTTTTTTCATTATTTTTTCCTCCTTATAGCGGATTACCGTCCGGTAATCATATAGTTATTGCATCACCCGGATACCGGGTGTTATTGCCAAACTCACAGCAGCAATTATTTGTTCTTCATCTTGATGTCGATATGAACACCTGCCGGCATTTCCAGTCTGGACAGCGCATCTACTGTCTTCTGGGTCGGAGTCATGATGTCGATGAGTCTCTTGTGAGTTCTCTGCTCGAACTGCTCACGGGAATCTTTGTACTTATGAACCGCTCTTAAAATAGTAACAACTTCCTTCTTCGTAGGAAGAGGTACCGGTCCGCTCACCGTTGCTCCGTTCTTTTTTACAGTTTCAATAATTTTGCTTGCAGATGCATCTACTAACTGATGATCATAAGCCTTCAATGTGATTCTCATTACTTGACTTGCCATAAAAAAAGTCGCCTCCTTTTCGCACTTTGTTATCAGTACGACAAGCGGTGACTGTACACATTACACTTTCCCGTGTGTGTCCTAACGTTTCACACGAGCGTATCCGCACTTCGCTTCTGCTTCCGGCGGACCTTTGGTTAATTTTTGTACAGTGACTTGTCGTCAGTTTCCTAACTTGACATTCGCTCCACGGAAAACCTGCCATTATTAGGGCAGCAACCTCACGCTTCATTGCTATCAATGTCACAGCATGGATTAGTATACCTGACTTTTTCTGGGTTTGCAAGCTTTTTTTTCAAAAAATACAAATTTTTTTAAGAAAAAATTCTATGAAACAACAAGAAAGAATCCCCACGGAGTGCTTTTTATTTCATAGGACGCAATTTCCTAATGAAATAAAAAAGCTGCCGAAAGGGACGCTGCTTCCATCCCCTTGGCAACTTTCTTCAGGATTCAACCGTATAAACGTGCACTGCAGCACACTTTTGATATCGGAATCCATAATATGTAATTTTATGCTTCTTCCTCGCCGGACAAAATGCGGGAATAATCGAACAAGGTAACGCCAGATACCTGATCCTGATAGATCTCCGGCTCATCCCCTGCGGCAGCTGCTTTCTCCTGGAGCTGCTTGGCCGTATACAGTGGAATCGCCATCTTCCGGATGACCGGTGCCTCCTGCTTCACTTCTTCTATCTTCTCTGGCTGCTGGAGCTGCGGGGCCGGTTCCGGGCTGACTGCCTGTACGGCTTCAGCTTCTGGCTGGATAGGCTTCTCTTTGGCCTCCGGCTCCACCTTGATGGGTTCCGGTTCTTTTGCCGGCGCCATCTGTACAGCTAGCTGCTGATCCCGCTCCATGGCAGGTGCCTTCGGCTGGCTGGCAACAGGCTGTGCCGGGCGCTTCGGTTCCGGCTCATAGAGCTCTTCTTCATCTATTTCATCCACAAACCCTCCGGTACGGATGGCTTTCTTACGTTTCTTTTCTTTCTTCCTGCGCTCTTTTTCCTCCGCCTTCATCTGGCGTTCTTCTTCCTTCATCCGCAGGGCGCGCTCTTTTTCTTCGGCCTTCAATTCTTTCTTAGATTTTAAGACTGCCTGGCCATCTGCCGTGTCAATGACCTCTGTAACCTCTTCTGCGGCCTCTTCTCCGGCTTCCACTGCGTTTTTTTTAGGGTCCTTTTTCCACAGCTCTGCGATGATATATAAAATGATCAAAAACAGAACCACCAGGCCCAGGATAATCATGCCTTCCACGCTCTGAACGGCCACCAGCAAAAAGCCAAGATATCCTATCGTCAAGATCACTCTGGGGGCTTTATGCTTCAAAGAGATATTTTTGTCTTCTCCTTTGGTATCCGTGGTATCCTTCACTGTGAACACACCCTGCTCTGCATCCGCGCTGGTAAGGCGGAAACGGTAAGTCCCTCCGTCCTCGCTGACTACCACAGAGTCACCGGCCTGCAATGCCTCTACCGGAACAGGCTTCGCATATGTCACGGACCCAAACGGAAGATTCGTCTTCATCTCCGCAGAATCCACAATCGTTGTATTGATCCCTGCAAATGGGGGGATTACCAGTGCCAAAACACCAATGATCGTACAGACGATCACCAGATGCACGATAAACTTTAAAAACTTTGACATTATAATCATTCTCCTTGTTTTATCTGTAGCATCTCTAGGACAACAAAATTTATACGGATTCTATTTTACCATTTAAAATCCTATCTGTAAATCAAATTCTTTGCAACAGCCCTTGTTTTTTCCCTTCCAAATGCTTATAATACCCATATATTTTGGTTATTTAGTTACTTTTTCCCTTTTTTACGACAGAGCTAAGAAGGAGTCAACAATGGATTTTTTATACTTTTTACTGCCATACCGCACCCCCGTGCTGGAAGCTTTTTTCCAGCTGGTCACCTATCTGGGGCAGGAGATTTTTATAGTGGCCGTCATCTGCTGGCTGTATTGGTGTTCGAATAAGAAGCTGGCCTATACCTTAGGCTTCACCTATTTTATTTCCGGACTGCTGGTTCAGGGGTTAAAAATCACCTTCCGCATCCCCCGCCCCTGGGTACTGGATCCCAATTTCCAGGCAGTGCCTTCCGCGATCCCAGCCGCTACCGGCTATTCCTTTCCCAGCGGTCATACCCAAAGCAGCACCGCTTTATTTACCACTTTGGCCCTGTACGTTAAAACCCCTTGGAAAAAAGCGCTCTGCATTCTGGCATTTTTAGGGGTCGGCTTCTCCCGCATGTATCTGGGATGCCACACACCTAAGGATGTACTCACAGCCATGGGCATTTCCGCTGTCACTGCCTGTCTGTGCTACCGTTTCTTCCACCCTAGAGAATTGACCAGACAGCAGGACCGTTCCCTATGTATCATTTTTGGCATCCTGGCCCTGGCCCTGATGTTCTATGCCTTCTATTTATATAGAAGTAATTTTATCGAAGCAAAGTATGCCCAGGACTGCTTTAAAGCGGCAGGCGCCGGTTTCGGCTTCTCTTTGGGTTACTATATCGAGAGGAACCACATCCGTTTCCAAATGCCCGCCTCATCCAAAGAAAAGCTTCTCCGGCTTTTGGCTGGCCTGCTGGTGACGGCAGTCTTACAGGAGGGACTAAAACCCATCCTCGGAGTATCGCTTCCTGCCAGCTTTCTCCGGTATTTTCTGGTCATTCTCTGGGTGCTGGCCATTTACCCTTATTTCTTTACCAGATTTTCTCAAAACAGGCCGTCATAGACGGCAGAAGGGACGTGCAACGAATGCACGTCCCTTTCTGCGTCTATATGTCACAAGCTTTTCTAAAATCTATCCTCGTATCTGCTTTATAGGAAAATATATTTACATATGAACAGCACCGCTAGCACATACATCAGCACGCTGATCTTCTTTTCTTTTGCTTTTCCGGCTACCAGATTGATCACCACATAAGTGATCACGCCCATGGCGATGCCTTCAGAGATACTGTACATGAAAGGCATAGCGATAATGGCCACAAAGCAAGGAATCGCTTCCGTAAAATCGCTGAAATCAATCTTAGTGATGGAGGTCAGCATCAGGAAACCAACCATGATCAGAGCCGGAGCTGTTGCAAAGGATGGGATTGCCAGGAAGATCGGTGACAAAAGCAGTGACAATCCAAAGAGGATTGCTGCCACAATACTTGTCAGACCGGTACGTCCGCCTTCGGCTACGCCGGAAGCACTTTCTACGAAAGTGGTAACGGTAGAGGTACCCAAAACAGCACCGACAGAGGTACCGACAGCATCTGCCATCAAAGCGCCTTTGATCTTCGGAAGCTTGCCATTCTCATCCAGCATATCTGCCTTGGAAGCCACACCGATCAAAGTTCCCAACGTATCAAACATATCCACAAACAGGAATGCAAACATGATCACCACAAAATCCAGTGAAAATACCTTAGAGAAATCCATATGGAAGAATGTCGGTCCAAGGCTCGGAATGGAAATTCCTCCTGAGAAGTCCGGCAGCAGGCTGTAGAATCCAGCGTCCGGATTGGGAACATATAAGCCCACAAACTGGCAGAGAATGCCCAGCACCCAGGTGATCAAAATGCCCCACAGGATATTTCCCTTAACACCCTTCACCATTAAAACTGCGGTGATCAGTACACCGATCAAAGCCAGCAGCACAGTGATGCCTTCGGAGTTAAAGGTACCTGCTGTTGCAGAGCCTTTGAAAGAAAATACGCTAACCAGAGTCGCACTGTCAACTACGATCTTCGCATTCTGAAGCCCAATGAATGCGATGAACAAACCAATGCCCACAGACACCGCATGTTTTAAATTCATAGGTATGGCGTTAAATATCGCCTCCCGCACATTCGTCAGAGATAACACGATGAAAATGATACCTTCAACGAATACCGCCGCCAGGGCCATCTGCCAGGTAAAGCCCATGCCCATGACTACCGTATAGGTGAAATATGCATTCAAGCCCATACCAGGTGCCAGTACAAACGGATAATTAGAAAGCAGCGCCATCAGGCAGGTTGCAATAAAAGATGCCAATGCGGTTGCAGTAAACACGGCACCTCTGTCCATCCCTGATTCTGCCAGGATGTTCGGATTAACTGCCAGGATATACGCCATCGTCATAAACGTGGTAATACCGGCGATAATCTCAGTCTTCACATCCGTCTTGTTTTCGCTTAGATGAAACAATTTGTCAAGATTCATATCTTTTCCCCCTTTTCCCTTGGTGCCACGCACCTAGAATATTTTTTCACCTGCAACATACTTACCGATAATATTTCTGTCATCCCCCAAATAGATCAGCCGTTCCAGCCTCTGCTTCGGATCCAGCGGCTGGGGATGAGACAGATTGTCATCACAAAGCACCACAGCGTCAAATTCGTAACCTTCCTCAAAACTGCCCACCTTGCCGAAAAAACTGCCTCCGCCAATGGTAGCCATGTAAAACGCTTCTGAAAATGTCAGAGCCTTCAGGGAATCATCCACCAGCCGCCAGCGCAGCTTGGATACTGCGATCGCATCAGAAATCTGCCTCATGACAGAAGGACTGTGGCCGCCTGCCACGTCCGTACCGATGCCCACATGCATCCCTTCCTCCAAATATCTGCGGATCGGCGCAATTCCAGAGGACAGATCCGTATTGGACTGCGGACAATGGGCGATATATACCCCTCTCTCCTTCATCAGCGCAATCTCCTCCTCCGGGCAATGGACACAATGTGCCATCACCGTAGGACAGTCACCGCCAAACAGACCAAACCGGTCATAGGATTCCCCATAAAAGCGGGTCCCCGGACAAAGCTCCCTGACCCAGTCAATCTCAGAGAGATTCTCAGAGAGATGGGACTGCACCGGAAGCCGGTATTCTTTCTGGATTCCGGATAAGCGTTCCATCAGCTCATCGGAACAAGACGGCGTGAACCGGGGTGTCAGCATTGGCTTCACATGTCGGTATTTGCCGGCCGTATCCTCCAGCCAGCGCACCGTATCCTCGGCAGAGCGCTTTGCGCTCTCTTCACAAAGGATCTCTGGGCTGTTCCGGTCCATGTTCACCTTGCCTATGTATGCATGGATCCCTGTCTCTTCCATCCGGTCCATCAGAATCTCCGTGGACTTCACGTGAAGCGTTCCAAAAATGCAAGCTCTGGTCGTTGCCCCCTTTTTCAGATCATCTGCAAACATTCCGTAAGCCTTGGCCGCATATTCCTCGTCCTGATACCGGGATTCCTGAGGAAATGTCACCGTATTCAGCCACTCCAACAGCTCCAGGTCCATAGAGGTCCCCCGGAACGCATACTGAGGTGCATGGATATGCAGGTCAGTCATGCCTGGGACAATCAACGCATCCCCATAATCCTTACAGGGAATGCCGGCATATGCTTCTGGCAGCACAGGGTATGCGCCCAGCGATACGCCATTTTTGCACAGGACATATCCATGCTCTAAAACTTCCAGATGTTTCACATCCTTATTGTAGCAGATATTGCCCTTAACTGCAAAAACGTCTGTCATAAATCCACCTTCTTTCCTGGCATAGTTCCAGAGATCAGGCGTATTTTTCACAGACTTGCACGCAAAATAAAAAACTACCCACTGATGCCTTGGAACTTTCTTCTAAGAACTTATAGGCAACTATTACGGTAGTTGGTAGAGACATCCATCCAATTATGGATTTATATAAGTTTAATGCCATATTTTTTTATATTATCAGTATACGAGATCCGGTATTTTCTGTCAATTCATTTCACCAATTTAAGGAAAAATCAGCATTAATACAGAACTTGTTTTTTATTATTTGTTTAATTCAGATAAATCTTCATACCGGCACAAAAAAAGAGGTTATATGTCCTATTACATATAACCTCCGTAATTTTCATACTTTATATATGATATAAACTATTGCTTGTTCAAATACTTCTCCATGCTCGCCATAGCTTCTTCTTCATCCTCGCCCCGGGCGGAAAGAACGATCTGCTCTCCCATATCCAAACCCAGCGTCATCATTCCCATAATACTCTTTGCGTTCACACGTTTTGGTCCCACTTCTACGTAAATTTCACTGTCAAACTGGCTAGCCACCTGCACCAGCTGCGCCACCGGACGCGCTTCCAGCCCTGTAGATAAGTTGATCGTAATTGGTTTTTTAATCATAATAAACTCCTCCTTGTTTCCCGCAAATCCTCTGCCAGTTCGCTCAGCTTTCTGAGCCGGTGATTCACGCCGGACTTCCCCACTTGCGGGTCTAACATCATGCCCAATTCTTTTAATGTAGCTTCCGGATATTGCAGCCTGAGCCTGGCAATTTCTTCCAAACCAGGATTCAACTCTCCAAATCCCACTGTACGTTCAATATAACGGATGTCTTCCATCTGCTTGACTGCCGCATTCACTGTTTTGTTGATATTGGCGGTCTCACAGTTCACCTTACGGTTTACAGAATTGCGCATTTCTTTCACAATGCGGATATTTTCCAGATTCATCAAAGCCACGCCGGCTTCCATAAGGCCCAGCGCCTCCACGATCTGTTCTCCCTCTTTCAGGTATACCACATGGGATTTTTTACGCATTACGATCTTTGCATCCAGTTCAAAGCTGCACATCACTTCCTGGATCTGTTGTGCTTTCGGCTGGTCCGCACATACAATTTCCAGATGATAACCCTTTTCCGGATCGCTGATTGAGCCTGACGCTAAAAAAGATCCTCGCAGGAAGGCTCTCTTACAACAATCTTTTTGAATGACAATGGCATTCGTCATAAATAATTGACCGGAAGTAGATCGGTCCGCAGGGGTCAGCTTAGTCGTCTGTAAAACCCGGGTGATATCTTCCAGTGTCTCGATGGCTATGGAGTACACATTCCCGCGTTTTAGTTGTGATTTGCGGACAACAATCTCTGTACCTATATTAAATGTTTTTTTCAATAAAGTAAAGCACTTTCTTGAAACGTCCTCATTTTCCGTCTGAATACACAGCGAAACCCCATTTTCAGACTCCAAAATTCGTCCACTTGCACTTATCAGCGCCGCCAATTCCGCAATTTTGCAGTGACGGGCTGTACTGGTATGCCTGGAAAGCTCTTCCTTGACGCTTGATGAAAAAGACATAGTATCCCCTCTTATCATTTCTCCGTTACCGTAAGGTGCCTAAACCATTATAATTTTCTTTTGCGAAGTGCATCTTTTTCCATATCTCTATGCTCCAGTCTCAGACCATAGTCCAATTTTCCGGAAAGCCGCCGGTAAAGTTCCCGGGCGATGGTGACGGAACGATGTTTTCCGCCGGTACAGCCGATGCTGATGACCAGATTCGTCTTCCCTTCATGGGCATACTGAGGGATGAGGAAAGTAATCAGGTCCTCCAGCTTCTCTGCCAATGTCTTTGAAACCTCTGCACTCATCACATAATCATAGACTTCCTGGTTCTCCCCGGTCAGAGGCCGCAGCTCATCCACATAATAAGGATTGGGCAGACAGCGCACGTCAAATACCAGGTCAGAATCGCTGGGGATCCCATATTTGAACCCAAAAGATAGTATGGATACCATAAGGTTTCCAAATTCCTCATTTTCCACAAAAATTTTAAAAATTTCTGAACGCAGGTCTCTGGTGAGGAGATTGCTGGTATCAATAATATAATCTGCCCGGGTGCGCAAAAACTTCAGCTGCTCCCGCTCCAGGCGGATCCCGGAATCCACCCGTCCTCCGGCCGCCAGCGGATGGGTGCGCCTGGTCTCTTTATATCGCTTGATCAAAACCTGGTCATTGGCATCCAAAAAGAGGATTTCAAACTTATAACCCTGACTGGCAATACTATTTAATATAAATTCCAATTCGTCCAATGCCTGTCCGCTGCGCACGTCCACACCGAGCGCAACATTTTGAAACCTGTCCGGATCCGCATCATAGATCAAAGACACAAATTTCTCAATCAATGGGATCGGCAGATTATCCACGCAAAAATAGCCGGCATCTTCCAGCATCTTCAGCGCCGAGCTTTTCCCTGCGCCCGATACGCCAGTCACAATCACAAACCGCATAATCCTCTCCTCCAACGCACGGCCCGCAGCACACAATGAAATATGGCTGCGGGCATTCTTTGTCTGGGTTCTCTATGTTCAAAACTCTCCTAAAAATTTCACTTCTGGTTCCAGCCGGACACCGAATTTCTCCTGCACCTTATCCTGCACATCCGCCATCAGCTGCCGCACATCCGCCGCTGTAGCGCCTCCTGCATTGATGACAAAGCCGCAGTGTTTAGCAGATACCTGGGCACCGCCCACCTGGTAGCCGGCCAATCCACAGTCCATGATCAGCTTGCCGGCAAAATATCCTTCCGGACGCTTAAAGGTACTGCCCGCGCTTGGGAATTCCAGCGGCTGCTTGCTGGTGCGGCGCTCCGTCAGATCTCTCATCGTCTCCTTAATCTTCTCTGGATTCCCTCGATCCAATTGAAGCTTAGCTTCCAAGACCACATATTCCTTCGTCTTCACAAGGCTGGTCCGGTAGCCCATCTCCAGCCGGTTGGCGGGAATCGTGAGAATTTCGCCCTCCTTCGTCAGGGCGGTCACCTCCACCAGCACATCCTTAATTTCTCCGCCATATGCTCCCGCGTTCATCACCACGGCTCCGCCTAAGGTACCCGGAATCCCGCCTGCAAATTCAAAACCGGTAAGGCTTGCTTTCTCCGCCAGCTTTGAGATGCCGGACAGCAGGGCCCCCGCCTGGGCTGTGATCACAGTCTCCTCCACAGTGATCTGGTTCCAATTCTTGAACAGCTGGATCACTGCGCCGCGGTACCCCTGGTCACTGACCAAAAGATTGCTGCCGTTTCCCAAAATAAAATAAGGAAGGCCTTCTTTTTTGCAAAAAGCAAGCACTTCCTGTAATTCCCTTACGGACCGGGGAACCAGGAAATAATCAGCATTACCTCCTATCCGAAATGTGGTATGACGGCTCATTGGCTCATCCATCAATACATTTTCACTCCCCAGGATCTCTGCCAATCCCGCATTTAAACTCTCTTTTAACATGATATCCCTCTACTTGTTCTATACTTTATTCATATACCGGCCAGCCTGCAGCCGTCTTATTTCTTAGGTGCAGCGGTCAGATCCTTGATCACCTCTCCGGCAATCAGAAGCCCTGCGACACTGGGCACAAAGGAAATACTGCCGGGCACCGGACGTCCGGTATTGCCCTTAGTCTCTTCGGTATTTTCCGGCTTCATGGGCCTTTCTTTGGAATACAGCACCTTTACCTTGCGGATGCCCCGTTTGCGAAGCTCTGTACGCACCGCCTTCGCCAGCGGACAAACCGTCGTCTTGGAAATATCCGCAATCTCAAACCTGGAAGGATCCAGCTTGTTGCCGGTCCCCATGCAGGAGATGATCGGCGTCCGGCATTTCTTCGCATTCTCGATGAGAAGCAGCTTGGACGTCACCGTATCAATGGCATCCACCACATAATCAAAGGTGGAAAAATCAAACATAGATGCCGTATCTTCATTATAAAAGGTCTCGTAGGTATTCACAAGGATATCCTCATTGATATCCCGGATCCGCTCTTTCGCTACCTGTATCTTATATTTTCCGATGGTGGAATGCAACGCATACAGCTGCCGGTTGATGTTTGTCAGGGATACCTTATCGTGATCCACTAACGTCAGGCTTCCCACGCCGCAGCGCGCCAGCGCTTCCGCTGTATAGGATCCCACACCACCCAAGCCAAAAATCGCTATTTTCGCAGAATTCAGGCGATCCATTCCCTCGTCGCCAATTAACAACTCTGTACGAGAAAATTCATTCAGCATAAAAATCCTCCTTTTTTTGCGAGGTTGATATCTATTATACTATTAGTCACTGAAAATGTACAGTTTTTCATAGATTCTTTAGCTTTGGAATAAAATCTTTAGATTTAGCTCCCATTCTCTTCCATTTCTCCCCCAGCCGGAAGCCGGCAGCTCTTCTTCCAAGCCTTGCAAAAAAAGAGGCAGCTATGCTATAGTATCTCCATCAGGCGCCGCAGGCGCTGACAGAAGGAGTAGCCAGTATGGGCAGAAAACTTTTCTATCCGGTCACTGCAGAAGAAGACGGCAAAACAGCAGCCTTTATCATGCAGCACCGCATGCATATGACAAAAAAAGAAATCCGCCGGGCCAAATTTCTGGAGATGGGCATCTCAACGGAAGGCAGACAGATCCGTTCCACCGCAGTCCTTCATGAGGGAGACCTGCTGGAGATCGCCTTGGAAAGGAATCGACCTTCCGTCCCGGAGATGCCAGAGGAACCAAAGACCTGGCAAGGGCTTCCAGTTTCCATTCTCTATGAAGACGTAGATGTGCTCGTTGTGAATAAACCATCCGGCATGGCGGTGCACCCGGTGGCCACCCACCAGGAACAGACGCTGGCCCAATGGACAGCTCACTATCTCCGGAAACAACGCTTAGACTGCACGCCCCGGAGCATCGGCCGGCTGGATGTGGAGACTTCCGGCGCATTGCTCTTTGCAAAAAACCGGCTCTCTGCTGCCAGACTGTGGCGACAGCAAGAAAACAACCAGCTGACGAAAACTTATCTGGCCCTGTCCGAAGGCCACTTGGACCAGCCTGCGGATACGGTTTGCCTTCCTATTAAAAAGGCGGACCCCCACAGCCGTCAACGGATGATTCCCTCCCCGGACGGGCAAACCGCCATCACCCATTATCAGGTTCTCGCACAGCTGTCTTGCTGCGACCTTATAAAGCTTTCCCTGGATACCGGCCGCACCCACCAAATCCGCGTACACATGGCTGCCCTGGGACACCCACTGGCCGGAGACCGCATTTACGGCAAAAAAGCTTTGCCGTTCCCTGCGCGGGCAGCGCTCCATGTATGGAAGCTGGAATTTCTTCAGCCTTTTACCGGAACGCCCCTATGCGTCCACGCTCCCATTCCTGGGGATTTCTGTCAAAAATTAAAGGAAGAAGGAATGACTTATGAAGCTTTCAACGCTTTGTTACATTGAAAAAGATGACCAATACCTGATGCTCCACCGTGTCAAGAAAAAGGTGGATGTGAACAAGGGCAAATGGATCGGTGTAGGCGGCAAATTCGAACCGGGAGAATCTCCGGAAGAATGTATGCTTCGGGAGGTCAAAGAAGAAACCGGTTTGACCGTGACCTCCTTTCGGCTGCGCGGCATCCTCACCTTCCTGGCCGAGGGCTGGGAAATGGAATACATTTTCCTCTATACCGCTGATGGCTATGAAGGGGAGCTCATTCCCTGCACGGAAGGTGACCTGCAGTGGGTTCCGAAAGCAAAGCTAAACGAATTATATCTCTGGGAAGGGGACAAAATCTTCTTACAGCTTCTTGCGGAGGACGGCCCTGTCTTCTCCCTGAAGCTGCAGTACGATGGCGATACCTTAGTCCATGCCCAAAAAAATGGAGAGACCCTGTGTATTTCATAGGGTCTCTCCATTTTAGGAATTAAATCGTGCTTTGTACCAATCATGAACAGATGTACATCCCAATGTTTTGCAAGGCGCATCCTGACTTCCTGACAGGAATGTTTTTATCATTCCTGTTCTTTATTCCACGGTCACGGATTTCGCCAGGTTTCTCGGTTTATCCACATCCAGGCCCTTGCCCAGGGAAATATAATAGGCAAACAGCTGCAGCGGCACGATCGCCAGGGAATTGGTGAAGAACGAACTGGTCTTTGGAATATAGAGAACGTAATCGGCAGTTTTCTCAATCTCCTTATGTCCAAAGTTGGTCACCGCCATGACAAATGCCCCGCGGGTCTTCACTTCCACAATATTGCTGATGGTCTTCGGATAGAGGGCCTCCTGAGTCGCCAGAGCCACCACTAACGTGCCATCCTCAATGAGGGAAATCGTGCCGTGCTTCAATTCTCCTGCGGCGTACGCTTCGGAATGGATATATGAAATTTCTTTTAATTTCAGCGAACCTTCCAGCGCGATGGCATAATCAATGCCTCTTCCGATGAAAAAGGTATGGTCTGCCGCCAGATAGCGGTTGGCAAAACGCTGAATCTTCTCCTTCATGCCCAGCAGGTTCTCAATCTGTTCCGGAAGCTGCACCAAATCAGATTCCAGCTGCAGGTATTCCTCCTGGGTGATCGCGCCACGGACCTTGGCAAATTTCATAGCCAATAAATAGAAGGCCGCCAATTGGGCGCTGTATGCCTTGGTGGTGGCAACGGCAATTTCCGGTCCAGCCCAGGTGTAAATCACGTTGTCCGCTTCCCGGGCGATGGAGCTGCCCACCACGTTTACCACTGCCAATACCCGGGAGCCGTGTTCCTTGGCATCCCGCAGCGCGGCCAAAGAATCCGCTGTTTCACCAGACTGACTGATAATGATCGTCAAGGTGTTTTCTTCATAGATAGGATTGCGATAACGGTATTCAGAAGCCACATCCACTTCCACCGGGATCCTGGCCATGCCTTCCAACACGTATTTTGCCGTATGGCCCACATGGCTGGCGGAACCGCAGGCGATGATCATAATCTTACGGATTGCTTTGATATCCTCATCCGTCATGCCCAATTCCTCGATCACGACATCTCCATTTTTCAGACGGGGGGAAATGGTGTCCCGGACCGCCTTCGGCTGCTCGTAAATCTCCTTGAGCATAAAATATTCATAACCGCCTTTTTCCGCGGCATCAATATCCCATTGGATGGTGGTCGCCTCTTTTTCCACCATATCGCCGTCAATATTGTAAAAATGCAGATTTTCCCGGGACAAGCAGACAATCTCTTCATTCTCAATATAATACACATCCCTGGTATACTGCAGGATGGCCGGAACATCGGAAGCGATGAGATTTCCACCGTTTGCCCGCCCTACCACCAACGGACTGTCCTTTCTGGCCGCATAGATGTGATGCGGGTGGTCATTGAACATAATGCCCAGCGCATAAGAGCCCTTCACCCGGTGCATCACTCTTTGGATGGCTTCCAGCGGGTCTCCCTTATAATATTCATCCAATAAATGTACCAACACCTCCGTGTCGGTTTCGGACACAAATTCATAACCCTTCTTCTGCAGCTTCTGCTTTAATTCTGCGTAGTTTTCAATGATCCCATTGTGTACCACCACGATGGAATGATCCTTATTAAAATGGGGGTGGGCATTGGTATCGGACGGGCTTCCATGCGTCGCCCAACGGGTATGGCCGATCCCGGAGCAGCCGGGCAGCGTCTCACCGCCGTGGGTCAATTCTTCCAGAACCTTCAGTCTTCCCATGGCCTTTTCCATCTGTATCTGTTCCCCGTCAAAGACTGCGATCCCCGCAGAATCATATCCTCTGTATTCCAGACGGGACAGCCCGGACAGAAGAATGGGGGCGGCTGGCTGGTCACCAATATAGCCGACAATTCCACACATATAAATACCTCCTCGTATTATGCATCAGCAAAAATTTTCATATGAAAAGGCGCAAAAGGCGCCACCGTCCGAAGGCATCCGGATACCGGATACCCGGACGGATATAAAAACTTTGCCACTTTACCATGAAGTCTATGTTTTCCAGTATATCGAAAAATTCCATGTTGTCAAGTTTTCATGAAAAGATTCTGGTTTCAAAAGGGGCTGAGGAAAGATCAAAAAAGAGGCGCCCCTATTCCAAAGGGCACCTCTTATTTACAAAATCAGATCCTGTGTTATCTTATGCCGCGGCTTGACGGAAAATCACCTTCTGATAGCGCTCCAAAGCCAACAGAACGATCATTCCTAAAATGCCGCAGGAAACCACCTCTCCTACGCCCACGGTGAGCATCATGAACGGGATGGGAAGGTTGATTCCATATCCGTAGAAAAGTACAAAGGGCACGATCACCGTATTTGCCAGGATAGGCGGCAGCGGAGCCAGGAATTTGTTATGGTTCCGAAGCTGATACGTAAACACGGCCCCGATCAATGTAGCCATGCTTCCGCAGATGATATCTGCCGGAATGGCACCGCCCAGGATGTTGGCGATGAGACAGCCTACAAAGAGTCCGGGAACAGCCGCAGGGGTAAAGAACGGCAATACCGTCAAGGCTTCGGAAAAACGGATCTGGATATTTCCAAAGCTAAGCGGCGCGAACAATACCGTCAGCACCACATAGATGGCCGCAATGGCAGCTCCCTGTACCAGGTACAATGCATTTTTGTTTTTCATAGTTCATTCTCCTTTAGTTTTGTTTTACGAGTGGAAGGTCTCGAACACTCGATTCATTTTACGGCGGGAATCGCCGGCAAGCCCGTAAAGACCTTGGTTTGGGGGCTTTCTAGCGGTTCCTAGTATAACACAGGATTTTTCAAAATTCAAGAAAAGTACCAAAAAAGTACAAAATCAGGAGAAAACTATGGAACATCCTTTCTTTAATCCTTCATCTTCGGCTGGAAGATCAGGCTGGCCAGATAAGAAAAGATCAAAGCGGCGCTGACCCCCACCGCACAGGCTGTGAACCCGCCCATAAAAAGGCCGATGAACCCATGGGCATCAATGGCTTTTTTCATTCCCTGCCATAAGATATTTCCAAAGCCCAGCAGGGGAACGCTGATCCCTGCACCTGCAAATTTCTGGATGGGAGAAAAAATTCCCACCGCGCTTAAAACCGCGCCCGAGCAGACCAGAATCACCATGATTCTTCCCGGCATCAGCTTCGTCCGGTCCAATAGTATCTGAACCAAGGCACAAATCAGGCCGCCCACCCAAAAAGCATTGAAGTATTCCATCATTCTTCCTCCTTCACATGTTCCACCACCACGCCCTGGGCAATCCCCGGGACTGTCTGTCCTTCGTTGAAGCTTACCTTGGACAGCAAGGCGCCTGTGGGCACAAACAGCACCCGTTTCCATTCTCCAGATTCCACCTTCGGAAGGATATAAGAGGCAAATACCGTAGCAGAACAGCCGCAGCCGCTGCCTCCGGCATGGGTATCCTGGGTTTTGCCGTCATAGATTTCCAGCCCGCAGTCCATATGGCAGCCACTGATATCGTATTCCTTCTCTTCGAGAAGGTCAAAAAGGATCTTCTGGCCCACGGTTCCCAAATCGCCGGTGATGATCCT
This sequence comes from Blautia sp., assembly GCA_050944615.1. Taxonomy (GTDB): domain Bacteria; phylum Bacillota; class Clostridia; order Lachnospirales; family Lachnospiraceae; genus Blautia_A. The sequence continues at coordinate 57,618 of JBMNRL010000018.1, forward strand.
GTCATAATCAGCCGGAGAACGTCCAAAATCCGCCAGATTGCGGTAAATGGTATCGCAGGCAGCCGGCGCCATGCAAGCTCCCATATTCATGGAATCCTTCAGGCCGTAATCCACGATCTTTCCGGTGGTCACTCCTGTGATCTTGGCCTTGCCTTTGGCTGTTCCCAATACGCAGGCGCCACTGCCAGTCACTGTCCAGGTGGCGGACAAGGGCCGCTGGTTTCCGTATTCCAGCGGGAAACGGAACTCTTTCTCCGCGCTGCCGAAATGGCTGGAAGTCAGCGCCAATACATATTCCCCATAGCCTGCATTTACAGACATAGCCGCTAAAGACAACGCCTCCCCCATGGTGGAGCAGGCTCCATAGAGACCGTAAATAGGGATGTCCATATCCATAATTCCATAGGAGGAGGCGATGGACTGCGCCAGCAAATCTCCGGCGAAGATCATCCGAATCTGCTTATTTTCCAGACCTGCCTTGCCCACAGCCAATTGGGCGGCCTCCTTCTGTAAGGTGCTCTCTGCCGCTTCCCAGGAGTCCGTTCCACATTTAGGGTCCTCGCAAATACAGTCAAAAAGCTCCCCCAGGGGACCCTCCCCTTCCTTTTTTCCCACAATTGATGCCGCGCTGATGATATACACCGGCTGTTCAAAGGCAATGCTCTGCTGCCCGATTGTCTGTTTTGTCATGCCATTACCCCCAAAAGCTTCATAATATAATAGATCACGCCCAAAATCCAAGAGCTGAAGATACCATAGAGAATCACTGGTCCCGCAATGGTAAAAATCTTACAGCCAATGCCAAACACCTGGCCTTCTTTCTGATATTCGATAGCGGAAGCCGCCACGGAATTGGCAAAACCGGTGATGGGCACCAGACCGCCCGCACCGCCAAACTTTCCGATTTTCGGATAAATGTTAAGCCCTGTCAAAAGCACGCTCAAAAAGATTAGAATCAGTGAGCACCAGGACCCGGCTTCCTCCTTCCCCAATCCATAGCTGCCTGCGATATGCAGGATCACCTGTCCCAAGACGCATATGATGCCGCCCACGAAAAAAGCCTTGGCCATATTGACCGGCAGGCTGTGCACCGGCGTCATCTCTTTTACATAGGCCTCGTATTCCTGGGCCTGTTTCTGTTTTTCTTCCTGTGTCATTTTCTTCATCATCTCACCATCCTTTATAAAAATAGAGCAAGGAACCTAATGCCTTCCCCACCGCAATACAGACAATCACTGCCGGAAGCCCCATTTTGAATTTCACACGCCGGGTGATGATGGGGAATATATCTGCCATCTCTGCCAGCGCCATCACCCAGGCTCCCAGAAAGATTCCCGCACAGATACCATAAACCCCGAGACCTATCTTTCCCACAGGCAGCTGCCAGTTGAAGATAACCACCAGGTTTCCCAAAACCGCTCCCAGCATCATGGCATTTTCATACCACAAAATTTTATCGCCCGTATGAGTGATTCCCGCAAATCTCGGTACAATGGACAAGCCGATCAGTAGTCCCACCAATCCGCTGGCCACGACGCCGCCGGCGCAAAGCCCCACAAAGCCAAGAAATATTTGTTCCCACATCACTGGCTCTCCCTTCTGTTGACGTCTTCGGTAATGGTAGTATTTACATCATCTTCATACAGACGCATCTTCACCTGCATTGGTGTGGGATCGGTGGTAATCTTCATTTTACCGAAATGGTTAAAGAAAAACAGCACGCCCAAGCCAACGCCGATGGAATATGTGATCTCCAATACGGTAAATCCGTTGGATACATTGCCGGTCACCAATTCATAGAGCTGAGAAAACAGGTCCTTAACGCTCACATCCGTATTAAAAGTCATGATGCCGAAGCCGGTGCCGAAGAAGGATACCACACATAGGACGACGGCTTTGAACCAATCCCAGGCTTTGTGCATATGTTTTTCTTTTTCATAAGTGATAACAAAATCGGATTCTCCCACGGGAGAAATATCTAGGTTTTCTTCTTTCTTTTGGATCGCTTCAATGAGATCCATCACGGTCATCACGTAACGCCCGGGCTTATCCGGATCCAAGTCCGCCACAGGCATCACCCTCAGCCGGTTGAGCACTTTGGAATTGGAACAGGACAGCTTTACCACATCCTGTAGATATACATGAGGATGATGGACCTCCACATTTTTATCCACTTGCATATAGAGTGTATCGCTCATTTTTCATCTCTCCTCGTATTGGCGCAGATGCCGTTTTCGGCATTTTCCACACACTTATTTTCAGATACTAGTATGCGGCGTTTTCACAAAAATATGCAAAAATGGAAGGATGCCGCAGTGCAGCCGACTATCAAAAAAAAGATACCACGAAAGCCATACTTTTGGTTTCCGTGATATCTCTTCTAATTATACTTTTTTTCATCTAAAGCTGCATTCCTTTAAACTGTCTGGTGATCTCCACCACCGCTTTCTCCGTCGGGATCCGCTCCCCGCTGGAGCCGGAAGCATAGCCCACCGCATCGGTATGAATGATGGAATACCTGGCTGTCTCCACATCGGCAAAAGGACCACCGTGGGTCAGCACCATGACCCTGGGATTTTCTTCCAGTGCAGCCCGGGCCATGACCTGGACCTGCTCCGAAGCTTCTTCCACCGACAATACCTTTTTCTCTCCAGACATACCGCCTGCGGTCACACCGATCATCGCACCGATCACATCGGCTCCCGCCTGGGCCATCCTGGCCGCTTCTTCGGGTGACATGACCCAGGCCACCGTAAACAGATTTTCCCTTCTGGCACACTCGATCAGCTCGACTTCCCGGGAAAATCCAAGGCCTGCCCGCTCCAGCTGTTCGGCAAAATAACTCCCGTACAACCCACAGAAGGGTTCATTGTTGATACCGGAAAACCCTTTTTTCCACAGCGCATCAAACAGCTGTTCAAAATCCAGTCCCGGATCGTGCGCCCCCACTCCGGCAATACAGGGAGTAGACTTTACTACCGGCAGGATCTCTCCTGCCATCTGCTCTAAATGGGCATTGGCATCGCCATAAGGCAGCCAGGCCAATATGGATGGCTGCCCCCGCATACGGTAAATGGCTGTGGAATAGACCCCGATCAAATCCGCCCCGCCTTTTTCCGCACATTTTGCCGTCAGCCCGGTGCCGGCTCCAAACATTAGAATCGGACTTTTTTCTTCCACCTGCCGCTCCAGACGGCCGATGATCTCCTGTCTTGTGAATTTCATACGCATTTCCTCATAATGCCCGGACTCTTTTTCCGTAGTCGGCACCCTTTTTCCAGGAGCCGTTTAACATATCCGTCAAGATGCCGGACATCAGGTCGGAAAATGCCGGTTCATTCATGTGCATATCCGCAATCAGCATTTCGATATTCGGCTTTGTCAGGTCCAGGGTTTCCAAAAGCCCCTCCACAAACCGCTGGCTCCGCAGGGACCATTCCCCATGTCCGGGATCCGGAATCCAGGATGGCCCCGCCGCAGGACCCGCCCAGCCCAAAGACTTATCCGGCTTTCGGATGTCACAAGCGCCCCAGCCTCTCATTGGAATACACACCGCCGTGGGTCCCACAGACCGGGTGAGCTTTTTGCCCATGGCTCTGGCCATCTCATAGGCCTCCTCCGGCAAAGTGCTGACACAGGTCACCGTGGGATTGTGTTCATAGAGTACGCGGATATGATCCTCCGTCTGTTTTTTGTAATGCACCGGCACCGTGTCCTTGGCCCCAAAATTGATCAAGTCTAAGCCTCCCGGCGCCACCACCTGGGGGATTCCCGCCTTGGCAGCAGCAGTCAGACGATCCGGTCCGGCGCTTAGCACGCCGCCTAACATCTCGTCCGCTATCTCATGGGTCGTGATGTCCAAAATGCCTTTGATAAATCCATCCCCGATCATCTGCTCCATGGACATACCTCCCGTGCCGATGGCATGGTTGATGATCACGTCATAGCCTTGTTTCTCCATGGATTGGGAAGCGCGCAGCACACAAGGTGTTGTCACGCCGAACATCATACAGCCGATTAACGGCTTGCTGTCCTGCCCGGAAATCTCAGGGGCATTTGCCATGCCCACCACGCCCCAGGCCGCGTTGGTCAGGATTTTTCTGGTCAGACTGTTCAACCCGGCTTCCGCAATGGGATACATAAGACAAATGTCTTTGGTCCCCACATATGGGCGCACTTCCCCGGAAGCCATAGTCGTCAGCAGCATTTTCGGCACTCCGATTGGCAGCGAACGCATGACCGCAGAAGAAATGGAAGCTCCCATAGAGCCGCCATAGCTGATCATCCCGTCCAGCTTCCCATCCTGATAAAGCTGGCCCGCCTTTAACACGGCTGCCTGGGTCACCCACGCCGATGCCTGGAACCGGTCCACCGCATACAAATCCTCCGGCTTTTTTCCGATGGGCGAAAGAAGACTGCTAAGGCCGATATCCGCCCAGCCCACTTCCTTGCCTACGCTCAATTCCATAATCATAGGATTACCTCCGGCCTCCCTGACCTTTTCTGCCAGAAAGCGGATCTCATCCCCTTTGGTATCCAAAATACCAGCAACAATAATCTCTTTCCCCATCATTTACCTCCCATCCAGCACCTGGATCCTGTGGGGTCCTAGGTCAGCTCTTATGATTTCCCAGCTTCTGGGATTTGAATTCCACCACTGCATCCTGCAGCGGTTTCTCCACCGGAATTCTCTCAATGCTGGAAGCGCCCAGGAAACCTACAGATTCTGTATGGGCATAAATATATGCGGTATCCGCAGGGGATGAAATTGGCCCGCCATGAGCAAAAATAATGATATCCGGATTGCCCTCTCTGGCCTTTTTCGTCATCCGGTTGATGAGGTCCGCACAGTTTTCCAAAGAAACCGCTTCGGAATACTTCGAACCGATGGCTCCTCCGGTAGTAAGCCCCATATGGCAGATCATCACATCCATGCCAGCCTTGCCTACCATCGCTGCCTCCTCTTCATTGAAAGCATAGCCGATGGTGAACATTCCCAGCTCCTTGGCCATAACCAGAGTGTCGATCTCCTTGTCATAGCCCATGCCGGTGTCCTCCAGTTCGCGGCGGTATCTGCCGTCAATGAGCCCCACGGTTGGAAAATTCATCACTGCGGAAAAGCCCAGATGGATCAGCTCTTTTAAGAAGGCATCCATCACCTTGGTAGGATCGCTGCCGCAGATGCCAGCGATCATAGGTGCTTCCTGGATCTGCGGGAACACACGGTCTGCCAGCTGCAGCACAATATCGTTGGCATTTCCATAGGGCATCAGGCCGGCCAGAGAACCATTGCCGTCCATCCGGTAAAGACCGGAGTTGTAAACACCCACCAGATCAGCTCCGCCCCGTTCCGCAAATTTCCCGGAAATTCCCGTTCCGGCACCGGCGATCACCACAGGCTTGCCTTCTGCGATGGTTTTCCGGAACCGTTCCAATACTTCACTTCTTGTATAATACTTTGCCATTGTAAATCCCTCCATTTTCTTATGTGAATTTTACATGCTGCACCACATATCATACATTCGCAGGCGCACCAAGCGTCATGGCCAAAAGGGCACTATAGCACGGGATGTCAGAAAGGGGATACGATCTGGTCATCCCTTGAGATCAAACAATCCGGGCTTTTGCTCCGCATAGATCCCCCACAGATCCAAAGCGGCTTTCAGCTCTTTATATGCGGTATCGGGGAATCCCACCGCCTTTTCTTCTCCATATTTTGCAACGGCTGCTTCCACTGCTTCACAAGCCTCTGCGTACATGGTATCGTTTCCGTTAAATACGATATCAAATAATAGCACTGTTATACCTCCTAT
>JBMNRL010000019.1:0-61883 GCA_050944615.1 Blautia sp.
GGAATCCCACCGCCTTTTCTTCTCCATATTTTGCAACGGCTGCTTCCACTGCTTCACAAGCCTCTGCGTACATGGTATCGTTTCCGTTAAATACGATATCAAATAATAGCACTGTTATACCTCCTATTTCTTCGTCCTTCTGTTTTAGATTCCTAACGCAGCACGCTTTTCTTCAATGCGGGCGATCATCGCATCCCCCAGACGGTCAATATCTTTTTCCACCGTATAGGCTGCCTCCACCCAGTCACGGATTCCTCCATACAAGAGGCCTTCCACCTCAGAAGAGCCGGAAACCTGCGGTTCGACGCCTAAGAACGTGTCAATGCCAGTGGCCACCACATAGTTACCGATGGAAACCGCTTTTTCAGACATCCATTCCGGCGCGCATCCCACCAGCGGAATCTGGGAGATGTTCCATCCGGAATCCTTGGCCAGTTCAGAAGCCAATACCACCATACGGCTGATATCCACACAAGAACCCATATGCAGCACTGGAGGGATGTTTGCCAATTCACATACACGCTTCAGTCCGGCCCCGCAGAAATTCCTGGCTTCTTTATCCATCAGACCGGCTCTGGCCGCTGCCTGGGCAGAGCAGCCGGAAAGCACCAGGATAATATCATTGGCGATCAGCTTCTTCATCAGTCCCACATGGGCAGAATCCGGACGGACTCTTGGGTTGTTGCAGCCTACCATGGCCACCGCCCCCCGGATGACTCCGGATTTGATGCAATCGATCAGAGGTTTCGTCGTGCCGGTGATATCCACATGGGAATTGGTCACAGTATCCAATGTGCTCTTAATGGATTCCACAGAATACCCTACGGTGGCTTTCTGCTTCATATCCGGAATATAAACCAGCTCCGGCTTCCGGTTTACATAATTCTCCACCGCTGTCCGGACAATTTTCTTCGCATTTTCTCCGGCCGTTTTGGCATTAAAACGGATGAAATCGGAATCCGGCATCTGCGCGATGGGAGAAGTGGTGATAAATTTCGTATGGAAACATTTGCTCAAAGGTCCCAGAGCCGGGAAAATACACTGCACATCTACGACGATGGCTTCACAGGCTCCCGTGAGCACCACGTTTTCCTGCTGCAGGAAGTTGCCTGCCATCGGAATGCCGCGGCGCATGGCGACCTCATTAGAGGTACAGCAGACGCCGGCCACATTGATGCCTTTGGCTCCCACAGACTTGGCAAGCTCCACCATTTCCGGATCCTCCGCATACTCGCAGATCATCTCAGAGAGGCTGGGATCGTGGCCATGGACAATGATATTTACCTGATCCACTTTCATAACCCCTAAGTTTGCCTCAGTATCTACCGGCTTCGGCGTGCCGAACATCACATCGGAAAACTCTGTCCCGCACATAGAACCGCCCCAGCCATCGGACATTCCAGAACGCAGGGACTGGCGGATCAGCGCTTCCGGTTTGCTGGAATTTCCCATATGGGTCATATGCATGGCAGTGGAAACCTCCCGGTCGATGGCTCTCGGTTCAATCTCCTCCCGCTTCCAAATTTCCTGGGTATGCTTCGGCGCACGGCTTAGCCAGCGCTGTACTCCGTGCGGCTTTCCATATTCCATCAAAGCCAGCTCTGCCATTTCATGCGCCAGATCATAAATATCCCTGTTTTCCGTCTCCACACCCCACTCTTTTGCAATGCGGATCAGTTTATTTGGATCCTTCACCTTATAGTTCCCGTCCGGCGCCACCGTACATAATGTATGGCAAATCTCCCTTCCGTGGTCAGAGTGAGTGGCCGCTCCACCTGCCACAAAACGCAGGAAATTACGGCCGGCGATTCCGTGGGCATCGCATCCGCAGATACCTCTTGGCGCCTTCGGCGTGATCCGGCAAGGACCCATAGAACAGATCCGGCAGCAGATTCCCTGTTCCCCGAACCGGCAGTGAGGCGTCTGGTTCTTCACGCGCAGCTGCCAGGAATCTGCGCCCACCTTTCTCCCTGTTTCCAGCAGCCGCTCTGTTGCGGCTTCAAATTCTTCAATTGATGTCAGTTTAAATTCGCCCATAAAAACCTCCTTGATATATTTTGTGATTCACGGCTGTCCCGTATTTTGCGGACACAGCCATCCTCTATGATGATCCTCTCTCGATTATACCAATTTCCTCTATCGCCTCCCATCAACGATCCTTTGGCACCCATCAACATTTTATTACCTCTCTGCCGCCCGGATCCTGCGAACCAAAAAAGAGGCCTGTGCGGGATGACACACGGCCTCTTTTTTGATACTATAATAAGTGAATTCGTATTTTAGGATATCACAAGAGCCTGTCACTGCCCATCAATAAAAAAATGACAGGCGGTAACAAATTACTGTAGAGAGGAATTCCCATGAACATCAAGGAACTGGAATATTTTAAAACCATCTGTGAGGAAAAAAGCATTACCAAAGCCGCCAGGCAGTTATATATCACTCCTCAGGGCTTAAGCCGGACCATCAAAAATCTGGAGTATGAATTCCAAACTAAGCTGCTGAACCGGAACACCACCGGCATCACCTTAACCGAGGCCGGCAAGTACCTGTATGACCATCTTTCTGACTTTCTGGGACAATATTACGATCTGTACAATGGAATCCAAAAAATAAAGCAATACCAAAACCATGAAATCGATCTGCTCTCCGCCTACGGCATCCTGCGCCTGGTCACCCCAGAATGCATCCGCGCCTTCACCCAAAAGCATCCGGAGATCACTCTCCATTACCGGGAATATCCGGACCGTCAGGTAGAACGGCTTTTCCTGGCCAAGGAGGGGAATGTCGCATTTACCGTAGGGCCCACCGACCTGAGTAATTTTAATGCCCAACTGATGGAACAGTTTGAAATTAAGCTGCTGGTCAACCGCAGACACCCGTTGAGCCAGAAATCCTCCGTGACCATTTTAGACTTAAAGGACCAGCCCCTATATATAGAAGGCAGCGAATTCAATATCCATCATTTGATTGTCCGCAAATGCCAGGAAGCCGGATTTTCCCCCAACATCATTTTTGAAACCAGCGGCTTCAGCCTCTGCCATAAAATGGTCCAGCAAAACAAAGGCATTTCCGTCACCGTAGACTTCATTTTTGACGACATGTCAAGCGCGGATCTTGTGATGATCCCCTTTTCTGACGACAGCTACCGCTGGAGCACTTATATGATCACCCGTAAGGATGAAGAAACCAGCCCCGATATCATGCTTTTCCAGCAGCATATCATGGACTGGCTACAGGCCATCAAGGATAAAAAATATCTGCGCTAAAACTGCCAGAATCAGCTGTATTTTTTCCTCAACTCTCCCAATATCTTCTTTTCCATCCGGGAGACCTGCACCTGGGACACTCCCAGCTCTCCGGCAATCTCCGTCTGGGTCTTGTCCTGGAAATAGCGCATATAAATCAGCTTACGTTCCTTGGCATCCAGCACTCCCAGCATCTCTTCCAGCAGGAGGCGGTTGATCACCTCCTCCTGCCCGTTTTTCTTCTCCTCCAGCTTATCCATCAGGGAAATATCGTTGCCTTCTCCCTGATAAATGGTTTTCTGCAGAGATTCCACCTCTGCGCCGGACTCCATGGCCATGACCAGGTCTTCCACCGTCACTGCCATTTCCCCGGCGATCTCATCCAAGGTGGGTTCTTTACCCCTGCTTTTTTCCAGAGAATCCCGCACCAAATACGCTTTATAGCAGATCTCCTTCATGGAACGGCTGACCTTTAAGATGCCGTCGTCCCGCAAAAACCGTTTGATCTCCCCGGCGATCATGGGCACCGCATAAGTGGAAAAGCGCACGTCGTAGGTGGTATCAAATTTATCCACCGCCTTCAAAAGACCGATGCTGCCAATCTGGAACAAATCCTCCAATTCCACGCCGCGGTTTTTAAAACGTTTGACGATGCTCCATACAAGGCCGGTATTCTCTTGGAATAAAGTATCTCTTGCTTCTTTATCTCCCTGGTGTGCACGTTCTATCAGAGCAAGAGTCCTCTCCATCCCTACCTCCTGATGATCTTCTTCATGCGCACACAGGTTCCCTGGCCCGGGGTGGAGATCACTTGCAGATCATCCATGAATGCTTCCATAAAAGCGAAGCCCATGCCGGAACGGTCCAGCTCCGGTTTTGTCGTGAACATGGGCTCCATGGCTTTCTCCACATCTTCAATTCCCTTACCTTTATCCTCCACATCCACATACAGGCACTGCCCCTGGATCCGGCAGGTGACCGTTATCTTATGTACCTTTCCTTCATATCCATGGATGATGGCATTGGTGATCGCCTCAGACAATGCGGTCTTTACATCTGCCACCTCCTCCAACGTGGGATTTAACTGAGTGCAAAATGCTGCCACCGCCACCCTGGCAAACCCCTCATTACAGGAACGGCTGTCAAATGTCAACGTCATTTCATTGGTATTTTCCATCATACTCTCCCTCCAACCTATAGATTTCCTTCCGGGACTTCTTCCCGGCTGATTTTAATGAACCGGTGTACCCCGGACAAATGCAGGATCTTATTGATCCGCTCGCCCACATGCACCGCCCGAATGCTTCCTCCCCGAAGACCCAGGGCACGGTATCTTCCCATAATCATCCCGATTCCTGAGCTGTCCATAAACGTCGTGTTCCCAAAATCAAACACAATGCTCTTCACATAATGGCGCTCCATCAGGCAATCCGCTTCCTTACGGATGGCTTCCGCCTGGGGATGGTCCAGCTCCGCCGGCAGTAAAATGGTCAGACAGGTACCCTGTATCTGAAACATTTCATTCATATTAGCATTCCCTTCTTTATATCATTCTATTCCTTCTCCCGCCAAATACATGTTGTCATGACACTAGCAAAAGCCTGCCAATGGCGGCTTTCTTCGGTTACATGGCAACAAAAAGGAGGCCCCTGCGTTCTCATGTCCGCAAGTGCCCCGCTTTAGAGGTTTCTCCTATGTATTTTACCGGATGACAGCCCCTGGCCGCCCAAAATGGTATCCCCGCAGCTGTCCCGTTTGTCTACAGATGCAGCTCAACCTCTGCCCGGTGATTAATATTCCACATAATTCCCTTCTTCATCATAATAACCGTTGTCTTCTCCGGAACCGTCATCTCCGTCGTTACCGCTGTCTTCATTTCCGGTACCCGTATCACCGCTTCCGTCATCATAACCGCCTTCGCCGGAGCCGGCATCACTGCCTTCCCCCGTATCTCCTTCGGTTCCTTCACCGGTATCGCCGCCTTCCTGCCCTTCGTCTTTCGCTGCCGTAGGCGCCGGGGCATTTGCCAGCTCATCATCGGTGATATTTTGACTGCTCTTCACATTGTCATACATGCTTTTACCGCTCTCAGACAATACCTCCCGGTCCACCTGGGCCAGATAGCTCACTGCCTGATCCCGTTCGTTTGCATCCATGGCATGGTAGGCACTCACCAGGGCATCGTAGCTGTTCATCAAGGCCGTCGCCGCCTGCTGCTGTGTCTGCTGTTCCTTGTCAGCCGCCTGGTTGTTTGCCGCCTGGGACTGCAGGGACTCCAGCTGGGCTTCCTTGCTGGCGATGGCATCGCTGTATTCCTGGATCTGCTCATTGGCCTCCTGATGGATCTGTTGTGTCTTCGCCGGTACGATCAAAAACCATAGAGCCGCAGCTCCAATGAAGATCCCTGCCGCAAAGGTCGCTACCGTCGCGGCCACAGAGCTTTCCCGGAAAGCCGGAGGCTGGATCACCGTATCGTTGCCGGAGCGGAAACGCAGCTTTCTGCCCGGTCTTCCCTCTCCGTCTTCGTCCTCCCTGCCTTGTTTCCTGTCCAGATTGGTGACCACGCCGGTCTGCTCATCAATTTCCCTCAAGAAACGCAGCGTGGTGGTATTGGTCTTATCAATTCTGGCCGCCTTCTTCAACGTCCGCCTGGCCTTGGCATAGGCTTTCTCCTTGATCTGCAGAAGTGCCAGCAGGTGATATCCCTTGATCAGCTGCGGATTCTGGGCCAACACCTTTTTCAGCTGGATCACCGCCATATCCTCATGCCCCTCCCGGCAGTACGCCAGCGCATGGTTATATTTACGGATGCTCTCGCTGATGGTGTTCAGCTTATTGGGATTGGCCTGCAGCTTATCGATGTATTCCCCTGCCAGATTGCCGATGGGATTTAAATTCTTGCTGATGACCCATTCGCTCAAGGCAGAAACCACTTCGCCGGTCTCGAAATAGACCAGTCCCAACAGATTCCTGGCCTGCATATGATATTTGTTAAATGTCAGGCTGCGCCTGAGACAGCCGATCGCCCCGGAAAGATCCCGGATGCTGGCCTTCTCCAAGCCCTGATTATAATAGAGATTGGACAGGTAAAAGGCTTTTTTCTGCACCATGACATCACAGCCGCAATGAGGGCAGTAATCCATATCTGTCAGGAGCGCCCCGCAATTCATACAATTCATGGATGTCTCCTTATTTTCTCCGCGTGTTTTTCGTCTTCGTCTCTTTCATCATTTCCTTCAGGATATCCAGCACGTCCGTGAGCTCCCGGTTATAGATCGCCCCTTCCGCATCGGTCACATCCTGGATCGGTTCGAATTTCTTCAGTTCTTCTTCGTAATCTATCATCTCTTACGCCCTTCTTTTGATATAGTCCTTGATCTCACCTACCAGATACAAGGACCCCACGCAAAACAGCAATCCGTCTCCTTTTTTGCTCTCTGCCGCTTCAAAGGCTTCGGGAATCTCTTCATAGGATTCCACATCTGTGCAGCCATAGGAACGGAAAATGTCTCCAAGCTTTGCTGCCCCTACGGCCCGGTAGCCTCCCACGCTGGTGGTGACCACATGAGCCAGACGGATGTTCTCACAAATCTCCCGGATCATGTCCGGGTAATCCTTGTCATCCACCGCGGAAAACAGCAGTGTGATGGCATATTTCTCTTGAAAATGACAGGCGGTCTCCACAAAGCGGACCACACCATCCTCATTGTGCGCGCCATCCACCACGACTCTTTGCAGCACGGTCTCCATACGGCCCTGCCAACGGGTCCTCTTCATACCCAGATACACCGCGTCTTTGGAAAATGCCAGCTTGCCAGCCAGGATTTCCATCGCCTTGAGCGCCACCGCCCCATTCATCATCTGATATCTGCCGATGAACGGAATGGAAAAGACTGTGTTGCCATAATACGCATTTTCCACAGAAAAATCAAGTCCTTCCGGAGAGCTTTTCCGTAAATGGCAGTCCTCCTCCCGCACTTCATAGGCGGGACAGCCGAGCTCCCTGGCCCTGGCGGCGATCACTGCAGCCGCTTCCTTGGAATTCCCGTCATAGACCACCGGCACACCCGGTTTGAGAATGCCCGCCTTCTCTCCCGCAATCTGCGTCACCGTATCTCCCAGATACTGCATATGATCCAGGCTGATGGAGGTGAGCACACAAAGCAGCGGATTTTCCACGGAATTGGTGGCGTCCATCCGTCCGCCAAGCCCCGTCTCCAGCGTCACGAACTCCACGCCGGCATCGGCAAAAATCACCATCCCCATCAAGAACAAAAATTCAAAATAGGTCGGATGATAACTGCCCTCTGCCACCAGCTCATCGGAAAGCTGTTTCACCTTCATAAACGCCCCTAAAAAGGTATTATCGTCAATGGGTTCCTCATTGATCTGGAAACGTTCATTGATGTTCACCAGATGGGGGGAAGTGAAAAGACCGCAGCAGTATCCGGCTTCGCGCAGCATCGAAGTCAAAAATGCACAGACACTCCCTTTTCCATTGGTGCCAGCTACGTGTATAACGCCAAACTGCTCCTGGGGATTCCCCAGCCGCCGGAGGCACTCTTTGGTATGCTCCAGCTTATTCTTCGTCGTAAATTTCGGAGTCTCCTCAATATAATCGACTGCTTCTTTATACGTAAAATTCAAAAAATATCACCACTTTATCTAATGTAAGTAAGGCTTTTCCTGGAAAAGTCTCCTTTACCATTATAATATAGTGGTGATAGATGTCCAGTACCAATCGTAAGTTTTTATTCTACAAGATATTCATTTTCTACGGGAAACGCATGAAACGCGCCGTATCTTTTATGATTCTTTCTTCACCGCGTAGTACGTCCGGTCATGAGTTTTACTCAGCGCTTTCCTGGTGGAACTGTTGCTTCTTTGCACCACGCAGATGCTGTCCATATCTGTCAGCCGGATGCCGCTAAGAAGCAAGGTATGAGAATCCACAAAGGTGGTCTCCTGCCACTCGCCGTTCACCTGTACCTCACTGGAAGGAGTAAAATAGTTGCCAGTCACATAATAAGTGTCCTCTCTCTCAGCCGCAGGCTCCACAAAATCCAGCTCCGTATCGTACAGTCCCATGCGCATATTCGTCTTTAGAAACGGTGTCTCACCGTCATAGACATACTGCTCCCCGTAAAGGATATCGTACTGAAGGGTCTGCAGATCCAGTTGGTAATTCTTCGTATTTTTTCTGGCCTGATGATAACGGAAAATGTTCCCTTCGTGGATGTCCAGACGGTTTAAAACCTCCGCCGCGATCTGATAGGAAGCCAGGTTTTCATCCTTTTTCTCCAAATCCATATTGTCCCAAATGACATATTTGGTCTGGAACAGATAACGGTTCTTCATATCCTCCGCCTTGAGCCCCATCGTGGGCAGATGATCACCGTACATCACCAAAACCACATCTTCTCCACAGTTTTCAAGAGCCTTGATCAGCTCTGCCACAAACTGGTCCATCTCATAGAGCTGGTTCACGTAATATTCCCACTGGTTATTCTTCGCTTCCGTTTCGGCACCGGACACTTCGATCACCGGCTCTTCCAAAAGCTTATCCTCCGGATAGGCCCCGTGGCCCTGGACGGAAATCGTATATACGTAATCCGGCCCTTCGGTGGACTTCATCGCATCCAGAATGCAGTCGGTGAGGATCTCATCCCGCACCCAGCCCAGAGGCGTCTTCTCATCCTCCCGCTCCATATATTCCTCGGAAGTAAAGGTATCAAAGCCCAGCATCGGGAAAATCGTCCTCCTGCCGTAAAAATTCGCCTCATTGTTGTGGATGGCGTGGGCCGTATAGCCCAGCTCCTTCAAGATGTAAGGTGCGCTTTCGCAGGTCCGCTCCTTTAAAATGGATTTATAGGGATATTCCCCAGGCCCGAAATACCGCAGACTCATTCCTGTGATGCTTTCAAACTCTGTGTTGGCCGTTCCCGCTCCCACAGAAGGCACCCGGTAATAACCGGAAGAATATTCCGCCATCAGCCTCCGGAAGTTGGGAATGGGATCCTGGGAAAATTTCAGGAAATTCACCTCTGTGGGATCGATGAAGGTCTCCAGCTGAAGGAACAGGACGTTGGGGCGCTTTTCCTCCCCCGTCTTTGGCAAATTTTTCTCGCTGTTTTCAATCCGCTTCATCTCGCCGGATGAATAATCCTGCGGACAGGAAATCCCTGTGTTGAAAATGGTCGTCGCCAGACAATACGGATAGCCATAGTCCTCATAGGCAAAGGCGATATTTCCAAAATAATTGGAAAGAACCCGCTTCTCCAGAGCCAGCTTCGTGCTTCCGGCAAACAGAATCACCCCCAGCAGCACTAAAGGGATATTTACCTTATAAGACAGTTTCCCCTGATATTTGGGAGCCTTGAAAAACAAAACCACGATCCCGGCCAACAGCACCAAAGCCAGCACGCCGGCCAGCACCAAGCCTACAATCCCCAGATATTTTTCCGCAATCTTAAACGCATCCGTGAGCAGGTGCAGGTCCGGCCCGGTAAACGGCGTCACCCTCTGAGAGAGCAGGACACCGTTAATGATGCCAAGAACCAGCCAGAAAATCCCCAAAAGGCTTGCCAAAAACACCCGCCGCCTCACCAGATAGACCAGCAGCGTAGTGGTAAAAATCAAGCCGGCATTATATAAGAAAACCAATGGCTTCTCCGTCATATAGGCCCAGGCCTCATAAAAAGAATGTCTGGAGATCCATTCGATCACAAAATACAATACACAGACCGCCGCCCATTGGAGCAGCAGCGTGATACCACTCTTAATTCCCCCGTGCAACTTTTCTAGTTTCACGTGTCGTTCCATCCATAAGCTCCTTTACATCGTGGCCAGCTGTGCTTTCACCTTTTCCAGCATATCCTGGTATTTCTGCAATTTCGCCTTTTCTTCTTCAATCTTCTTAGCCGGCGCTTTACCCACAAAATTCGGATTGCCAAGCATACCTTCGCAGCGGGCGATCTCCTTTTGCAGCTTCTCCTGCTCTTTGTGCAGGCGTTCCAATTCTTTTTCCCGGTCTACCAACTCATCTAACGGAAGATACACCACCGCGTCAGATACCACGATGGATACCGCGTCTTCGCCGATTCCCGTCTTATCCTGCTGTACGAGAATCTCCTTGGCGAGAGCCAGATTGGAGTAAGCCTTCTTCGTCTTCTCATACATGGCACAGGCTGCCTGGTCTTTTCCAACAATATATACCTTCGTCTTCTTGCTGGCGGGAACATTCATCTGGGTTCTGGCATTTCTGATGCCTCTAACCACATCCTTGATGCTTCCCACTGCGGCCTCTTCCTCTGGGAAATGCCACTCGTCCTTATACTCCGGCCATGGAGCGATCATGATGGATTCTTCCTCCGGAAGCAGCGTACAGTAGATTTCTTCCGTGATGAACGGCATGTACGGATGAAGGAGCTTCAACGCACCGGTGAGCACCGTACGCAGCGTCCAAAGCGCCTGGTTGGCAGCCTCCTCATCCTCTTCGGCGTTCCAGAGACGTACCTTAGAAATCTCGATATACCAATCACAGAACTCATCCCACAGGAAGTCATATACCTTCTGCACCGCAATCCCCAGTTCGTATTTATCCAGGTTTTCCGTCACATCCTGGATCACGTCGTTGAGATGGGACAGAATCCATCGATCCTCCGTGGGCAGCTTAGAAAGCTCCGGCTCCGTCACAGTCTTGCCTTCCAGGTTCATCAGGATAAAACGGGAAGCATTCCAAATCTTATTGGCAAAATTACGGCTGGCCTCCACGCGTTCCCAATAGAACCGCATATCATTGCCCGGCGCATTTCCTGTCATCAGCGTCAGACGCAGGGCATCCGCGCCATATTTGTCGATCACTTCCAATGGATCGATGCCGTTTCCTAAGGATTTGCTCATCTTCCGTCCCTGGGAATCCCTCACCAGCCCATGGATCAGTACGTGATGGAACGGGGATTTGCCCGTCTGCTCCAGACCGGAGAACACCATACGGATGACCCAGAAGAAAATGATGTCATAGCCGGTCACCAGCACATCGGTGGGATAGAAATAGGACAACTCCGGCGTCTTTTTGGGCCAGCCCAAGGTGGAAAATGGCCATAGTGCAGAGGAGAACCAGGTATCCAGGGTATCCTCATCCTGCGTCAGATGGGTGCATCCGCATTTCGGGCATTTTTCCGGCATTCCTTTGGATACCACCACTTCGCCGCACTGGTCGCAGTAGTAGGCAGGAATCCGGTGCCCCCACCAAAGCTGGCGGGAAATACACCAGTCACGGATATTCTCCAGCCAATGCAGATAGGTCTTGTCAAAACGCTCCGGCACGAAGGTCAATTCCCCGTCGTCCAGCGCCTGAATAGCCGCTTTCGCCATATCTCCCATCTTAACGAACCACTGCGGCTTGATCATCGGCTCTACTGTGGTCTTACAGCGGTCGTGGGTACCTACGCTGTGGCAATAAGGCACTACCTTTACCAACAGTCCCAGCTCCTCAAGATCAGCTACCACTGCCTTCCTGGCCTCATACCGGTCCATGCCGGCATATTTGCCGCCCAGCTCGTTGATGGTCGCATCGTCATTCATGATATTGATCTCTGGCAGGTCGTGGCGCTTGCCCACCTCAAAATCGTTGGGGTCATGAGCCGGTGTGATTTTCACGCAGCCTGTCCCGAATTCTTTATCCACGTATTCATCGGCAATGACCGGGATCTGACGTCCGGTGAGGGGCAGCTCCAGCATTTTTCCGATCAGATCCGTATACCTCTCATCTTCCGGATTCACGGCTACCGCAGTATCTCCCAGAAGAGTCTCTGGACGGGTGGTGGCAATTTCCACAAATTTGCCTTCCTCGCCAACCACTGGATAATTGATATGCCAGAAATTCCCTTCCTGGTCCTCATGCTCTACCTCGGCGTCAGAGATGGACGTCTGGCATACCGGACACCAGTTGATGATACGGCTGCCTTTATAGATATATCCCTTTTCATATAATTTGATGAAAACCTCTTCCACCGCCTCAGAACAACCCTCATCCATCGTAAAGCGTTCCCGCTCCCAGTCGGCGGAAGAACCCAATTTTTTCAGCTGGTTGATGATACGGTTCCCGTACTCTTCCTTCCAGGCCCAGGCGTGTTTTAAAAACTCTTCCCGGCCGATTTCATCCTTATCAATGCCTTCGGCCTTTAACTTCTCAATGACTTTGACCTCTGTGGCGATGGCCGCATGGTCCGTCCCCGGCTGCCATAAGGCTTCATAGCCCTGCATCCTCTTAAAACGGATCAAAATGTCCTGCATGGTATTGTCCAAGGCATGACCCATATGCAGCTGCCCGGTTACATTGGGCGGCGGCATTACAATGGTAAATGGTTTTTTATCCGGATTGACTTTCGCATGAAAATAGCCGTTATCCATCCATTTCTGGTAAATCCTCTCTTCGATGCCTTTCGGATCATAGGTTTTCGCCAACTCTTTGCTCATGATATCCTCCTATAAATGAATCGTGTATTTTCTGTATTCCCTATGAAATAACAAAGTGGGCAAGCCCACCTCAAGCTCCCCCTCTCCTCAATCCTTGAGGGGCTTGACAGCTTTGCGCGCCAGATGCACTTTCCTCTTGCATCTGTGCGCATCCCGCACAGAGTGCTTTCTTATTTCATAGGACGCAATTTCCTATGGAATAAGAAAAACCCTCCACGCACAATGCGTGAAGGGCGAACTACCGCGGTACCACCTTCGTTATGCCAACGCCCTGCTCTGCCAAAAACAAACGCGCGCCTGCACATCTCATGGACGACCGGCTTCTTATCCTTCCGGTCTCTCCGGGTCCGTTAACGGGGACTGGCCGTGAGCGCCTACTCATATCAGGCCGTAAGGCCCGCTTTTTCAGCTCTCCGGTTCAAAAGCTACCTTCCATCCGCGCTCTTTCCAAGATGCCTTTCAGCCTGCGGGCATCTCTCTCTTTGGCTGCTTCGGATGTACTCCTCTTTCTCACTACCTTTTTCTTGCTCTTAATCATAATTGCCTTTGCTTTTTTTGTCAAGCCGCTTTTTACGGATTTCACTGAGAATTCATCTTTGCCAGGCTATTGCCAGCTCTCCATAATAGCGATGGCCCTAGCCTCGTAATCCCCGCCGATATCCTCGGTCTTGCCGCCGTTTCGGATATTGGTCTCCACACCGAAGCCATCCTCCTTGAATTCCCAGATATGATAAGGAACGCCCCGGTATTCGAAGTCCAGGCTTCCCAGCCCCTCTTCCTCCGTATACCGGTATTCCCATCCTTTTTCCTTGAAATATTCCTGAATCTTTGCCAGACGCATATGTTCCTCCCTATTCCACACTTTTCAGCGATTCTACCATATTAATTTTCTTCAGTTTAAAGTACATGACGAAGTTCACAAAAACGGAAAATCCGCAGGTGAACAAAATACTGTATAAAAAGCTGGGCCAATTGATGTTGCGGCCGAACATCACCGCATCCACTTCCACCGTGGTGATCACATACCGGTGAAGGACAATACCCATGGCCACCCCGGCCAGCACGCCGAAAATGGTCAGGAGAGCATTTTCCCGGAATACATACTCCGACACCTCCACATCATAAAACCCTAAGACCTTTAAGGTCGCCAATTCCCGTTTACGCTCTGTGATGTTGATATTATTCAGATTATACAGCACCACAAAGGCCAGCATACCTGCTGATACGATGAGAACGAACATGACCATATCCAATGTCTCCAGCATCCGGTCTAGCTGATCCCGCAGACTGCTGGTATAGCTGATGCTAAGTGCCGCAGGATAATGAAGGATCTCCGGTCCGATTGTTTCCATATTTTTTATCTTTTCCGTGTTCACCCGAAGCAGAATATCGTTATAGACAGGCGGTTTTCCAAAAACCTGTTCATACAGCGCCTGCGTCATATACACATAATGGGCCATATAATTTTCCGTGATCCCGGCCACCGGAATCTCGTATTTCACCCCGTCGTCTTCCACCGATAGAAAATCTCCCGCTGAAACATCCATCAGCTTTGCCGTTTTCTCAGAAATGACCGCCCCGGCATCCGTCAGAGAAAAGCTTTCCTTGGTCCGGCGGTCCCGCAGATTGACATTGCCTTCCAGATCTTCTCCATGCTCCACCACATCCAAATAAATATTCAATTTGACCTTATCTTCTTTGGCGGAAAGCTGCCGGAACATGATATCCGTATATCCCTCCAGCCAGTCTCCGGTCTGCTCCTCTAAGTAAGCGTGCAGCTGCTCCTTTTCTTTGGCTGAAGCATCCTCATCGCCCACCACCATCATATCGTAGGTCTGCAGCTCGCTATACTGAAGCACAGCAATATCCATGATGGAATCCCGCAGTCCAAAGCCCACCAGCAGCAGCGCCATGCAGCCTCCAATACCGAATATTGTCATGAAAAACCGCTTTTTGTAGCGGAACAGATTCCGCACAGTGGATTTCCAGGTAAAGCTCAAATGCTTCCATATAAAAGTGACCCGTTCCATGAGAACCCGTTTGCCTTCCTTGGGCGCCGGCGGGCGCATAAGGGAAGCCGGCGTCTCCGCCAGTTCCTTGACACAGGAAGAGAAGGTAGCCACCGTCGTGCACAAAACTGCACCCACAGAAGCGATTAACGCATATTTAAATTCATAGTGGATGCGCAAATGGGCATCCATATTGTGATACATGATTCCATAGGCTTTGATGATGATATACGGCAGAATCTTCTCCCCGATGAGGACACCCAGCACACTGCCGCCCACGGTAGCTAAGAAGGCATAGTTCAGATATTTGGAAATAATACTGTACTTTCCATACCCCATAGCCTTCATTGTTCCTATCTGGGTTCTCTGCTCCTCCACCATACGGGTCATGGTCGTGAGGCTGATCAGCGCCGCAACCAGGAAAAACAACACGGGAAATACCTGGCCAATATTTCGGATCCGGTCCGCATTGCTCCCATAATCCGCATACTCCGGCAAATCGTCACGGTCCGTTATGATCCACTCCGGCATCTTGATATCATCAATTTTTTTCTGGGCATCCGCAAGCTTTTCCTCGCCGTCTGCAATCTCTTCTTCGGCATCCTTTTTGGCGTCTTTGTATTCCTGCCTGCCATCCTCATATTTTTTCTGGCCGTCCGCTAAATCCTGGCGGGCGTCTTCCAGCTTCTTTTCATTCTTGGAAATCTCCGCTCTGGCATCCGAAAGCTTAGCTTCATTCTCCTGGATCTCCTGCCGGCCGGACTGCAGCTTTTCTTCGCTGGCCGCAATCTGCGCCCTGGCATCAAGCAACGCCTGTTCATTTTTCTCAATTTCAGCCTGGGCAGACTGCGCCTCCTGCTCTTTGGCATGATACTCTTCCCAGCCGGCTGCCAGCTGGGCGGCTCCATCGTCAAACTCTTTCTGGGACGCGGTCAGCTTCGCCTTCACATCATCCAGCTGGGCCTGGGCCGCATCCAGCTGCGGCTTACTGGCATCTAACTGTGCCTGGGCACTGGCGATGGCCTGCTCTCCCTGGGCAATCCCGGCTTCCCCAGCTGCAATCTGAGCTGCCATGGCGTCTAACTGCTCCTGAGGCACCGTGCCGGAAGCTGCCGCCTGCTCATACTGGACCTTCGCCGCCTCCAGCGCCTCTTTGCTCTGGCTCAACTGCTCCCTCTGCTGCTCCAGGGTGGCAATGCCGTCCTCATATGCCTTCTTCTGTTCCTCCAATTGGGCCTGGCCCGCCTTTTGCTGGCTCCATCCGTCCTCTAACTGAGCCTTGGCCGCATCTGCCTCTGCTTGTTTGGCTGCCAAAGTGTCATAGGCTTCTTTTAACTGGGCCTGCCCGTCAGCTAGCTGGGCCTTTCCCTGGTCCAGCTGGGCCTGCCCGTCGGCAAGCTGGGCTTTGGCATCGGCAAGCTGTTTTTCTCCGTCCGCAAGCTGAACCCTTGCATCGGCAAGCTGCTTCTCTCCGTCCGCAAGCTGAACCTTTGCATCGGCAAGCTGCTTCTCCCCGTCCTTGATTTTCTTCTTGCCGTCCTTTAATTCCTTTTTAGCGTCATCCAGCTTCTTTTTGGCATCCGCCAATTTCTCGTCCGCCTCTTTTTTGCCGTCATCCAGTTCTTTCCTGGCATCGTCCACCTTTTCCTGGGCATCTCCCCGGACCTGGTCATAGCGGACCTGACACTGTTCCTCCTCGATCCCCTTGACCTGATCCTTGATTTTGCCCACCAGATTGTCATAGAGGTCCGTATAGCTGGTCAGTCCCACAGAACCCTTGGCCTGAATATACGCCTGGGTATCATAGCTGTCGTTAAAATTATCTCTGGTTACATAAGCAAATCCATCCACCTTCCCGCTTCCCAGATTGGTATTTCCACGGCTGAAGGATATGTACATCGGACTGTGTCCGGCCCCCACGATGGTGTATTTTTTCACCTTCAGAAGTTCTTCCTCATCCTCTTCTTTATCTTCTTCACTTTCCTCCTCCGTGGAAAATTCCAGTGTATCCCCCAGCGCATAGCCTCCATCTTCAAAAAAGCTGGAATCCAGGAAACACTCCCCTGCTTTATCGGGTTTTCTCCCCTGATCCACAGAGACCTGGTTAAGGGTATCACTGATGCTTTCCACATGAAGCACGGTCCTGGACGAGCCCTCACCGGTGAGCACATCGATCCCCACACCGCCTTCTGCCTTGATCACGCCCGGGAGCTTACGCAGAGCTTCTAAATTCTCTTCATTTAAACCCAGCGTGCTGACGACCTTCAAATCCATCAGCTGCTGCGCATCAAAATAAGCGTCTCCTGTATACCGCATATCCGGCGAAGCAGATTGAATCCCGGAAAAAAAGGCGACGCCCAAGGCCACTATGAAAAAAATGGAAATAAACCGCGCGAAGCTTTTCCGTATTTCCATGAAAAAATCTTTATGCAAAGCTTTTTTCTTCATATCAGATCTCCTACCATTCGATTTCTTCCACCGGTGTCGGCTGATCATTGAGCATCGTAGAAGAGACCCTGCCATTTTTAATTTTGATGATCCTGTCAGCCATCGGAGTCAGCGCCGAATTATGCGTGATGACGATCACCGTCATGCCCTTTTCCCGGCACATGTCCTGCAAAAGCTTTAGAATCGCTTTTCCTGTCTGGTAATCCAAAGCACCGGTGGGCTCATCACACAACAGAAGCTTGGGATTCTTAGCCAAAGCCCGGGCAATGGACACCCTCTGCTGCTCGCCGCCGGACAACTGTGCCGGAAAATTCTTCATCCGGTCTTTTAAACCAACCTCCTCCAGCACCGTGGCTGCATCCAGTGGATCCTTACAGATCTGGAGCGCCAGTTCCACGTTCTCCAGCGCGGTAAGATTGGGCACCAGATTATAAAATTGAAATACGAAGCCGATATCTTCGCGGCGGTAACCCGTAAGCTGCTTGGAACTGTATTTGGCGATATCCACGCCATCCACCAGGACTTCACCGGAGGTGGCTGTATCCATGCCTCCTAAAATGTTCAGGACCGTGGTCTTTCCCGCCCCGCTGGGGCCCACAATGACCACAAATTCCCCCCTACGGATGGAAAAGCTGATCTCATCTGCCGCCTTGATCTGGACTTCTCCTTTTTTTCCGTAGATTTTGGAAACCTTATCCAGCTTTACAAATGCATTTTCCTCGGTATTTGCCATGTTACCTCCCTTTTATGCAAGCCGTCAGGATAGCCCCCTGTTCTCCCTGTGAGGTGCATGTTTCTTCTCTTTATAAAAATTATATACCGTTATCAGCAGAAATACCAGCACAATGACTGCGGATGGAATCACATAAGCGATGGCCGCTCCGCGGATTTCCAAACGGCTCACCAAGGCAGGCGCCGCCAGCAAAGAGCAGACAAACCCCACGCCATAGCCGAACATCACCAGATACTGCCTGCGCATCACCGCTAAAATATTATAAAACAGCATGATAAGCGCGCTCATGCCGCCTCCTAGCATAATCAAGACCAGGTCCATGCGGTAGGCATCCAGCTCCAATCCGGAAAACAAGTTCAAAAACCAGATTCCCAGAAGGTACGCACCGATCACCGCGCCTACCGTCAGAACCAACACCCAAAGCATACATTTTTCTACAATGCTCCGAAAACGTTTGAAATCCCTGGCATCCCATGCCACCGCCAAGGTGGTCAGAAGCGGCCGGAACACAAATAAACTGAATAAATTGATGACAAAGGCCGGCATCATCAAGAAGCCGAAATAGTTCTGGATCTCATCGCCCCAATAAGCGTCGATGGCATATTTCGGCGCATTGAGTACGTAATTGATCATAAAGCTGCCCACACAAAGGGGCAGGCATTCCATGAACAATGCCCCCATCGGTCGCACGGCAAAAGACAGTCCCGGCTTCTCAAAATGCGGACAAATCTGCACATCATGAAACCAAAACCAGAACATGGACGCCAGGATCATCACGATGCTGGCGGCAACCAGACTTCCCGTGGCATAAATCACAATGCCGAATACAGCAGTGCTAAGCGTCACCCTGGTAGCCAGCGCCCGGCCGGACAGATCAATGCGCAGCCGTTGCTGGAAAAGGCCCTGGAAGCAGTCCGATACCGCATCCACCGCCTTATAAAAGGTGATGAGTACCACCACCAAGGCTTTTTCGCCTTTTATGCCTGCAAACCACACGTATCCCACAGCTCCTGCCATCATCAGAAAACAGGTAACCAGCCTAAACGCCAGGTATGTAGGAAATTTATATTTCTGCTGGACATCTGTTGCCTGGATCACTCTGGTCTCAAAGCATCCCACCGTGGACAAAAGCTGGGCCGTGGCAAAGGCCAGGGAAAAAATCCCGCCCTGTGCCGATCCGGCCGCCCTGGTGACCAAGGTGAGCAGCACCATGGAGGAAAGGGCATTACACATACTTCCCGCCATATTCCAGAAAAACTTAGACCGATCCGATGCCTGTTCTTTTATTCTCCACATGGTTCTCTATTACCCGTCTCTTCCTTCTTCCCATCTCCGAAATCCAGCAGATAGGGACAGTGATTGACCCGCTTCTCCCTGGGTGGCAGCGTCATATAATCACCAAACAGCCGTTTCAGATACGTATCATACTGGTTTGGCATATACACCTCCAGTCCTTCAAACGCCATGCGGCGCAGCGGATACATCTCCTGCTTGGAGATGTAGGCATGATCTGCCATGGTCACCTCCAACGGACACAGATACCGGCTCCGTTCATGATTGTACCTGGTCTCTTCCGCCAACAGCTTCTCATAGATAGTCTTAGGAGAAACCTTCAACAATTTCAATCCATAATGCGTCAACCGGCAGATAGCTGCGGCAAAGGGCCGCTTCCACCCTTCCAACGGCAGGATCGGGTCCGGCGTTCCGCACAAATACAAAAGCTTACTCAAAAACCAAGTCTTACGGAGCTGCCGCTTTCTCGCTTTCTTATCCTCCGGCAGATGATCCATGGGAAAAATATCAATATCAATACACAAGTCACATTTCAGATTCCTGGACGCCTCCGGCACGAATTTGGTGCCTTTTTTCTGCATGTGGGTCACGTTGCAGGCATAACGCTCATCCTTTAAAGGTGTAAGAATTTGGTATTTATCCCCCATTTCCTGTTCCACCGCATTGATGAGCACCTCATAATGCCTTCTTGGCATGGCCACGTCAATGTCATCATCCCAAGGAATAAACCCCTGGTGGCGCACGGTACCAATCCCGGAGCCGCCCAGCATAAAATAATCCAAATCATATTTGTCACAGAGGGAAATGAAATCCCTCAGAATCTCTGTCTGTACCTTCTGCAGCCTGCGCAGTGTCTCCGGTTCATAGGACTTGTACGTCTTATTCAAATTTCATCCTCCTGACTGATCCTCACTCCATCACCGAAATCCAGCAGATAAGGATAGTGATTCTGCCTTTTCTCTTCCGGAGGAAGTTCCATATAATCTCCATATACTCTGGTGAGCAGTTTCTCATACTGGCCCGGCACACAGATTTTGATATCTTCAAAATCCAGATGCTTCATAGGGAATAATTCCTCCCAGGCGATGGCACACTGCAGGGACATGCTGTCAGAAAACTGGGTCACATATTCCGTCCGGTGCTTAAATGCCCGCGCATGCTTAAGGTACTGCCGGTAGATAAATGCATCCCCTCCAGGAATCCGGCGCAGAATACGATGCGCCGCGCCAGCCGCCAGTCTCGGCAGCAGATTTCCCTCTTTGAATACGCTGTGCTTATAAAAGTCCACATGACAGGCCAGATACAGGCTCCTCCAAAAGGAGGTCATGCGCACCTGTTTTTTCCGTTGTTTTTCATCGTCGGCCAGATAATCATAGACAAAAATGTCAAAGCCAATGCCCATCGTGTAACGGCCGTGGTCGTAATTGGTGGCAAACCTGGTCCCCGTTTTACAAAAATGGGGCACTAGATTATAGAATTTCTCTTCGCTGTCCGGTCCCACCATCCGGTATTCCCCGCAGCATTCCTTTGGCACCACCTCCAGCAGTTTCTCATAATCCGCACGCAGCATGCCGATATCAATATCATCATCCCAAGGAATGAAACCCTGGTGGCGGGCAGCACCGATGTTGGTGCCAAAAAGCGCAAAATAATGGAGTCCATATTTTTCACAAATTCGTATAAATTCCTTCAAAACAGATAATTCTGCCTTCTGCAGTTTTTTTAAGATCTCTGGATCATATTGTTTATATCGGTTCACAAGCAGCTTCCTCACATTCTCTTCTTATGTAATTTATTTTACTATATCACAAACCCCTGGGGTTTACAATTTCCCCAGGGGTTCTCCGATAATTTTTTTGATCAAGAATTCATGTTCAATTTTTCTGTTCTGCGTTTTCTTTTTTCCTCCGGGTCATAAGTCCGCCGATGCGTCCTGTCTCCTTGGCGGACAGGCTGCGCCATCCATCGTTTAAAACCTTATCCAGAAGTCCCATTTCCTCTGCAATCTCGTATTTTAATTTTTCTTCAGGGGTCAAAAGATCCTGCTTATAAGCTTCGATTTCTTTGTCCTTTCCCATTAGCTCACACTCCTTTTCTATCTGGAGTATGGACAGTTTTGGAAATTATATACGCCTTGCCCTTAATTGGGAATGATGATCGCTGCCACAATATAGGCCAGGATGCCGGAACCGCCGAAAAATGCGAACAATACCCAGGCCAGACGCACCAATGTGGGGTCAATGTTAAAATATTCCGCGATGCCTCCGCATACGCCGCAGAGCATATAATTAGCCGAAGATTTATAAAGACGTTTGTCACTCATAGTATTATCCTCCTATTTTTTTGATTCTCAGTCCGTAAACTCTACATCAATCTGTCCCATACCGCAGTTCGCTTCTATCTTTTTTTGGCTGCCGGATGTATGAATTTCTTTTTTCTTATTCAATGCGGTATAGTTATCATCCCCAATGGTGATCTGACCCAATCCGCATTTGATTTCATAGTTATAATCGTTCTGGACGCCGTCCACCGTCAAGTCGATCTGGCCCACGCCGCAATCCAATTCAATCTTATCACTTTTTAATTCATCGATGGTGATCTGGCCGGCGCCTACTTCCAGATCCGTCTCCCTCGCCGTAATCTGTCCGCCGCCGTCAAAAACTCCTGCGCCGATGTTCACGTCCAGCTTATCCGTGACCAATTCCTCCGCCGTGACCGCTCCCGCGTCCATCTGGATCTCCACCTCGTGAAAATCGCTGCCGGCAGGCACATATAAGAAGATCTGGCCATTTTTAAGCTTACGGGAATCCCCTTTGATCTTCAGTGAATCTCCCTCCTGATACCACTTCACATAGTCTTCATCCACATTTTCCACTTCCACGCGAAAGCTGCTATCCTCGGAAGGTTCTATGATGACGTCACCATATTTCAGATCTAGCTCCAGCTCCTGGATGCTGCTGATATCGATAGCCATGGAAGCGCCATTTTTATTGGAATAACGGTCCACATCCGTAGCCTCGTCAATATGATGATCCAATTCATCCATATGTCTGTCTATTTCTTCGCCGATATTGTCGATGTGATGATCCCATTCATCGTCCCATTCATCGATATCATGCTCCCGTTCCTCCATCCAATGCTCCACGCGGCTGACGGGCCATAACTGAAAATCCCCCCGGTAAACTGCCTCCCGGAAAGTCTCCCAAGTGGCTCCTGTGGCGATCCCAGCCGTCACAAATCCAATCCCGATCACAGCAAAAACCGCTGCCAGTATCAAACATACTTTATTAAATTTTTTCATGACTCTTCACCTCCTCTGCCTCGGCCGTTCACCTTATGAACGGCTCTGTGCAACAGATCGGAAAGCTTCCGAATGATCCAGGGAAGCGCTCTTCCCACCACCAGCACAGCCAATACCAAAAGCAAAAATCCAACCGCCAGGCCCAAGCCGCCCAAGCCGATGCTGACCAATCCCAGAGACGGGCTGGTAAAGCATTCTACAATCCCGCCTATGACCAAAGCGATGCCGCCTACCAAAGAACCGATCAAGCCGCCGAACAGGCCTACCACAATACCTGCGATTCCGCCTAAGATCCCGACAATGATGCCAAGGATCCCTCCGCCTACGCCCAACAGGATCGGAGCCGCAAACACAGCCAGTATGACCAGCAAAATGATCGTTGCTGTATTTTTTCTCTCACCGGTACGATATCCCCTCCGGGTTCTGCTGGTCTGCGTATATTGGTCTGGCACTTGGGCATCTTCCCGCACCCGGTTATCCTCATACCCATGTTCCGTATATTCCCCGTATTCTCCATTTCCTCCGCCCAAGTCTGCCTTGATGATAGCCGCCACCTTACCGGGGCTTCCCAGCTCCTGGATGACCTTTGCCTCATTCTCCACTCCAGCATCCTCAAAGTAGCTGTTGTAATAGTCCAGGGCCTCCGCTCTTTCCTCATCAGAGATATCCTGCAAAAGACCTTCTAATTGTCTCATAAATTCTGTTCTGTTCATATTTTATATTCCTCCCTCGAACATTTGCGAAATCTTAGATGAATAGCTCTTCCATTCTGCCTTGTATAAATTCAGCTGGGCCGCGCCTCTGTCCGTAATCTTGTAGTATCTCCGGTTCCGCCCGCCGTAATTCATATCATAGACTTCCAGGCAATCATCCTTTTGCAGCCTCCGAAGCACCGGATAAAGCGTCGATTCGGAAACTTCCAGCACCTGCCGCACATCCTGGGTGATCTTATAT
Organism: Blautia sp.; assembly: GCA_050944615.1. GTDB lineage: Bacteria > Bacillota > Clostridia > Lachnospirales > Lachnospiraceae > Blautia_A. The sequence goes on from JBMNRL010000019.1 coordinate 23,467, forward strand.
CCGTAAGTCCCCTGCTTCTCTTTGGAGACAACAGCTAAAACTATCGCATCCAAAAGGGCAGCTCCCGTATTAAATACCATCTAATCACACCTTTCTTGTTATAAATCAAATATTATTATTTAATTCGCAATATTATTTCGTTACCAATACTATATATTATATAATATTATTTGTCAACAAGTAATATGAACTTCCGGCAGAAAATTTTCCTCTTTTTTCTTTTTCTTAAATTAGGTATACTGATAGCATGAAAACGAAAAGAGAGAGGATCGGACCACGATGAATCTGCCAAGTGAATTTTTAGCCCGGATGGAAGAAATGCTGGGAGATGAATATACAGACTTTTTAGACAGCTATGATGCGCCCCGCCACTATGGCCTGCGCATTAACACCTTGAAGATCACGGAGGAAGAGTTTCAAAAGATTGCTCCGTTTCCCATCACGCCGGTGCCCTGGGCCCCCGGGGGATATTTCTACCCCGGAGACTGCCGCCCGGCCAGACATCCTTATTATCAGGCAGGTCTTTACTATCTCCAGGAGCCCAGCGCCATGGCACCTGCCTCCATACTGCCAGTCTCTCCCGGAGAATATGTCCTGGATATGTGTGCCGCGCCCGGAGGCAAGGCCACGGCTTTGGGCGCGCGGCTGGGCGGAAAAGGGCTTTTAGTGGCCAATGATATCAGCGCCTCCAGAGCCAAAGCACTCCTTCGGAACCTGGAATTGTTCGGGGTGTCCAACGCCTTTGTCACCAATGAAGTACCGGCCAGGCTGGTTCCCCGTTTTCCGGAGTTTTTCCATAAGATCCTTCTGGACGCCCCCTGCTCCGGCGAGGGTATGTTCCGAAAAGAACCGGAGGTAGCAGCTTCCTGGTACCCCAAACGGCCTTTTGAACTGGCTGCCATCCAGCGGGCACTCATCACCCAGGCAGTGGAAATGCTCCGTCCGGGGGGACTTCTTCTCTACTCCACCTGTACCTTTTCTCCTGAAGAAAACGAGGGCACCATCGCCTACCTTCTGCAGCAATGCCCGCAGATGGAGCTGCTGCCCATAGATTCTTATGAAGGGTTTTCCCCCGGCGTCCCTGCCTGGGGCGGCGGCGATGAGCGGCTCACCGGATGTGCCCGCATCTGGCCCCATAAAATGGATGGCGAAGGCCACTTTTTATGCCTTCTCCGGAAACCGGGCAGCCTGTCAAAAGCCTCTTCGCAGGTGAGGACAAAGCTGGATCGGGAAGCCTCCCGTCTGCTGGAGGGCTTTTTTGGGGAAATCCGGCAGGACTTTCCCCTCTCCCGGATGGAGACTCGGGGAGAAAAAGCTTATCTGCTCCCGGATGCCAGTTACCCGGTCAAGGGAATCAAATTCCTGCGGAACGGCTTGTATTTGGGAGACGTAAAAAAGAACCGTTTTGAACCCAGCCAGCAGCTCGCCATGGCTTTGCAGGCCGGGTCATACCCTCACACCTTCACCCTGGCCCCTGACGACCCACGCATTCAACGTTATCTGCGCGGTGAAACCCTGCTCCTTACCGAAGAGGAAGCCGCCTCCCTACAGGGATGGACCTTGCTCTGCGCCGGAGCTTACCCTCTGGGCTTTGGAAAAGTGGTGGGACATAACCTGAAAAATAAATATGCTGCCGGATGGCGGCAGCAAGCATAACCCAGCAACAGACCCACGTACTGATAGGAGGGATCACGATGAAACATTATAGTTTAGTATACAATAGCCAGACAGGAAATACTGTCCTGCTGGCCGAACAAATCAAAAAGCTCCTGCCAGAGGAAGCATGGAAACACTTTGGTGCTCCATCCCCTGCAGGAGCGGATGCTGACTTTATTTTTGCCGGTTTCTGGACTGACAAGGGCGACTGCCCCAAAGACATGGCTGACTTTTTGGAAAGCCTCCAAAATAAGACCGTATTTCTATTCGGCACTGCCGGCTTTGGCGGAGAGGAAGCCTATTACCAGAAAATCCTGGCCCGTGTGAAAAAGCATCTGGCTTCCTCCAACCAAATCGCTGGTACCTTTATGTGCCAGGGCAAAATGCCGCCCGCTGTGCGCAGCCGCTACGTACAGATGTTGGAAAAATCCCCCGAGGATCCGCATCTTGTGGGAATGGTGGCCAACTTTGACCAGGCCCTCTCCCATCCGGATTCCGATGATATGGCCAAACTGACCGAAGCTGCCCGCGCTGCCCTGAATGGGTTCACAAATTTATAAAGACAGCGGAATCGCTTTTTGCAGAGTGAAGGAATAGATATATATTTCCTTCACTCTTTTTCCTGTAAGGGCGGTCAGCGCCTCACCATAGGACTCCAGCTGTACCTGGTAGCGGTCAATGAGCGTCTGCTCCTTGCCTTCCAAGACCTTATCCGTCTTATAATCCACGAGTACTATCTCTTCCCCTTCCCAGAAATAGGCATCGATGATCCCCTGGACCAATACCTCCTCTTCCTCTGACCACTGTGGCTTCATTTTGGCTGCACTCTGTAGGATTACAAACGGATGCTCCCGATGGAGACGCCCATCCAGGGCTGCTGCCTTCATCCTCTGTCCCAGCTTTGAACTGGCAAACGTCAAAATCTCCTGAGGTCTTACACAAGCTGCCGTAACCTCGTCCATCCTCTGATCAGCCGTCATCTGTGCAATCTGTCCGACGATTTCCTCTTGGGTATTCACCTTCGTATAATCCAGACATTCCATCACCTTGTGATAAGCAGTCCCCCGGGCCGCTCCTGTGTATTCTTCCTGTTTATCCGCAGCAAACCGGGGAATCAGCGGTACGATATCCGGTTCAAAATAATAGGAAAAGCTTTCCTCATCCAAAGCCGGCTTCTGATGCTTCAGCTCAGAAACACTGACCTTCGCCGGTATCTCCCTGCGGTCCGCATATGGATAGGAAAAAGCAAAACGTCTGGAAATCTCTTCCCGGATTGCCTCCTCCACCGGCTCCTCCTCCCAATGCTGCAGACGCTCCCGGGCAAAATGGGCCCCCAGCTGCCATTCCATCTGCTCTTCCAAAAGATTTCCAAGCTCCACCACCCGGATTTCCATGGGCGGGCCCGCCTGATAGAAGGGATTGGCCGGATTGGCTGCCATTTTGCATGTTTCCAATACCGCGGCAAAATCCCGGTGCCGGGCCAGCGCAGGAAGAATCCAATCCCAATAGGTCTTAGCCCCTTCGCGCATCACATAGGAAAGGCGCTCGGTCTCCCTTCCCAGCATCCCCTGCAGGGAAGCCAGACGCTTTTGGGGATCCTTCACCGTTCCCACCAGGATCAGCTTCTCTTTGGCTCTGGTCAAAGCCACGTATAGGACACGCAGCTCCTCCCCCAGGTTCTCATCCTTTAGCTGCAGCTTAATCATCTGCTTTGGCAGAGTGGGAATCCGGGCCCGCAGCTTTGGATAGACCGCATCTACGCCGATCCCTAAATCAGGGTGGGTCACCAAAGCGTTCCGCAGATCCTGGGTATTGAAATTCTTGCCCATGCCTGCCACAAAGACAATGGGGAATTCCAGCCCCTTGCTTTTATGGATGCTCATGATTTCCACCGTATCCGTGCCTCCGGCAAGGTTCACTTCCCCAAAGTCCACCTTATAGGATTGCAGGGAATCAATATAACGCACAAAATGAAACAGCCCACGGTAGCTGGTCTTCTCAAAATCCAAAGCCTTTTCCACCAACATATCCAGATTGGCCTGCCGCTGGGCTCCCCCCGGAAGTGCACTCACATATGCCTGATAACCGGTGCGGGAGAGCAGATTCCGGATAAATTCATGGATTGGCGTATAGGGCACTGTTTCCCGCAGCTCTCCCATAAGATCCAAAAAACGGGACAGCTTTTCCCTCAGCGGGCCGTCCTCTCCCTCCTGTGCATAGGCCGGCACAGACTCATATAAAGCCAGCTTTGGGGCAGACACCCGGATGAGTGCCAACTCCTGGGCCGTACATCCCACGATGGGAGAATGCAGCACCGCACCGTAAGGGATCTCCTGTCTGGGATTGTCCAATATCCGCAGAAAATTCAATACGGTCACCACCTCCAAAGCGGAGAAATAGCCAGTCTTAGACGCGGTATAAGCAGGAATTCCCTGCCCGCCCAGCACTTTGGCAAAGGTGTCGGCCCAGCCCTCCATGGTGCGCAGCAAAACCACCACATCCCCATATTCCGCCGGACGGTACTGCCCGCTTTTTTTGTCCAGCACCTGTGCATGACCGACCAGCTCCCGGATTCTTCCGGCAATGGCCAGCGCTTCCATCTCCCGTTCGCTCCTGCTGCCTTTTATCTCTTCGGTGCCTGGCCCGTCGGTTTGCACCATCAGCACCTCTACCGCCTTCTCCTTCTGTCCGGTTTCCGGAAAAGACGCGCCGGGATATAAGGCCGCCGCTTCGTCATATTCCACGCCGCCCAAATCCTCCCCCATGATCTGCCGGAAGAGGAAATTGATACCATCGAGCACCTGGGGCCGGCTCCTGAAGTTTTTATGGAGATCTACTCGCTGCTCACTGGAATCCTCCAGTGTATAGCTTTTTTGCTTCTTCATGAACAACTCCGGACGGGCCAGACGGAAACGATAAATGCTCTGCTTCACATCTCCCACCATGAAGGTATTCTTTTTTTCCTTCGCCCAGCCGGACACTGCATTCATTAAATATTCCTGGACCAGGTTGCTGTCCTGATATTCGTCCACCATCACTTCCTCATAACGCAAGGATAATTCCTTCGCCGCCTGAGTCATTTTAAGGACATCCCCCTCCTTGCGAAGCAGGATTTCCAGGGCAAAATGCTCCATATCTGAAAAATCCAGCAGATTCTTCTCCCGTTTTCTCTGACTATAGACTTCCATAAAGGAACGCACCAAGTTGGTGAGCACATGAACGCTGCTTTTGCAGTCAGCCATCGTCTGCAGCACCTCATCCAAAGGAGCAGCAAAAAACGTCCCGCAAAGCTCTCCGGTCAAATCCTTCACCCGCTGCCTGCCTTCCTTGACCCGCTCCTTTACTGTCTCAGATACCATCGGATCCTTCACTGGAGGAAGTCTAGTCCATGCAGGTTTTGCCAGGGCCTGATGCATCTCGTCGAAGTCCCGAAGGCCGGACAGTTTTTCCAGAAACTCTAAATCCGCCTCCAAGGCCTTCTCATAGACTGCAGGTCCGTCTGGCTCCAAGGCCAGCTTCACATTCTCTCTGGCCAGCTCCAAAGCCTCTTCTATATAGTGACCGGCTTTTTCCCAGAGCAGCTGCATCCAAGGGCTCTCTTCCAGGGCCTTCCTGTCCTCCGGGGCATAAGTCTTCTCCCATTCTTCCAGACATTCCAGAGGAAACGGGGCACTCATGACAAACTCATAAAGCTGTATGACCAGATCTTCCAAGCCCTCGTCCGTCTTTCCGGTGCTGTAGCTTTCCACAAAATGGTCATAGGCCTCATCTTTTTGGGCATAGGCATCCTCCAGCACCTCACGGGCCACATCCGTCATCAACAGTTTACACTCGCCGGCATCCGCCACCCGGTATCCCGGATCCAAATCTAACATATGAAAATAGTTCTGGATCACGTAACCACAGAAACCATGGATCGTGGTGATCTGGGCATTGTGGATCAATGTGGTCTGCCTCTGCAGATGCTCGTTGTCTGGCTCTTCCTCCAGCCGGGCTTCCAGGGCTTGGGTCAGACGGGTCCTCATTTCTGCCGCCGCCGCCCTGGTAAAGGTCATGATCAGGAGCCGGTCTATATCCACCGGATGAACCGGGTCCGTCACCAATGACAGAATACGCTCCACCAGCACCGCAGTCTTGCCGGAACCGGCAGCCGCGCTCACTAAGATATCCCTGTCACGCAGGTCGATGACTTTTTTCTGGTCTTTGGTCCACTGTACTCCCATGCTCACACCTCCTTCTCCATGGCATCCCATATTTCTTCTTTTTCCATATCTTTCAGGTTCCGATACGCATAACCCGGAATCTTCTGGTCAAATCCACAGATTCCATGATATGGACAATACGTACACGCCTGCCTGTCCTTCATCTGGTAAGGTGCCGCCTGGGCCTCCCCTCCCAGGATCTCCTCCTGGATCTTTTGAATCTTCTTCTTGGAAAATTCCTCTAATAATGCAAACTGCTCCTCTGTGATCACGGAAGAGTTGGAATAAAAGCTGCCGTCTTTTTTATAGCGCACCGGAATGGTCTCCCCGGTGGCATCCAAAAGCTGCGCCACCTGGGTGTCATTTAGAACCACACCGTTCATCTGCAAAGCTCCCAGCAGCTTTTTCTCCACACCTTCCAGATCCTTTTTCATCTGCACGGTGAGCATAGGATCCTTGGTATTATAATAGAAGATACCCGCCGGCTTCACCGCCTGTTCCGGATGCTTCTTCCGTTCTGCCTCCATAGCGCCGTCCAAATACACCGCAAGCTGCAGCTGCAGCCCATGATAGAGCTCCACCAGATGAAACGCTGTATTTCCCGTCTTGTAATCCACAATCTTCACATAGACCGTCCCCTCATGCTCGCACACGTCCAGACGGTCAATGCGTCCGCCGCCTAAGCTGACCTCAAATCCTTCCGGCACAAACTTGCCCCTTCTTAGCTGCTCCTGCAGTGCCCACAGTGTCCGCTGGAACAGACGTCCCACTCTTTTCTTCATATACTGGTTCCTGGCAGAGCTTTCCAGCACCGTATTGCCGTAATCCTCTGCCGCCCGCTCCAAAGCTTCCTCTCCCAAGCGGACCCGCTCTTCTTCCGTAAGGGCCGCCCAATCCAATTTCTGCTTTTGCAGCTCCTGGGAAAAATTCTCCAGCGCCCCGTGCATCAGATTTCCCATATCCATCGCTTGAAATTCATAAACGGCCCGCTCATGCAGCCGCAGCCCGTACTGGATAAAATGAGCAAAGGCACAGGCTGCGAATTTTTCCAGCCGGGTGGCCCCGTAAGGAGAAACCTGCCCATAGAGAGCTTTCGCCACGCTTTCACTGATCCGGTCACCGGGATTTTGAAAAAACGCCGCCCCAGTCAGCCGCTGTACTATGGGCCGGTATTCATCATTTTGCAGGTACCACCGGTACAGCTCGCTCCATACCGGCTCAGGTCTGCCCTCTCCCAGCCTTGCCGCCTTCTCCAGCCCCGCCAGGAAAAACTCCAGACTAGTCCCCGGCCGCTCCAGAAGATCTAAGGCCTGCTCCCGTGATTGTGTCTCATACACTGCAATCCCCGGAAACAGCTTGCGGATCGTTCCGATAAGATACGCGGGATTTTGGATTTCTCCCGCCGCACTGCTGTGACTGTAGGACAGTGTCAGATGCCGGGAAGGCTTCGTCAGATTCAAATAGAGATAAAAGCGCTGAATTCCCGCCTGCTCCCTGGGCCCGGGCGCAAGCTCCACCTGGTTTTCTTCTAAAAACCGCCGGTCTGCTTCCGTCAGGATGCCGCCCACGGTCGTGTCCTTAGGAATGCAGCCATCATTCATGCCCACAAAAAACAATGCCTTGATGTCCTTTAACCGGGTCCTTTCCATATCGCCCACCAACACCTGGTCTGTGCTGGGCGGCACCAGTCCCACCTGCATCTGTGCGAGCCCGGCCTCCAAAAGCTGCTGGTATTCCACCAAAGTCATCGGCTCGTCTCCCAAAATATCCACCAGCTTATCGAACAGCTCCATGACAATGCCGTAAATCTGGGCATACTCCTTTTCCATTGCAAGGTTCCCTGCTTTTTTAAACCCTTCCTCCCGGATTTTCAGCTTCCGCTGCGTATCATTTCGCACCACAAACTCATAAAGAGCCCTAGTCATGGATTCCACCGTCTTATTTCTTCCCTGCCAGCCCTCCAGCAAAGGAAACAGCCCTTCCATCACCCTGCTTCGCAGCTCATTGATTTGCAGGATATCCTCCGGCTTCATTCCCCGGTAAACCCTGACCCAGGTTTCCTGCCACCGGTTCTTCCCGCGGATGCCCAAAGCGATCACATAATTTTCCAGCAAATCCACCTCATCCGGCGTCAGACCGGTCATCTGGCCCCGCAGATACCGGAACATACTCTCGTAAGAGCAATTCTGCACATAGACCTCCACGCTGGCCCGCAGATATTCCACAAAAGGATTCATCAGCACCGAATGCTTCTCATCGATAAAATAAGGGATATCCGCTTTCTCGAATACCTGCCTGGCGTAATTTCCGTAGATTTCCAAATCCCCGGTAATTACGGCGATCTCCCCGTAGCGGCAGCCCTCCGTGCGCACAAGCCGTGCGATGCGCACCGCTGCCTCCTCCATCTCCCGAAGAGGCGAGGGCGCAGCATAGATCTGGATTTCCTGCTGTTCCCCTTCAAACACCCTGCAGGGATACCTGAATAAATGTTTCTCCAGAAAATCCAAGGCCAAAGACTCCTCAAACCTCCAATTGTCCTTGGGCCTGCACCAGATTTCCTCCTGGATTTCAGTCCCTGTCTCGGCGGCCAGGCTGCACAGGCTGTGGATGGTCTGCTTACTCATGGAAAACAGCTTATGACTTTCTTCCCTCTGATAAGGATATTCCCCTTCCGCCAGAGTGACCACCGCATAGACCATATCGCATAGAGACAGAAGCTTACGGATCACCTGGTTCTGCACCGGCGTAAATCCTGTATACCCGTCCAAAACCACCGTGCTTCCTTGGACCAGCTTTGACTGCCCGATCACCTGGCATAACCGGTCTAGTACCTCCTCACCGGTCATGTACCGGTCTTCCAGGTAGTTCCGGAATTCCTCGTAGAGCAGCTCCACGTCTGACAGCTTATAATAGAGCAGGCTGTTCTCCTTCTGCGCACGCTCCTTTAATGCCTCCAGATCCTCAGGCTCCACCTGATACTGCATCAGCTCAGAAAGCAAGGACTTCATTTCCTGGATATAGCCCTGTTTTTTCATACGGCTTCCCAAATAGCGCAATCCGCCGCTGGTACGCTGTACCACCTTCTGCAGCACCAATCCCTTGCCAGTCTCTTCCAGAAGCTGTCTGGTGTCGCCTCCCACCTCCTCAAATACCCGGTAAGCCAGGCGCTCGAATCCCAAGACGTCCACATTGAGCAGGCCCCTGCCCGGATGCATCTGAGCCAGCGCCTTTTGGGTCTGCATGGTAAACTGATCCGGCACCAGAATCAAATAGTCCCTCTCCGGATGCTCCATGGATTCTCGGATCACCTTCTCATAGATATAACTGGATTTTCCCGCCCCGGAATTCCCCAGGATCAACTGCAATGCCATAAGCCCTTTCCTTTCTCCTTGTCTCGATTCGAGTATCATTCGTCTGCCCAGGGAGGACAATTCCCCTCCCGGCAGGCTGCGACATCAAAACCTTTCCCAAACTTCTTTCTTCTCTGTGATACATTTTATCATAAAACCCAAGGAACCGTAATAAGATATAGAAAGAAATCCAGGAGGCGCATCCCATGAGTTCAAAAACAAAAATCGTCGTACTACATATGAAAGAAGTGATCTATACCGTCATCTTCCTCGTTCTCGCCCTGCTGTTAGGCGTCCTCGTGTTCCTGATGTTTCAGGCCAAATCTTCCGACGCCAAGACAACCGGCTCTGACGGCATTTACCAGCCCGGCATCTACCGCTCCACCATCTCACTCAATGACAACACCTTTGATGTGGAAGTGACCGTGGATTCCGATCACATCAAATCCATAGAGCTTGTGAACCTAAGCGAGAGCACAACTGCTGCGTTTCCTCTGATGGAGCCTGCCCTGGATGCCCTGGCCGCCCAAATCTACGCCAACCAGTCCCTGGAAAATATCACCTACTCCGATGAAAACAAATACACCTCGATGATGCTTCTAAACGCCATCTCCACCGCTTTGGATAAAGCCCAAAAAACTGAGTAGGTGCAAGATACCATACTTACCGGATCCCTTATTGATATCCGATTTCTATCACGTAAAAAGGCAGGGTGTATGACATCCTGCCTTTTGATATGCCTATGCATCGTATTCTGATCTCTTTTTCTCAGCCCAACTCCTCGATCTCTTTCATCCAAAGAGCCGCACAGGCGTCGCTTGGCATCCGCAAATCCCCTCTGGGAGACACGGCCACACTGCCCACCTTAGGGCCGTCCGGCAGACAGGAACGCTTGAACTGCTGGGAGAAAAAACGCCAATAAAAAGTCCTCAGCCATTTTAAAATCGTTTCCTCATCATAAATCCCATCAAATGTCTTCTTCGCCAGCCGGTATATTTTTCTCGGCGGAAACCCTGCCCGCAGCATATAATACAAGAAGAAATCATGAAGCTCATAGGGCCCCACCAGATCCTCTGTCTTTTGGGAAATCACGCCGTCCTTGGGCGGCAGCAGCTCAGGGCTTACCGGTGTATCCAAAATATCCCGCAATACCCGGGACAACTCCTCATCGCCACAGGTTTTTGCATAGTAATCCACCAGATAACGGACTAATGTCTTGGGCACGGAACCATTGACACCATACATGGACATGTGGTCTCCATTATAGGTGGCCCAGCCTAAAGCCAGCTCGGACAGATCCCCGGTCCCTACCACCAAACCGTTGTTCTGGTTCGCCAGATCCATCAGAACCTGTGTCCGCTCTCTGGCCTGTGCATTTTCATAGGTCACGTCATGCTTACCTTCCGGCTGTCCAATATCCCGGAAATGAACGGTCACCGCTTCCTTGATATCCACTTCCTGAAGCGTCGCCCCGATTCGCTCAGCCAAAGTACAGGCATTGGTATAGGTCCGGTCCGTGGTCCCAAAGCAGGGCATCGTCACCGCCAAAATCTGCTTTCTTGGAAGTTTTAACATATCAAAAGCCCGGGCGATCACCAGCAGAGCCAGCGTGGAATCCAATCCGCCGGAAAGCCCTACCACCACATGCTCGCCATGGATATGGGCCAAGCGCTTCTTCAGCCCCAGAGCCTGGATATTTAAAATCTCATCACATCTTAGCTCCCTCTCGCTTACGTCCGCCGGAACAAAAGGATTGGGCGCAAACTGCCGCTCCAATTCGGTCTCCTCCACCTTCACGGAAAACGGAATGATCTCATGGTATTCATCTGGTGAAGGAATAAAGGTGCTCATCTTGCGCCGCTCGTTGTCAATACGGTGCAGATCCACATCGGCATACAGCACGCCGTTCTCAAAACGCTTACCCTCTCCGAGAAGCGTTCCATTTTCCGCGATGAGATTCTGGCCTCCGAAGACCAGATCCTGGGTGGATTCCCCCTCTCCTGCCGTAGCATAGATATAGGCACACACTAAGCGGGCAGATTGGCCGATTACCAGATCCCTGCGGTATTTATCTTTTCCCACCACCTCGTCACTGGCAGATAAATTTACTACAATACGCGCGCCGTCCAACACATGGGACACGCTGGGCGGATTGGGAACCCATAGATCTTCACAGATTTCCGCAGCTACAGCAAATTCCGGCATCTCTTCGCAGACAAAGAGCAGATCCTTAGAAAATGGGACCCGGAAGCGTCCGATGACTGCTTCTCCCATGGCTTGTGCTCCGGAACTGAATTGTCTGGCTTCGTAAAATTCCCCGTAATTCGGCAGATGAGTTTTGGGAACGACGCCTAAGATCTCTCCATGATTTAATACCACAGCTGTATTATACAGCTTGCTGTCCACCTCCAAGGGCATGCCGATGAAGATCAGCGCATCCACATCCTTGGTCTGCTCTGCCAGATACAGCAGCCATTTCTTCGCGCCGTCCAAAAGCGTGGACTGCCAGAACAAATCCTGACAGGTGTAGCCGGTCAGGCAGAGCTCCGGAAACACCATCACCTTGGCTTTCTTTTTCGCCATCTCCCCGATCAGCTCCAAAATCCGGCCGGCATTGTACTCACAATCCGCTACCTGGATATACGGAGTGGCCGCCGCCGTTTTTACAAATCCGTCTTTCATTTTTTCCTCCATTCCGCCGCATGGGCTCTCATTTGCAGCGTCTGTAAATGTTTTTCAGATCTTCTACGGTAAACGTATAATTGGTATTGCAGAAATGACAATTCAACTCTACATCCTTACCATCCCTGATCATCTCCTGAATATCCTTCCTGCCGATGCTGATTAACGCCTTTTCCACACGTTCCTTACTGCAATTGCAAGCAAACTGCGTGGAAATGGTATCATTGATCTCCAGTCCCAGACCGCCCAGCAGCTTCTCCAGAATTCCTTCCGGAGTAAGACCCTCCTCCAGCATCGCAGTCACAGAAGTAAGCTCTGCAATTCTCTCTTCCAACGCCTGGATCACCTTCTCCTCTGCAAAAGGCATCAATTGAAGGATAAACCCGCCTGCCTGCCGCACCGTGTTGTCCCGGTTCATCAATACCCCCAGCCCCACAGAGGAAGGCACCTGCTCACTGGTGGCAAAATAATAGGTCAAATCATCCGCAATCTCTCCCGTCTGCAATGCGGTCTGCCCCACATAGGGCTCTTTGAGACCCATATCCTTGATAACGTTCAAAATTCCGGCTCCTACCGCGCCAGCCACATCTAATTTTCCTCTATCGTTGGCCGGAATCCGCACATCCGGCTGGTCCACATAGCCCTTGACGTTCCCCTTGGAATCCGCCGTAACTGTAATCCCATGCAACGGCCCGTCTCCTTTGATCTGAAGGGTCAGGATATCCTTCTCTCCCTTCATCATCACGCCCATCATGGCCCCGCCGGTGAGCAGCCTTCCCAAGGCAGCCGTAGCCACCGGACTTGTGTTATGGGCATTTCTTGCAAACTCCACCAATTCCCTGGTGGTGGCGGCAAATGCCCGGATCTGATGATCCGCCGCCGTCGCTCTTACAATATAATCTTTCATAATTCCTCCGCTGTGATCTCCCGCTGTTATTTTCGCTGCTTCCCTTTTTCCCGGGCCAGCACATAGATCCGTTCGCTGTCCTCTTTAGGAGGTGCTTGGGTAAAAGCATCATAGGACGCTACAAATTCCATGCCCGCCTCTTTGAGCAGCGCTTTGACCTCGTCCAGGGAATACCCCCTCTGATAGTGGATCTCCTCATGCTTCTCATACAGCCCGTCCTCTCTGGGAAGAAATAAGGTAAGGCCGTAAAGATTCATCCGGGTCTTGCTGTCATATTCATTTTCCCAAATAAAGCTGCCTTCCTCCCGGTTCTCGGCGATGGTCTGATCCCCCAACAGCGTCTCATATTTATATAGTGTGTTCAAATCGAAGATGAAAATTCCTCCCGGATCCAGATAATTGTTCACCAGGCGAAAAACCTGCAGCATATCCTCCGGCTCCGTCATATAATTCATACAATCACAGATGCTCACCACGGCACGCACCGTGCCGTACAATTCCAACTCCCGCATATCCTGCATAAGATAGAGGATATCCAAGCCGGAGCTCTCCCGCTTCTCCATGGCTTCCTGCAGCATAAGCGCAGAACTGTCCACGCCGATCATGTCATAGCCAAGCCCGGCCAGCCGCTCCGTCAAGCTTCCTGTGCCACAGCCCAGGTCCAGCACAAGGCCGTCTTCCACCTTTTCGGAAACCAGAAGCCGGTGCACATAGGCACACCAGGCGTCGTAGTCGATGTTATCCATGAATATGTCATATACAGCCGCAAACGCGCTGTAGCTGTCTTCTTCATATGTCTGGCACATAATAACCTCCGTTTCTAATTTATAATCATACCATAGACCTTTCCAAGATTCAATGAATGGATGACCCAGACGGCATCTCTCCCCATACAGCAGCGCATTCACGCAAAACACCGCGTCTGATCTATGCCGTATCATTGTAAAATGAGGAGCCTTGTGCTATTATAAAAAAAAGGCCTGCCGGATATCAAATCGTAATTCCGGCATGCAATGGAAAACGGAGGGATTGCATTGGAAGGTATTAGCTGTAAACAAAAGATAAGAGGAAAAATGAATCATCTGACAAATACGGAAACCAAAATTGCCAAATACGTTCTAGATAATTACGACTCCGTACTGAACTGCAACATCACAGAGTTGGCAGAAAAAGCCGGGGTAAGCGATGCCTCTGTTGTCCGTTTCTGCAAAAGTCTTGGATATAAAGGCTACCAGGATTTCAAAATTAACGCCGCCAGGGATCTGCTGCCCAGGGAAAAGCATCTCAATCCCAACCTGGAACCATCTGACGATATGGGTACTATCTGCAAAAAGATCTTCGGCAGCGAAGTGGCCGTATTAGACCGGACGCTCGCCGGACTGGATCTCGATGCGGTGGAAAAAGCGGCGCATATGATCCGGAACGCTAAAAAACTGGCGGTATTTGGAAGCGGCGGAAGTCTGCTTGTGGGAAAAGATGCCCAGCACAAGTTTTTGAAAATCGGCATTCAGGTATATGTCTATGAGGATGTGGACATGCAGCTGATGGCCTCTTCTTTAATGCAGGGGGATGAGGTCGCGCTGTGCATTTCCCATTCCGGATGCAATGCAAATGTGGTAAACTGCATGAAAAACGCAGCGGACAACGGTGCCGGACTCATCGCCATCGTAAGCCAGGGGAAAACACCGGTTTCCAAAAATGCAGATGTCGTGCTGTACACCGCATCCGAAGAGACCATATTTAAATCAGAATCTGTAAGCACCCGGATTGCACAGCTTGCGATCATTGACAGTCTGGTCGCCATTGTCGCTTTCCAAAATTATGACGATTCCTATCAGGCGATCCAGCAGACCCGGAAGGCGACCTCACAGAACAAATATTAAATCCAATGCAGACATTGCAGTACGATCCTGCACGGAGTGCTTTTATTTCATAGGACGAATTTTCCTATGAAATAAGAGGAGCCGGGAATTTTTCATTCCCGGCCCTTTTTATGCCTACGCCAATTTCTTTTTCTTGGAAAAGATTCCTGACACCTTCTGCTGTACCACTTCCAGATAAACTGCCACAATAATGATCAGACCGGTTGCGATATACTGGTAGAAGGTATCCATCCCCACTACCACCAGGCCGATCTTAAGAGCAGATAAGATCAGCGCTCCAAGCACCGTGCCCAGAATGCTTCCTTTACCGCCTGCCAGGCTGGTCCCTCCAATGGCCGCTGCCGCAATCGCATTCAACTCATATCCCTCACCTCCGGTGGGCTCTCCTGTGCCTAAACGGGCCAGCGTCACCATACCTGCCATAGCTGCGCCCATGCTGCAAAGCATATATGCCATGATCTTAAATTTATCCGTGTTGACGCCGGAAAGCTTTGTCGCTTCTTCGTTGGAACCGATGGCATAAATATACACACCTGTTTTCTTCTTTTTCAAAATGAAGGAATAGATCACTGCCATTACCACAAGAATGATCATGGACATCCTCAAATTTGGCACGATGGAATATTGGAAGATATTCCGGTATGCTTTGGGAATATTCAATACCGGCCAGCCTCCCGTGATCAAATAGGCAATTCCGCGGAGCACACTGTTGGTACCCATGGTGGCAATAAAAGGCTGCAGCTTCATTTTCGTCACCAACACACCATTGATCATGCCGATGAATGCGCCAAGCCCAAGCCCTATCACGACCACCAGAATCGGCGGCACGCCCGCAACCGCCAGCCTTCCGCAGGTGACGATGCTCACCGCCATCGCAGAGCCTACGGAAAGGTCGATCCCTCCAGTGATAATCGCACAGGTGACGCCGATGGCCAGAAAGCCGTTTACCGTGCCCTGCTCCACAATATCCATCAGGTTGCCGATTTCAAGATATCTGGGGGCAATGATGGAAAATATGACAATAATAAACAGCAGCGCCAATAACGTAGACCATTCCCTGGTATATGATTTTATGCTTCTTTTCAACTTCTCCATATCCTATTCACCTATCGCATGGCCCAGCAATACGGTTTCGCTGAACTCTTCTCTGTTTACCAGAGCTGACATGCGCCCTTCTTTTAGTACAATAATTCTGTCGCTCATTCCGATGACTTCGGGAAGCTCTGAAGAAATCATGATGATCGATTTCCCTTCCGCCACAAATTCCTCCATCAACGCATATATTTCAGCCTTAGCCCCCACATCCACGCCCTTGGTCGGCTCATCGAAAATGAGAATATCCACATTGGTCGCCAGCCATTTTGCCAAAATCACCTTCTGCTGGTTCCCTCCGGACAAATTCTGTGTTAAATGCTCCGGATCCATAATGTTGAGCTGTACCTTATTTCCATAAGTCTCAAAGCTTTTATAGATCAACTGTTTATTTAAACCGATACCCTTATCAAAAGAAGGAAGCGCCGCCAGTCCCATATTCATCGCATTGCTCATCACTGGCACAAAGCCTTCGCTCTTTCTATTTTCAGATATCATGCCGATTCCGTTTTTAAGTGCCTCACGCGGAGATCGGATATCTGCCTGTTTCCCATGAATCCATACTTCTCCGCCGGTCTTTTTATCAATTCCAAAAATAGCGCGCATCACTTCTGTCCGTTTTGCCCCAACCAAACCGGATACGCCAAGAATCTCTCCCTTGTGGAGGACAAAGCTGATATCCTGGAAACCGTTCCCGCAAAGTCCGCGCACATCCAGCACAATCTCCTCCTGCATACAGGAAGGCTTCATTCTCACCGCATAGCTGGACACATCACGTCCGACCATATTTTTGATCAGCTCTTCTTTTGTAATATCCGCAACCTTCGTTGTCATGATATAGGCGCCATCCCGTAAAATCGTTGCCCTGTCCGCAATACGGAATATCTCGTCAAGCTTGTGGCTGATATACAGGATTGTGATTCCTTTTTTCTTCAAGCCTTCTATGATCATAAATAATTTTTCTGTCTCTGCATTGGACAAAGACGCTGTCGGTTCATCAAATGAAATGATTTTCGCATTATGGTATAGAGACTTCGCAATAGCGATCATCTGCAGTTCCCCTACGCTTAACCCTTCGATGCTGTCCTTGCTCTTGAACCTGCAGCCAAGCTGTTCCAGGATCTCGTCTGTCCTTTTATAGATGTCCTGATAATCCAGAATTCCGTGCTTCTGCATCTCAAAGCCCAGAGCGATATTCTGCCCCACCGTCAGGCAGTTTACCATATGTATCTCCTGATGTACCTTTGCAATTCCGTATTTTAATGCCTCTACCGGAGTCTCAAAATTGACTTTTTCCTCCCCAATATAGACATCACCTTCCGTGGCGGTAAACACGCCGTGAAGGATATTCAGCAGGGTGGATTTTCCGGCCCCATTTTCCCCCAAAAGCGCATGTACCTCTCCTTTTTCCACGGAAAAGGACACACCCTTTAGAGCATATACACCAGGAAATTTTTTCTGTATATTATCAAAACGAATCATCGTCTCACTCACAAAGCATTGCTCCTTTCTTACCGGGCTGCGTCTTAGAAGGCGCAGCCCAATTGCAAAAAGCCGGCATGGCAGCACCGGCTGTCTGCTTTATTCAAACACCGGATCTTCCCACCCTAAATTCTCTTCGGCTGTTTTATCCACATTGGTAGAATCCAGCATCTTAACCGGCGTAAATACGACACGCGGAACCTCCTGGCCGATCATCTGCCGGTAGCAGACTTCAGCTGCCATGTATCCCTCATAATACGGGAAAGAATCGATGGTTGCGGCCATTTCTCCTGTGCGGATGGAGTCATAAGCTTCTGACTGCCCGTCACAGCCTACCACATAAATATCCTTATTCAGCTCCAGATTGGCTTCCTTCACGGCCTCTACCACACCCAATGCCATAACGTCATTATTACAGAAAATAGCCTTCAGGTCCGGATATGTTTTCAAGAAGGTCGCCGCTACGTCTTTGGCTTTGGAACGGTCCCAGTCCGCATTTTGCTTGGCCACCACTTCTACATCCTTATTGTTTTCCTGAAACCAGGTTTCAAAGCCTTCTGTTCTGTTTCTGGTGACTCCGGTCTTCGCCATGCCCATGACAATGGCCACTTCACCCTTGCCGCCGATCTTGTCATTGACCCACTCTGCCGCAATCTGTCCCTGCTCCAGAGAATTCGGACCCACAAACATATCCGCGCCATTGAACTCATTATTGACAGCAAACACCGGGATGTCGGCATCATGCGCCGCTTCGATTCCCGGCAGGCAGTTCGCGTCTGAAATCGGGGATAGGAGAACCGCATTCACGCCCTGTCTTACCTGATCCTTCAATATGGATAACTGGCCTTCCTCGTCATCCTCTCCCAACGGAGAGGTGGTATCCACAGAAAGCTTCCGTCCTGCTTTTTGAGCATCCTCTGCAAACCCTTCGTAGCCATTTGCGATTTCCTGCCATACGACATTTTCAAATGCCTTCACATTTCCGGCAAAGCTGAATTCCTCGTCAGATTTTCCAATGGCTCCCGCCTTCTCTCTCAATTCCTCGAAACTTACCGCATCCGCTTCTTCCAACGGATTGAATGTCTCATCCGTTGATGCCCACTTTGTTCCTTCGGATTCCTTAGAGGCGCTTTTATCTTCGCTGCCTGTACCCCCGTCTGAACTCCCGCATCCGGCAAATACCATCGTTCCAGTCAACGCCAGACATAACAATACTGCAATACTTCTCTTCATAATTCTTCCTCCATATTCTTTTGAATTAGTTAAACTAAATTAACCCGTGCTTTCATCGTGTGCCTGCTCTACAGATTTGCTAAGAGCCCGCCTGGGATTCTCTCTTGTGATTTTCCGGATTTCTTCCTCGGTAAATCCGTTATCCCTCAGCATCGGAATAAAAACCGTAAGGATGTAGTCCATCCCACAGCTTCCCTCATAGCTTTTCAGCCGGTCAGCCGTCGGATCCGTGGACAGCAAGAGCTGATCTAAAAAACCGTGGCTGATCATATGCCTAAGCAGCCGGATCTCGGATGCATTATCATGAAATTCGAACAAAGTAATCGTATCGTATTCCATAAATACGCCCGTCTCCGCTATTTTTTCATGTATGGTCAGATCCTCCGCCTGTCTGTCCACATGACAGATCAAAATTCTCTCTGCGTCAAGGCCTTGTTCTTTCAGAAGCCGGACGGCCTCCAACGCACCTTTTCCATATTCAGTGTGAAGCATAAGGGAGGTTCCAGTCTTCGCGGTCGCACGTCCTGCCGCCCTTAAGAGGGTCTCTGTCCTGCCGCTGACGCCTTCTGCGGTAAGCATCGCCTTCACAAGACCTGCCTTAATATCCGTCTGGTAAACGGGCCATCCATAGCAGCCGCCCAAAAACATCCCTTCTGTCAGCTCCTTAATAAAGAGAGCCTCCAGGTCCGCTTCTGCCGCGCTCCATATCCAATGATCTTTTGTATAAAAGACTGGTATGTGGTAGCCGGTACATGCTATGATCTGCACGCCTGACCTTTCGGATGCTGACTTTAGGGCAAGCGCGTCACGCCCGGTGGCAAGCGGATTCGCATCCACTAAAGTATCGCCTCCCGCTTTTTTATATAGCTTCAATTCTTCAATCGATGCCGCCAGATTATTGAGACGCAGCTCCGGATTGGTCAAAAGCGCCGGTGTCTGTGTGATATACACATGTTCATGTGGCTGACAATGCCCTGCCAATTTCTCATCCAACGGACCTGTCACTGTCTCTAAAAACGCCATATCCTTTCCCACCTGTTCCTTTCTTATTCATCGTACCTTTTTTGCTGGTTCCCCATTCCCCGTCAATACTTGTTTTCTGATGTTGCTCTCCGGGTCTTCTGAATGGCCTGATAGGACTTCTCATAATTTTTAAACGCTATCATCGCCACGATCACATCCAGAACAGCAAGCTGCGCGATCCGTGCACTGATAGATTCCGATTTGAAAATGTTTTCCTCGGAATCGGTATACAAGGTGACATCCGCCATCCTTGATACCGGCGTCTTGCCTTTCGTGACCAGCGATACGATAAAGGCCTTGCTCTTCCTCACTGTTTTCATACAATCCACCACGTTCTTATTCGTGCCGGAGTGTGAAATAAAAAAGGCCACATCCGTATCGTCCAGAAGCGAAGCTGACATCATCTGCATATCGATATCCTCATATACATAAATCTGAATGCCCACCTTCAGAAACTTATGCTGGACATCTCGCCCAACCAGAAGGCTCCCCCCGGTCCCTATAAAAACGACCTTACCCGCACGGATAATCCGATCGGCCACCAGCTCGAGATCTTCGATATCCAGCATGGCCTGCGTCCGGTTCAGCACGTTGATCTCCGAATTGAAAATCTTTTTGCAAATGGTTTCGGTATTATCTTCCTCCGAAAGCTGGGGATTTAAATGCTGGATCTTGGACAGCATATCCTTCGCTGCGTTAATCTTAAAATCCTGATATCCCTTATACCCCATCTTCTTGCAAAAACGTACTACTGTCGCATCGCTTACATCCGCGCATTCTGCAAGCTCACTGATATTACAGTTCAAGACCTTCTGATAATTCTCAAGCACATAGTCCGCGGCCTTTTTCTCCGTCGCAGTCAAAAACCTCATTTTTAGTCTTATATTTTCCCTGCATCCGACTTCCTGCATATCCCAACCTATCCTTTTTTGTTTTCTATTTGTTTAAATGAACTATATCATATTTGAAAATTTTTTACAATAGCATTAGTTATTTTTGTAGATTATTTTTAATTTTATATAGTTTTTTTGTTCACTTTTCAATAAGTAATACCAATTTTGTTTGTATTTGCGATACATTTATGAAAATATATTACATATTTAACATTATTTATTGATTGATTTTTTTATAAATCAAACACATATTTTGTAAATTTTTTCAATTTTTATAAGATTATAGGATGAGAAAAAATAAATTTCTTTTCCGCAAAAACGGCCCGCTGCAGGAAGAAATCCCGTTCACTCATTGACAAACAGGCCTAATTTCCGTACAATAAGGAAAGTATTTATAAAGAAAGAATTCTAACCCTCAGATGCCAACGGTCCGATTCGTTGGTCATCTTTTTTTTATTCCACGTTACGGTTCGGGTGTCACAAGGGCAGCTGGCGGACATTGTCCTCTTGCTCGCTCCCCTTATGACACCCCAATCACGTTACATAACAAAGGAGAATTTTGCATATGGAAAATACCGTAAGAAAAGAAAACAAAATGGGCGTTCTGCCCATCCCAAAGCTTTTGTTCCAAATGTCGCTGCCCATGATGATATCCATGCTCGTCCAGGCGTTGTACAACGTTGTAGACAGTGTTTTCGTGGCCATGATCAATGAAGAAGCGCTGACCGCTGTATCCTTGGTCTTCCCCATCCAGAACCTGATGATCGCCATTGCAGTCGGCACCGCAGTGGGTGTCAATGCTCTGCTTTCCAGGAATCTTGGTGAAAAAGATTTCGAAAGCGCCAATCAAGCCGCCAAGAACGGGATTTTCCTGTCTCTGGTCAGCTTTATCGTCTTTGCTGTATTTGGCACGTTGTTTGCCGGCCCCTTCTTCCATGTACAGACGGGCGAGGGCCTGATCAAGGAATATGGCATCCAGTACATGACCGTCATCTCCGTATGCTCCTTCGGGTGTTTCCTGCAGATGATGATGGACCGTCTGCTGCAATCCACCGGGCGCACCTTGCTTACCATGTTCACCCAGGGAACCGGCGCCATCGTCAATCTGATCCTGGATCCGATCCTGATTTTCGGTCTTTTTGGTTTTCCCAAGCTGGGCGTAGCCGGGGCTGCCATCGCCACCGTGGCAGGCCAGATCCTGGCCATGTGCCTGGGCATCTATTTCAATGTGAAAAAGAATACAGAAATCAATATTTCCATGAAAAAGTTCCGCCCCAGCCTTACCACCATCGGCAAAATCTATACCGTGGGACTTCCCACCATCATCATGCAGGCCATCGGTTCTGTCATGACCTTCGGCTTCAATAAGATCCTTCTGATGTTCACGCCTACCGCCACCGCCGTCTTCGGCGTCTATTTCAAGCTGAACAGCTTCGTATTCATGCCGGTCTTTGGTCTGAACAACGGTATGGTGCCCATCATCGCATACAACTACGGAGCCAGAAACCAAAAACGAATTCTCTCCACCATCAAGCTGAGCGCCATCACCGCAGTCTGCTTGATGTTCATCGGCTTAGCAGCATTTATGTTCATTCCGGATCTGCTTCTGGGCCTGTTCAGCGCCTCCCCGGATATGCTGGCCATCGGCGTGCCGGCCCTGCGCACCATCTGTTTAAGCTTCTTGTTTGCCGGTTACTGCATCGTGATTTCATCCGCATTCCAGGCTTTGGGGAATGGCGTCTACAGCCTGATCGTTTCCCTGTGCCGGCAGCTTTTGGTGCTGCTGCCCTCTGCCTTCCTGCTGGCCAAGCTTGGCGGTCTGAACGCGGTCTGGTGGTCCTTCCCCATTGCGGAAATCGCATCCTTGATCATGAGCACCTTCTTCTTCCGGAAGATTTACAAAACGAAAATCTTGTCCTTGGGGCTTCCCAAAACCCAAGAAGCAGAAGCATAATGGAGTGCTTTTTATCCTATGAAACAAAAAAATCCGAAGCCATTCCCGATGAATGACTTCGGATTTTTTATTTTCTTTTTCCCGCCTTATTCTGCCAGAGTCTTCTCAAACTGGCTGTTATACAGATTGGCATAAAAGCCGCCTTTGGCAAGTAATTCCTCGTGATTTCCCTGCTCGATGATATCGCCGTCCTTCATCACCAGGATCAGGTCCGCATCCTTAATGGTGGAAAGGCGGTGGGCGATCACAAAACTGGTCCGCCCCTTCATCAGGTTATCCATCGCTTTTTGGATCCGCACTTCTGTCCGTGTATCCACAGAAGAAGTGGCCTCATCCAAAATCATAATGGGGCTGTGGGACAAAATCGCCCTGGCAATGGTCAGCAGCTGTTTCTGCCCCTGGGAAATATTACTGGTTTCTTCATTGAGGATCATCTGGTAACCGCCCGGCTGAGTCATGATGAAATGATGGATATGCGCGGCTTTTGCTGCGGCGATAACCTCTTCATCTGTGGCATCCAGCCGTCCGTACCGGATATTTTCCATAATCGTGCCAGAGAACAGCCAGGTATCCTGGAGCACCATACCGAACAATTCCCGCATTTTACTGCGGTCAAATTCCGTGATATCGTGACCGTCGATCTTGATCTGCCCTCCATTGAGTTCATAAAACCGCATCAAAAGCTTCACCATCGTGGTCTTGCCAGCACCGGTAGGGCCGACAATGGCAATCTTCTGCCCGTCTTCCACCTGGGCGGAAAAATCGTGGATGATGATATGATCCGGGTTGTAGCCGAATTTCACATGATCAAATTCCACATCGCCCTTCAATGTCGTCACATCCACATCGGAATCCCCGGACTGCACCTCTTCCGGCTCTTCCAGGAATTCGAAGACACGCTCAGAAGCTGCTGCGGAGGATTGGAGCATATTGGTCACCTGGGCAATCTGCTGGATCGGCTGGGTGAAGTTGCGGATATATTGGAAGAAAGACTGGATCTCGCCCACCTCAATCACCTGCTTGATAGCCAAAAAACCGCCCAAAAGCGCCACCATCACATAACCTAAATTTCCCACAAACTGCATGATAGGCATCATCATTCCGGAAAAGCACTGGGATTTCCAGGCAGACTCATAGAGCTTCAGGTTCGTCCTCTCAAATTCCTCCACCACATCCTCTTCTTTGTTAAACACCTTCACTACATTGTGGCCGCCATAGATCTCCTCCACCTGACCGTTCACCTCGCCCAGATATCTCTGCTGGGACTGGAAGTATTTCTGGGAACGTTTCATCACCTTGGAAATAATAAACATAGAAATCGGCAGGATCAGAAGGGCCACCAAGGTCATCCATACATTGATGCTCAGCATCATGATTAGGACGCCGATCAGCGTCGTCACGGACGTGATAAGCTGCGTGATACTCTGATTCAAACTCATCTGCAGAGTATCCACATCGTTGGTCACGCGGGATAGGATCTCCCCGTGGGTCCGGCTTTCAAAATAGCTTAGCGGCAGCTTGTTGATTTTCTTGGAAATATCCTTCCTGAGGGAGTAGGTGACATCGTTGGAGATCCCCGTCATCACAAACCCCTGGATGAAGGAAAAGCAGGCGCTGGCCAGATACAGCATCATGGTCCACATAAGAATCATGCCAATCTTTCCAAAATCAATGCCTCCGGTCCCCTGTACCTTCGCCACCAGGCCAGTAAACAGTTCCGTCGTGGCTTTTCCCAAAATCTTAGGTCCTACAATATTAAATGTTGTGCCGGCCACCGCAAAGATCAGCATCAGGATAAACCGGAATTTATATCGTTTCATATAATTTAAGAGCTTTCTCATCGCGCCTTTAAAGTCCTTGGCTCTCTCCACAGACTGTGCGCCTCGTCCCATATGTCCTCTGCTCATGCCAATTCCTCCTCTGACAGCTGTGACATCGCGATCTCCCGATATACCTCACAGTTTTTCATCAATTCCTTATGGGTTCCCTGACCAGCAATCTTCCCTTCATCCAGGACAATGATGCGGTCCGCATGAAGGATGGTGCTGATCCGCTGTGCCACGATCAGGGTAGTGGCATCGGACGTGGCCCTCTTGAGTGCCTGACGCAGCGTAGCATCCGTCTTGTAATCCAATGCGGAAAAGCTGTCGTCGAAAATGAAGATTTCCGGTTTTTTGGCAATGGCACGGGCAATGGACAGCCTTTGCTTCTGCCCTCCGGATACGTTGGTACCTCCCTGGGCGATGGGGGACTGGTACTTTCTTTTCTTCTCCTCAATAAAATCAGCCGCCTGGGCAATCTGCGCTGCCTCTTCTATGTCCGCTTCGGTAGGATTGTTACAGCCATACCCAATATTGGAAGCGATCGTTCCGGAGAACAGCACCCCTTTTTGGGGCACATACCCCAATTTGCCGCGGAGCTGTTTCTTATCCATCTCGCGTACATCCACACCATCCACCCGGACGGTCCCCTTCGTCACATCGTAAAATCTTGGAATCAAATTGACCAAAGTACTCTTGCCGCTGCCGGTGCTTCCGATAAATGCCACCGTCTCTCCTTTTCTAGCAGTAAAGGAAATATCCTCCAGCACATTGTCATCCGCATCGGGATATGCAAAGTCCACATGATCAAATTCCACCAAGCCCTTTACATCCTCAGGTGCTGTCTTCGGATGCTCCGGCTCTTTGATGGAAGCCTTAGTACCCAGCACTTCATTGATACGCACTGCGGATACATTGGCTCTGGGGAGCATGATGGACATCATGGTGATCATCAGGAAGGACATGATGATCTGCATGGAATATTGGATAAAGGCCATCACATCGCCCACCTGCATCGTGCCGCCATCCACCGCATGAGCTCCATTGTAAATGATAAGAACGGAAACACCGTTCATAATAAGCATCATCGTCGGCATCATAAAGGTCATACACCGGTTTACAAACAGGTTGGTCCTGGTCAGATCCCTGTTGGCCTTTTCAAACCGCTCTTCCTCATGCTGTTCCCGGCTGAAAGCCCGGATAACCGGAATGCCGGTAAGAATTTCTCTGGTCACCAAATTCAACTTATCGATCAATTTCTGCAGTCTGGTAAACCTGGGCATTGCCACGGCAAACAGCACCGCTACCACCATCAGAATCAACACGACAGCCAGTGCCAGAATCCAGGTCATAGAGGCATCAGTTTTTAACACTTTGAGCACGCCGCCCACGCCCATGATCGGGGCATAGAGCACGATACGGAAAATCATCGCCATCATCATCTGGATCTGCTGGATATCATTGGTGCTCCTGGTGATCAGGGAAGCGGTAGAAAACTTATGGAATTCCGCGCTGGAAAATCCCACCACCTTCCGGTATACCATATTGCGCAGGTCGTGACCCATGGCCGCCGCCACCCTGGCAGATAAAAACGTAACCAGTACGGCCGCTACGACACCCAACAGCGCAAGTCCCAGCATCTGGACTCCTGAATTGACCAAATACTGCATCTGCATATGGTCCACGTCTACTCCCAGCGCTTGGTATTCTGCCTTCACATAAGAAACCGCTGCCTGGGTAATAATGGATTCCGGCAAAACCGCCATCTGTTCGTCGATTTTGGCCTTCATCTGTCCCACCGCCTCCGGAGGGATCTTAGACAGTGCGGCAAAAACATCTCCATCCTGCGGCATCCCCATTTTCTCCTTTATGGCCTTGGACATATCGCTGTCCTGTGACAAACTTGCCACCACCATCATCGGCTGGCTTAGGATCCCGTTAACTTTCTCCCGCTCTTCCTCAGAAAGCTTATTCCGATGGTACACATCTCCCTCTAAGGTAAATGCAGCTTCTGCCTGCGTCTTCTCCTCATCTGACATGAAAAGCTCCAGCTTATCCATGGATTCCTTACGGATCTGATCCGGAACCCCATCCGGGATTCCTTGCTGCTGGATTCCCACATTGATGATATTTGCCGTGTAATCCGGCAGTGATAAATCGCAGAAAGCCTGCAGGAACAGCAAAACTACGATGCATAGGATATATCCTGCAGAACGTTTCAAATACTTGAGCAATTTAAACATATATGTCGTCCTCTCCTTTGATCTCTTCCACTTCGATTTTCTTTACGTTATCCAGAATTTCCCGGAAAAACCGCCGAAGCAGGCATTGCTCCGATTCAGAAAAACCTTCAAACATGATTTCTTCGTTCTTTTTTAATATTTTCTTGATCTCATCCGATTTTTTCCTGCCCAGCTCCGTCAGGGAAATACGGCTGGCCCTCCGGTCCTGCTCATCCTGCCTGCGGCAGAGCAGACCACTTCTCTCCAGCCTGCGGATGGTCACGGTCACTGTAGGAGGGCGGATATTCAATTTCCGGGCGATCTCCCTTTGCGTCAGACCGTCCTCAAAAGTGAGCAGCCGGATCATCGGCAGCTGGCCCGGATGGATTCCCAGATTCATCATCTGATGATAGCTTTTCACAAAATACTGGTGAGTGATTCGGACAAACAGTCCCTGCAGGCTGTTTTCCATCTCTTTATCAAACATCTTTTCCTCCTTTTTAATTAGTTGACTAACGATATTTTAATAAATCTGTCCAAAAAAATCAATAGTTTTTTGTATAATTCACACTTTGTTCATCGTTTATGCCGCCGGATTCTTCTGTTTTTTCATTATTTGACTAATTAATTGCCCCCTCATATCCTATGCAGCCACATGAAAAAAGGGAAGGCGATTGCAAAAATCGTCCTTCCCTTCTTCTTTTTTCTGGTATGCTGTGCACAGCGGACTAAACAAACTGGTTCTGCTGCTCATCATAATGATAGTCAATGCTGGCCATCTTCTTCTGCAGCTCCTCCCGATTCATGCCGCGGCAGGTGCACAGAGCTTCCAGGGATTCATAGTAATCTCTCAGCTGTGTGTTCACATAGCTGAGCAAAATCATGGGATCCTTGGGTATCATGATCTTCTACCTTCCTTTATCCTGGTGATAAAATCTCCATTTTCCACATCCAGCACGATGGTATCCCCGGCATGCACGTCGCCGGATAGGATCCTCTTAGCTGCCATGGTCTCCACATGCTTCTGGAGATAGCGCTTCAGAGGTCTGGCGCCATAGACTGGATCATATCCGTTCTCGATCACATAAGCCTTAGCCGCCTCGGTCAGCTCCAGGGACAACTCCTGGCCCGCCAGCCGCGTATCCAGATCCTTCATCAGCAAGTCTACTATCATACCAATATTGGCTTTTGTCAAGGGTTTAAATAAAATAATCTCATCCAAACGGTTCAAAAATTCCGGCCGGAAATGCCCCCGCAGATCATTCATCACCAGCTTCTCGCATTCCGGATCGATCTCCCCGTCCTCCTGTATGCCATCCAGCAAATAAGAGGAACCAATATTGGAGGTCATGATCAAAATGGTATTTTTGAAATCCACCGTACGCCCCTGGGAGTCAGTAATCCGGCCGTCATCCAATACCTGCAACAGCACATTGAACACATCCGGATGTGCTTTTTCAATCTCATCGAAGAGAACCACGCTGTATGGTTTCCTGCGCACCGCTTCCGTGAGCTGTCCGCCTTCTTCATACCCCACGTATCCCGGAGGCGCTCCGATCAGACGGGAAACAGAATATTTCTCCATATACTCACTCATATCAATACGAACCATATTCTGTTCATCATCAAACAGTGCGGCAGCCAACGTCTTTGCCAGCTCCGTCTTGCCCACACCGGTAGGTCCTAAAAACAGGAAGGAGCCAATGGGCTTCGTGGGATCCTTGATCCCGGCTTTGGAACGGAGGATCGCGTCTGTCACTTTCTGTACCCCCTCGTCCTGGCCTACCACCCGTTCATGAAGCTGATCCTCCAAACCTAAGATTTTCGCGCGTTCTCCTTCTGTTAGCTTCGTCACCGGAATTCCCGTCCACCGGGAGACAATCCTGGCGATTTCATCATCCGTCACGCTCTCGTGAACCAGACGCATGTCCCGGCCCTTGACTTGGTTTTCCTCAATCTCCAGCTGTTTCTGGAGCTTGGGCAGCTCCCCATATTGAAGCTCTGCCATTTTATCCAGGTCATATTTCTGTTGGGCCAGCTGGATTTGCTTATTCAGCTCCTCAATCTGTTCTCTGAGCCTGCTGAGTTTTTCCACTGAAGCCTTCTCATTATCCCACTGGGCTTTCTGCGTGCTGTATTCCTCCCGAAGCTCAGCTAGTTCCCTCTGGAGATTGGCCAGCCGGTCCTTGCTCAGAGTATCTGTCTCTTTCTTCAATGCCGCCTCTTCGATTTCCAGCTGCATGATTTTACGTTTTAATTCATCCAATTCCGTAGGCATGGAATCCAATTCTGTCTTGATCAGGGCGCAAGCCTCATCCACCAGGTCAATGGCCTTATCCGGCAGGAACCGGTCGGAAATATACCGGTCAGATAAAGTAGCCGCTGCCACCAGGGCCCCGTCTGTGATCTTCACCCCATGGTATACTTCATAGCGTTCTTTTAGCCCTCTCAAAATAGAGATGGTATCCTCCACCGTAGGTTCATCCACCGTCACCGGCTGGAAACGGCGCTCCAGGGCGGCATCCTTTTCGATATACTGGCGGTACTCATCTAAGGTTGTGGCACCGATGCAGTGCAGCTCACCTCTAGCCAGCATGGGTTTGAGCATATTGCCCGCGTCCATTGCGCCTTCCGTCTTGCCGGCACCTACGATCAGATGCAGCTCATCGATGAACAAAATGATCTGTCCTTCGCTTTTCTTCACCTCTTCCAAAACCGCCTTCAGACGTTCCTCGAATTCACCGCGGTATTTGGCTCCCGCCACCAGGGCCCCCATATCCAGGGCAAAAATTTTCTTATCCTTTAAGGCATCCGGCACGTCGCCGCGCACAATTCTCTGGGCCAGCCCCTCCACAGCGGCAGTCTTGCCCACGCCCGGCTCACCGATGAGCACCGGATTGTTCTTCGTCTTTCTGGAAAGGATACGGATCACGTTACGGATCTCCGCGTCCCGGCCGATCACCGGATCCAGCTTCTGGTCTCTGGCCTTTTCCACCAGATCCTGTCCGTATTTGTTCAGCGTATCATAGGTAGCTTCCGGGTTGTCGCTGGTCACCTGCTGGTTACCCCGTACCGTGGACAATGCCTGCAAAAAGCGTTCCCTGGTGATTCCATATTCCTGGAATAGCTTCTTCATAGATGGGCTGGGCTGCTTCAAAAGTGCCAGGAACAAATGCTCCACGGACACATATTCATCACCCATCGCCTTGGCCTCATCCTCTGAGTTGATCAATGCCTTATTCAAATACTGGCCGATCCGAAGCTCTCCGCCAGATACCTTTGTTCTGGCCTCCACTGCCCGTTCTACGTTGCTTAAAAAATGCTCTTTATTGATTTCCATCTTTTCGATCAGCTTCAGGATCAGGCTGTCATCCTGGTGCAGCAGATTAAACAGCAGGTGCTCCTGCTCAATCTCCTGGTTTCCGAATGCATATGCTGTCTTTTCCAATTCCTGTACTGCCTGAAGTGATTTCTGTGTGAATCTGCTGATATTCATACAAATCGCCTCCTAATCTAAATTTGTAAACCAGACACTCTGTCCGGCTGTGGTCATTTTCTCAAACATTTTCGTCTGTTCTATAACCAGTATAACAAACATTTTCAAAAATGCAAGAGGAATTTTTAAAAAAATTCCAAAAATATTGTAAACATAAGAAAAAACCGGACCGTCAAAACTTGACCATCCGGTACTTTCCCACAGAAAAAGCTTCTTTAATTCAACTCTTTTACCAGCTCCTTGCACAGGGAATCAAAGGCTGCATCCTCCATATCCCCCTCAGTATACAGCGAATAGCTGGAACCATCCTCCAAAGTCCATATTCCCAGCCTGGCACCGTCTCCATTTGTCTTCACTGTAACCTCCGTCTCCGGTTTGGTATTTTTCACAGCCACCGTCCGCTCCTTCGCGTCCTGGAATTCCTCTTTTTTTCCTGAAATATCGCCGGAAGACCGGGAACCCCGGTAAACATAATCCGCATCATAGAAAACGAATTGAATCTCCGCTATTTTCTTATCCACCACATAATATTTGGCGTTTTCCGCACCCATAGGGACCTCGATCTCCGCCCCCAGGTCCGCAAAAACCTTGCTGTCCTTTACTTCCTCCAGAGAATTTACCGCCTCTCCCTTTTCATTGGTCACTTCCTGTTTCTTCTCTGTGCCGGTGCATCCAGACAGCAGACACGCCGCCACTAACCCGCATAAAATGATTGTCCTGCTCTTTTTTCTCATTGTTAGTTTCTCTCCATCCTAATCTATCGTATTTCTGCTTTCTCTTTCATCTCTTCTATATCACAATCTCACTGCCGGCAGGCAGATAATGGATCTGTCTGCCCATCGCCTCCCGCATGGCATGGTAACCCTCCACACTGGTACAGTGACAGGTATAAAAAATGCACTTCTCTTCCTTCAGCCTTCCTGCCAGCTTTTTTGCAAAAGCAGAAAGCTTTGGCGTTCCTTTCAAATGCATACCGCCCACCGCATAAGTAATCGGTTGGTCCGTCAAGGTTCTGGCCTTATTTAGGATATTCACAATGCCGTTATGGGCACAGCCCGCAATCAGTACACTGTGCGCCCCCTCAGTCACCAGCAGGTTTTGTTCATGGGAGAAAAGATCCATCACCTGTCTGCCAGCCACCTCCATATACAGCTCATCATTCCCGGGGGAGTAATATTCTCGGCCGGTCACCCCGGAAAATAGAAGAATCCCTGGCAAAAGCTCCTCATCCCGGTCATGGAGCACTACACGCTCCTCCCATGGCCGTTCCTTTGGAAGACCGATATACCGGACGGCGTCCGGATCATGGGCATAGAAGCTGCCCAGAGCCTTCTTGTGCATATGTATCTTGGCCTTTTCATTCACCTGGCAAAAAGCCGTCAGACCGCCGCCGTGATCATAGTGTCCGTGGGACAAGACAGCCAGCTCCACCTGAGACAGGTCAATCCCCAAACGGCTGGCATTTTCCAAAAAACCTTCATCAGGGCCCATATCAAATAAAATTTTATGCTTTCCTGTCTCAATATACAGGCTCAGACCGTGGCTGCATAGATACTGGTCAGATGCTGCCACGTTGTCCATCAAAGATACTATCTTCAATTCAAATCCCCCTTTTGTACCAGGTACCTCTTTTTCTACATCATACACTTTGGACATGGATTTCGCAACTACGTCTTTGGGGCCTCCTGAATTTTTGTATTGACTTTCCCTTCCCGCATCACTTACTATTAATACTATCAAAGATAAAAGAGGTGTTTTCATGAACAATTCCAAAAAACAAAAGCCTCTGGGCAACCCTTTAGGTTATGCACCTGTGGGGGAGCTGCTGCTGAAATTTGCCATTCCCAGCATCATCAGCATGGTAGTCAATGCTTTATATAATATTGTGGACCAAATCTTCATCGGCCAAGGCGTGGGAATTCTCGGCAACGCCGCCACCAATGTGGCCTTTCCGATCACTACTGTCACTACGGCCATCGGGCTTCTCCTGGGAATCGGAGGCGCGTCAAACTTCAATCTGTTCTTGGGCGCCAAGGAGCAGGAGGATGCGAAGAAAGTGGCCGGCACCGCCTTTGGCAGCCTGCTCTTTATGGGCATCTTTTTGTGTATCGGCATCCGTCTTTTCTTGACTCCCATCGTCACTGCCTGCGGAGCCACCGACCTGACCATGTCCTATTCCATGGATTACGTCAGCATTACCTCTTATGGTATTCCGTTTTTCATGCTCACCATCGGCGGCAACCATCTGATCCGTTCGGACGGCAGTCCCACCTATTCCATGGTCGCCAACCTTTCCGGCGCATTAATAAATACTGTGCTGGATCCCTTATTCATATTTGGCTTTGGTATGGGAATCAAAGGAGCAGCCTTAGCTACCATTATCGGGCAGATATTTTCCGCCTGTTTGGTCCTGTGGTATCTGCCGCGGTACAAGACGGTCAGCTTCCGTCTCAAAGATTTCCTGCCCCAGAAAATGTATCTGCTCAAGATCGTTTCCCTGGGCGCTGCTTCCTGCTTTAACCAGCTGGCCATCACCATCGTACAAATTGTCATGAACAACACCTTAAAGCACTACGGCAGCTCCTCTATCTACGGCAGCGAGATTCCCCTGGCCGTGGTAGGAATTGTCGCTAAGATCAATATGCTGTTTCTGGCCGTGGTTATCGGCATTTCCCAAGGCTCCCAGCCCATCATCGGCTTCAACTACGGGGCCAGAAATTATCATCGGGTACGGCAGACCTATCTGAGGGCGGCAGGCGCTGCCACGGTCATCGCCGTGGGTGCATTTATCTGCTTTCAGATCTTTCCTCACCAGATCATCAGTCTCTTTGGAAAAGGTGACAAGCTCTATTATCAATTTGCAGAAGAATATTTCCGCATTTTCATGTTCTGTACCTTCTTCAACGGACTGCAGCCGGTGACCGCCAACTTCTTCACCTCCATAGGTAAAGCCAAGCGAGGCATTTGGCTGTCTATGACCCGGCAGATTCTGTTCCTGATTCCACTGATTTTAATTTTCCCTATTTTCATGGGAATCGACGGCGTGATGTACGCAGGTCCCATTGCAGATGGTGCCGCCGGTATCTTAGCGATTATCCTGGTGTTCATCGAATTGAAAAAAATGCCCAAAAAACCGGAGACTGCAGCTTCTTAACACTGCAGCCTCCGGGCTTTTTTAAATTTTGGATATCACACATGGCCTTAGCAAATACAAAACGGCATCTGCCAGACAAATCTCAAATTTCATTTCCCCTTACGGGCCAATTCCATGATCTCCTCATATTTTCCTATGATATATCCATAGTTCTCTCTTTTGTGAGGCAGCGGACACTGGGAACAATCCTTGATCCCTTTTTCCGTATATTTAAAATTGCCCCCACATTTTTCCCCTAACGCATACAGCGGACAATAGCAGAACAGGCAGTTAAAATTTTCAGGATCCACCTGCTCATGACATGGGAAAAATTCACATTTTTTGTGACAAAAAAAAGAGTATTCCTTACTCTTCCACATTTCTTCCTGCATATCGCTCCCCCTTTCGAATCATTGATGCACTGCCTCTATCAAGGTCCAGATATCACCCGCACTTGGCTGATACCCGTATTCTATCAGTAAAAAAGAGGTAGCGAATGTACTCTGGCAGTTCAAACAGCCCGAATGTGCGGAGGAAACGGGTACCAGAGTATATTCGCCTGCCATTTAATCATGTATAATTCGCAATGAACAGGCGTCATTCCATAAAAAAATACCTGTTACACCATCGTCAGCGGAAGATTGCGGCATCTCCGCCCAGCAGAAGCTGTCCCTACGGAAATACGGCCATCAGCCGTTCCCGTATGCTATGGTATAAAGCAGGCACGTCTCCGGACTGCGGTGTCCGGAAATTGGGTCAAACACTTTACACGGAAGCTTCACCTCGCCATATCAAGCAGGTTTCCTGGCTTCTGGATCTTAGCTCTGCTCCTCCTTCTCATACGTTCTATCACCGGGCCAGCAGGCCCTTGATTCGGATCCCCTTATGGGCGTACCCTACGTACAATGGATCTTGAAGCATCGCTCCCCAGTTACAGTGACCGGATCGCTCAGGTCTCTCACCTGATTCCCTCTCCATCCCGCTGCCACAAACCAGCCGGATGCACTTCATATGTTCATTATGGAATTATACTTTCATTATCATAGCACAAGAAGCATACGCTGTCAACGGAAGCCGTATAGGCCCCATAAGGGGCATATTTCTACTCCGCCGCAATGCGATCCCGCACGGAGTGCTTTTTTGATTGAGTAGTTTGTAAAACTACTCAATCAAAAAAGGCTGCCATTTTCATGACAGCCTTCTAAATATGTACTTATTAAATAACACGTCTTACGGAAAGGATTGTCCGGTAAGCTGCATTATCACTGATCTTGATGCCGCCTGCAGGATACGGTGCACTGTTAGATGCATGTACAATCCGGCCGCCGCCCATATAGATCGCGATATGGCTACCGTAGCAAATCAAGTCTCCTGGCTGCGCGTCGGAATAAGATACCTCGGTTCCTGCATACATCTGGGACTCGGAGGTTCTCGGCAGGCTTACACCAAAGTTAGCATATACGCTCTGTACAAAACCGGAACAGTCCGCACCGCCTGTTAAGCTGGTACCACCCCATACATATGGGTTGCCTACAAACTGAGTTGCAAAATCCACAACTGCCTGTCCGGAACCGCTGCCGTAAGATCCGCCGTCAGAAGAGCTGCTTTCGGTATCTGTCACAGTATTATCAGAATCGATCACGTTGCCGTATTCATCCGTTTCCTGCTCTCCAGAACCTTCCGTATTCGTATCTTCTGTATTCTCCACTGCTTCATAGGAATCGTCATCATTTTCTTCGTCATTGCTCTGCTGCTGCGCTGCCTCCTGGGCTGCGGCTTCTTCCGCTGCTCTGGCTGCTGCTTCCGCTTCTGCCTGACGTCTGGCCTCTTCCTCTGCACGGATTCTCTCTTCTTCTAACCGGGCGATCTCTGCAGTCTGCTCTTCCAGGATAGCTGCATACTGATCAGCCTGTGCCTGTGCATTGGCGATCTCGCTGCTGTAATTCTCAGATGCTGCCTGCTTCTGGCTGATGGCGCTCTCTAAATTGGCCTGCTGGGTCTCCTGCTCAGCCTTCATATCCTCCAGCTCAGCCTTCTCAGCCTTCAGCTGATTGCCTAAATCCGTTACTTTCTCAACGGTGGCTGCATATTCATCATAGCTTTCTTTGTCATAATCGTACATCTTCTGTGTATACTCTGCTTTGCTGAGCATCTCAGATAATCCGTCGGATTCCAGAACCTGCATCCAGGCCTTATCAACCGGATTCTCGTAGACATACTGGATACGGGTCTTCATATCCTCATACTGCTTGTCCCGCTTTGCTTCTGCTTTTTTCAGCTTCTTGGCTGTCTCTTTGATCTTCTCTTCTTTGTTGGCAATGTCTTTTTTCAGTACATTCAAGCTCACCATTACATTGACCAGATCCTGATCCAACTGGCTGATTTCCGCATCCAAAGCTTCTTTTTCTTCCTGAAGGGAATCAATCTTGGAATATGTAGCATCCAACTGGTTGTTGGTTGCCTCTCGTTCCTGACGCAACTCATCCTCTCTGGAAGCGCTGACGCTGATAATCTGTGTTGTGCTTATAAGGAGTGCCATCAGAAGGCACACGATTCTTTTTTTCATATTTGTTCACTCTCCGTAAAAAATAGATTCTTTTGCGTAATATTTGTGAAACACTTTCTTCATTTCCTCTACATATTAACACATTCATTACGAAGATGCAACCCTTAAATCGATATTTTTTAATAACTTTGTAATATTTGTAGCTTTGCCGTAAAAACTTCGGTGTGAAAGCGGCATTTGACAACCGCCTGACAAGCCTCCTGCTACAATGACAACGCGATCTCGATCATTTTTCCGAATCCCAACTGCCTCTCTTCGGGGCTCATTGCCTCCTCCCGGTATAAATGGTCAGAGATCGTCAGCAGCCCCAACGCTTCTTTCCCCGCAGCTGCCGCGTTCATATACAGTGCCGCAATCTCCATTTCTACACAGAGGACACCCATTTTGCGCCAGCAATCATTCACCGGCATAGCATTATAAAAAATGTCAGAGGAAAGCACATTCCCCACATGGAAAGGCGTCCCATGCTTTGCTGCAAATCCTGCTGCCTTCACCGCCAAATCAAAGGATGCAATCGGTGCATAGGTGCCTGGAAGCTGATACTGATAAGCATAATTCGAATCGGTACAGGCCCCAGCAGCTACCACTACATCGCCAAGCTTTACCTCATCCTGGATCGCCCCTGCAGATCCCACACGTATAATCTGTTCCACACCATACATATGATACAATTCATAGGTATAAATACCGATGGAAGGCATCCCCATGCCCCCGCCCATGACAGAGACCGGTTCCCCATGATAGGTACCTGTATAGCCCAGCATATTTCTGACCTGGTTAAAACAAACCACATCGTCCAAATACGTTTCCGCAATAAATTTAGCCCGCAGCGGATCCCCCGGCATTAACACTTTTTTTGCAATATCCCCTAAATTTCCTTGGTTGTGCGGTGTTCCCATATATCTTTCCTCCTTTGGATTTTATTTTCCTTCTATATATAATAGTAGAAACAAATACAGCATAGCAGAAAAAACCGTTTTTCACAGGATAACATCCTCCTTGCAGAATCCTCCATTATAGCGAACCTCGTAAGCTGTTTGTTTCCATTTCATTGCAGTTAGCGTTCCCACGAAGTGCAGATTTCTTAAGATTTCTCAGAGGATTCTGTTATCAAATAAGAAAATTTCCTGTCCGCAAGATTCTCCACCTGCGGCGGGCCGCATAAACGGCATCTTTCTATTTTTTGAAGTGTAAACCCACACAAAATACCTTCATATTTTTCAGAATCATTCAGAACATTTTCCGTCAAATATGAAAGCCGGTGAGGCCGAAGCCCCACCGGCATATTTCACGCTGTCTTCGCAGCTATGCTCTCAAGTCTCTTTCAGATCAATATCCGAAAATATCTTTCAATATCTGTTCTGCAGACATATTGCGGTAATTATCTGGATCCTTCATCGGGCCTTCCGTGAGATTCCACCGGAAATACGGTGCACGCCGCAGATAGTTACTGCCTGTGTATCCGGAATAATTATATTTTGTGAACTGACTCATGTATTTTGCAGCCAGCTTCTGTGCCTGACTACTGCTGTTTCCAGTCGTAGGTACCGGTGTCCCCGCAAGCTGAACTCCATTAGTAGAAGAATGAACAATAACTGCGCTCATATCCTCACATTGTCCCAGCACAATCCAAATATGAGAAGCATCCCCGCCGATATCTCCGCAGCGTACCCGATAATCCTGGCTACTCATATAAGACTGAGATAATTTCACACCCCAACCGCGACTAGCATAATCACCGAGCATCGTTCCAGATACACCTGTCAAATTTTCTCCGCCGGATTTGGTATTCATCACATTATATACTGCCCAGCCCACAAAACCAGAACAATCTAAGCCTTTGGATCTGTCACTGCTTGTGGTCATCGTATTATAGTGTTTTTCCCAAGCGCTGCTGACACCTTTTCGGGTAGAATCAGAATAGTCATGACCACCGCCCCAAACATAAGCACATTTTCCTACCGGAAGCATCGCATTCAGCATGAAATTCTTCAATGTCTTTGCGCTGCTTGGATTGAAGCTGCCGCTTGCTGCTTCTGGATCTTCAATTTTCCCATCGCCATTCAACACCCCGTATTTATCAAAGGTATATTCCTTACCGCCAATGGAATACGTGCCATCCTTGACCATCATACCGGTGGACGGACGCATATAGTATTTCCTGCCGTTGTATGTAAGCCAGCTCTTATACAGCTGTCCCTCTTTGTAATTGCTGTACTTTCCTTCTTCCGCAAAGTAATAATAATTCCCCTTGCCGGATTTCACCCATCCGGTGGCCATCCGGCCACTGCTGTAGAAGTAATATCTGATGTCATCAATGGTCTGCCAGGAACTCACCCTAGCACCGTTTTCCTTGCTGTAAAAATACCAATAGGCACCTTTTTCCAGCCAGCCCCGGTGCATTGTGCCACCATCATCGAAGTAATAATATTTATCATCAATCTTCACCTGACGGTTCTCATACATAGCACCATTTTTATTTACATAATAGTAATTATCCCCGGATTTGATCCAGTCTTCACGGATCGCTTTACCGTCCTTGCCAAAGTAATATTTATATTTTCCTACGGTCACCCAGGAACTGGTCACCTTTTTTCCGCTGGAATTGTAATAATACCGTTCCCCGTCAATCCATACCAGCTTATTATAGTACTGTACCGCTGCCTGCGTCTGTATCACGGTCCTATTGCTAAGAAAAACCCCGGCAAACAGTATGAGAATAAATGCAAATATCCATAACCCGCTTCGTTTACTGACATGTTTCTGCATATAAACTTTCCTTCTCCTAACCTTTTGTTGTTTTTTTAAATATTATATCAGTTT
>JBMNRL010000020.1:0-57252 GCA_050944615.1 Blautia sp.
GATTCAGCTATTGATAAAATGGAAAAATATATGCAGGATAAGGCGCTTAATCCTGACAAAGTAGAAATCAAGACACCAGACATGCCAACACCCGATTATTCTAACGTTTATGGAATTAATTTAGGTATAATCTTTGGCGATGATGGTTCTATCGTGTATATTGGTGAATTTTCAAATGGAAAAGCCAATGGGTATGGTGAGTTTCAATATACTGATGCAGAAGGAAATAGTGGTTTCTGCTGTGGAACTTTTACAGAGGGTGTGTTTGTGAAAGACGAAAAGGGAAACAAGATAGATGGTGTACCACAAGTTACAGGAGAATTTGTTTCAGTAAAAGGTCTTACGAATACAGCTTCAAGTGAAAGTGTGGCTAATAAAGCAGCAGCAGATGAAGAGATGGACCGTGAAAAGGCAACAGCAGAATGTGATAGATACCTACAAATGGTAGAAGACAAATCCGAAGTAATAACAAATATTCAATGGATTAGAGACCCAAAAGTGGATGAAGATTTCTATTATTTCTCATGTACTGTAAACTATGGCAACTTAGAGAAAAACGGAACGGTAACTGTTCTTAAACAAAGTGATGGATCATTTGAAGCTCTAGGATTAAATTACTATGATTAAATTCTAAAATAGAGTAGAGAAATAATTGTTAAGAATTATTTCTCTACTCTATTTGATCCCCCCTTATAGTAAACCCTTTTATCGTGTAATCTCCACTATAATATTACTCTGCTGATATAGCCAGTCTGTAAATTCTTTCAGATTGGACGTTCGTGTTTTTATAGCCTTTTTTCATTTAAGAGCTTCTTTACAGTATACTTTAAAAACAGTCTGCATTTCCGCTAATTGTTTTACAACTTTTACAGTGAACTCCCGATATGAAAATATTACAATAAACATAGTATCATGAATATAACGAACCGTAGATTGTAGAACACAAAATTATAACGATTACAACCTACTGTTTTTC
The DNA here is from genome assembly GCA_050944615.1 of Blautia sp. GTDB lineage: Bacteria > Bacillota > Clostridia > Lachnospirales > Lachnospiraceae > Blautia_A. Next base: position 977 of record JBMNRL010000020.1, read on the forward strand.
TTCGTTGAATTTATAACCGACACCCTGAACAGTTATATTGTGCTGTGGACTATCTGAGTTCGGCTCAATCCTCTTGCGTAGCTTTCTGATAAATAAAGTCATAAAGTAACATTTTAGTATCTATTATGTGGTCACGTCCCCATACATTATCTTGAAACTATTTCTTAATAAACACCTGCCCTTTGTGAGAATAGAGGAAGTAAAATAGGTCAAATTCTTTTGCAGTGAGATATACACATTTTCAGAAATAAAAGTACGGGTGTAGAGGTCTATTTGAAATTTAATTATGGATTGTTAATATTAGTAGACAAAGCAAAAAGCATAGAAGAAAGCCATTTAACCGTTTACTGGAAAACCGTTTTTTCGTCCTCTGTAAATGACATAACTAAAATTCCCCCAATGAAATCACCACCTTTAATGAAAACAAGCCAATAATCTAAGAAGTATAAAATCCTTTCAATTATGGGCTCTGTGTCTTAGTATCTGGCTCTGTAATAGTTATTGTAATTCCATTTTTTATAATGATTAAAGTTTGGTATCTACACTTGGGACAAAAACAGTAGAAAGTTTCTTAATTCGGCATCCTTCAGCACTTCAATTCTTGTCTTATTGCTGTAAAGTATGTGTATAGTTGGAGATTGGTAAAAAATGATACCGTTCCACAGGAAACAAAAGATGATATTTCGCTAAGAGATAAAGAAAAATTGATACACAAAGGTTTGGAGGATGATATTATCTCTGACAGTAAGAAAATAACGGTTTTGGAACTTGTGAAAAAGTATGTATCACAGAAAACAGGAACAAACCTTTTTAGAATTTGTAAATAATGATAAGCATTTTTCAAAATATTATGAGAGGATTTACTTTCTATATCAAGGCAGGCTTTCTGTAATTGGATAAGAGTGGTATGCCAATGATTACTTTACATTGGGAAAAGTATTTCCAGCATATCTGTGAGAAATATAATAAGATTTGCAAGATGCAAATGCCAAAGGTAACACCTCATGTATGCCGACACACCTTTTGTTCCAACTTGGCAAACTCGAGGATACATCCAAAGACATTGCAAATAATCATGGGACATTCGGATATAGATGTAACATTGAATACCTACACGCATTTAGACTTTGATGATATTCAAAAAGAGATGAAGGTTGTATGTAATCAGTAAGTTGTAAAAGGGACATGGTTTTACAACCTTTGACTGAGAAAACATGCAGAATTATAAGAAGATACAAGAATAAGTCAAATAGAAAAAGTTGTAGAGACACCCTAATTTCAAGGAAAATCAAAGATATAAGGAGTTATGAAACAATGATCAAAGTATTATTCGTCTGCCACGGCAACATCTGCCGTTCGCCGATGGCTGAATTTGTATTCTGGGACATGCTCTGCCAGGAGCATATGGAGCAGGATTTTGTGGTGGCATCTGCCGCCACCAGCACAGAAGAGATCGGAAACGGCATCCACCCAGGCACCCGGAGAAAATTAACGGAAGTGGGCGTTCCCCTGCGGCCGCACCGGGCAGTGCAGATGACACGGAAGGACTATGAGAAATACGACTATATTCTAGGAATGGATCAGTGGAATTTGCGGAATATGCGCCGGATCCTAGGAAATGACCCGCAGGGCAAGATACACCTGCTGCTGGATTATTCCTCTCAGCCCCGGGATATCGCGGATCCTTGGTACACCGGAAATTTCGATGTCACCTATGAAGATATTAAAGAAGGCTGTGAAGCTTTCCTTGCATACCTCAAAGGGAATACGTTATAATAGATTCCAAAAGACGGTATCCGTACACTGCTAAAGAAATGAGGTCAAAAGATGGAGAAATTAGAAAACGTTTATTTTATGGAGCATCCGCTGATCCAGCACAAAATATCCATGCTCCGGGATAAGAGTACCGGAACCAATGAGTTCCGCAAGCTGGTGGAAGAAATCGCTGTCCTGATGGGTTATGAGGCCCTGCGGGATCTCCCCACCGAGGATGTGGAAGTGGAAACGCCTTTGGAAAAATGCAACAGCCCGATGATTTCCGGCAAAAAGCTGGCTGTCGTTCCAATCCTGCGGGCAGGTCTTGGCATGGTAAACGGAATCCTGACCCTGGTTCCCACCGCCAAAGTCGGACATATCGGCCTCTGCCGCAACCACGATACCCATGAACCGGAAGAGTATTACTGTAAGCTGCCAAGTCCCATCGAGGAGCGGACCATCGCTGTTTTGGACCCCATGCTGGCCACCGGAGGCTCCGCAGAAGCTGCTGTGGACTTCATCAAAGAGCATGGCGGTAAAACGATTAAATTCCTCTGTATCATTGCCGCCCCAGAAGGGGTAAAACGGCTGCACGCCGCACACCCGGACGTACAAATCTACTGCGGCTGCCTGGACCGGTGCCTCAATGAAGATGCATATATCTGCCCCGGCCTTGGAGATGCCGGCGACCGGATTTTCGGAACAAAATAGAACGAATAAGAATGTCCAAGCATGCCGCTCGTGTATGCTTGGATTTTTTTTGACAAGCTACAGATATGGTGATAATATACCTAAGTAAAATTATCATTTTTAAGGAGCAATCGTATGAAATATATACGGCAATTTGGTCTGATTCTCCTGATTTCCTTTCTGGGAGAAATATTGAAATACCTGATCCCTTTACCGGTGCCGGCCAGCATTTACGGTTTACTTTTGATGCTTTTGGCTTTGCAGCTTGGGATTTTTCCGTTGGAAAGCGTCAAAGAATCCGGCACTCTTTTGATCGACATCATGCCCCTGATGTTCATTCCGGCCGGCGTAGGCCTATTGGAATCCTGGGACAAATTAAAGGGTATCTGGCTTCCCGTGGTGGTGATCACGGTGACCTCAACCATATTTGTGATGGCCGTCACCGGACGTGTCACACAGTGGATTTTACGGCGAGAACACAACAGAGAAAAATAGGAGAATTGACATCATGCAGGATTTTTTAAGCGGCTCTATGTTTTTTGGAGTTACCGTCAGCATCTTAGCCTACCAGCTTGGGATATGGTTGAAAAATAAATTCAAATGCGCTCTATTTAACCCCCTTTTGATCTCTATCCTGGTAGTTATGGCTGTTTTAAAGCTTCTGAACCTCCCCTACCAGGACTATAACCAGGGTGCAAAATATCTCAGCTATTTGCTGACACCGGCCACGGTATGCCTGGCCATTCCGTTATATCAGCAGCTAAATCTGCTCAAGAAACACAAAAAGGCCCTGCTCCTTGGCATCGGTGCCGGAGTCGCTGCCAGCCTATGCAGCATCCTTCTCATGTCGAAGGCTTTCGGCTTTACCGATGAACAGTGCATCACCCTTTTGCCCAAATCCATCACCACCGCCATCGGCATGAGCCTGTCAGAAGAAATGGGAGGCGTAGTGACCATCACCGTGGCCTCCATCGTGATTACCGGCGTATTGGGAAATGTCGCCGCCGAATTCCTCTGCCGCCTCTTTCGGATCACAGATCCCATCGCAAAAGGAGCGGCCATCGGCACTGCCTCCCACGCTATCGGTACCACCAAGGCGCTGGAAATGGGGGAAATCGAGGGCGCTATGAGCAGTCTGGCCATCGCTGTCGCCGGGCTTTTGACTGTGGTTGGCATGTCCTTTCTTGTCAATTTCTTATGATGTAAAACCAGCATAACATCAACCTATACGCTCCCCGCAAGTGCCTTTATGATTTCATAAAATCATTCAAAAAACTTTCTTGGAAGCTTCAAAAAGGTCCAAACGGACAGCCGCTTACCTGCTGTCCGTTTGGACCTTTTTTCTTTTTATTTTCTATTGGATTTCCATAAACTTTGTCTGATTCATCAATGGATGCTGCAAATGGATCGCCCCTTGGACCGGGCAGGCCATGACACAGGACCCACAGTAATAGCATTCTCCGGGATAAAGCACAATGGGATGCTCTCCCTTCACCTGTGACGGAACCATAATATCCACCTGGCAGACCGAAGCGCACCGGTTGCATCCAATGCAAAGGGTTGCATCAAACCTCAGGGGCTTTACGCTGCAGGAGACCGTTCTCGCCTGAAATTCCACTTTATTCATATCTCGCCGCCTCCTCCTGATAGTCCTGATTGTGTGCCTCATATTCAATTTTCACATCCCCATAATAGTCCTTGGGCACCCTCCGGCTTTGGATTTGACCATCCTCCTGCCAGAGATTGATAAAGCACTGGTCTTCCTTGGGATCCATCTCCGGATAGTCACTCCGTTCAAAGCAAAGAGGAACCGAACTGGATTTTCTGAGCAGGCATGCGTGAAGAATCAGCTTACACACCTCCAGGATATCCAAGACCTCATGGGCGCGCATCAGCTCATGGGGATTTACACAGGAAATTCTAGGCACAAAATCCTTCTCATAGCTTTCCAAAAGCTGCAGCCCCTGCTCCAAAAGCATATCGTTTTTCACACCGCCGCAATAGTTCTGCATCGCTTTGGAAATCGCCTTATTCAGCTCCCGCCAGTCCATGCCGTCCTTTACATACAGCGGCGCATAGAGACGTTCCTTCTCTCTCTCAATGTCGTCCCGGTCCGGCTTTTCCAAATCAAAGCCTTCACTGGCCGCCGCCGCTTTTCTTCCGGCATAGTAACCGGTAGCCGCCGCAAATCCACAGCAGTCTGAGGCATATAGCTGATCGCCCGCCGCATAAATTCCGTCAATATTCGTCTTCAGATCCCAGTCATGGAAAATCCCTCCCGGCGCTCCAAACAGCTGCCTCTCCTGCGGCAGAAAGGCCGCTGACTGCCAGCCGGTACCATAGGACTGCAGACGGTGCCTCGCAGGGTCAAACCCTCTTTCGGTGAAATTTTCCAACACAGGGATCTTCGTCTTTCCTTCCTCACCTACCATCATACCCCAGATAACTCTGCGTTCCTCATCCGGCATCTTACTTAAATCCGCATAGAAAGGAAGCTGGTAGCCTCTCTTGATCAATTCATCAAATTCCAGCGTTTCCGGCCCCCGGTACTCATATTTGGGATTGTCGATCACGCCGCCTTTTAAGAAAAACTTTTGTCCTTTGGCCGGATAATACCTCTCTTTGACCGTCTTTAATTCTTTTCCATCCCGGTCCACATAAGGAATTTCCACCCCTCTGGCATCCACCATTGTAGCCGCATACCAGGTGTTGTGGTTATTTCCGGTGCTATAGGGCGGAAAGCTCCGGCCGGCTGCAGAAAACTCTCCCTGCACGGATTTCTCCATCATGGTAAACTCGATACCCGCCCGGTAGCCCATGGCATGGCCGCTGCCGATGCTCTGGGTGGGGCGGAATTCACAAAGCCCCACCTGATCAGAGTCAAAAAGCCAGATTCTAGCCGGTCTGGACATGGCAAGCACTGTCGTCTTTGCCAAAAATACCAGAAATTTGCCCGTATGGACGTTCATACCCATGGCGCCGATCCCTTTTTTCCGTCCATTTTCTTTTTTTACCAAAAGAGCCGTCGCTTCCGTCCTGTCATAAATAACCACGCCTAAACGCTTTAGTTCTTTATACAAGGCTGGTTTAAAGGTGCTGCCCCAGACACGGATGGTAAATTTATTTTCATAATCATAAGCAAACATCAGCCCTGTTTTCTCATCCCGGAAATCAGCTCCGGCAAATTCCCCTTCGGTATCCCGGATTTTACCGCCGAAATCCTCCATATCCTTTAACCGGTGCCAGCCCTCCTCACACTCAATATAGTGGGCAATACCGTTGCTGTAACCGTCCTGTTCATCGATATAAGCCTTCGCAATCTCTTCCGCGGTCACCTTGGAACAAGGATTGGTACAGGCGGACTCCCAATGGTCAAAACCGCTGCCTGCCGCTCCGCTGCGGATAGTTGCGCCTTTTTCCACCAGAACTACCTTTTTTCCTCTTCTGGCCGCCGCAATCGCGGCATAACAGCCCGCCATGCCGCCTCCTAAGACCAACACATCCGCTGCCACCTGCTCTTCCTGATCCATTTCATTGGGATACGGCCATGAATAATCTGCCATACTTGTATACCTCCTCTACTCTGCCTGTTGCTTTTTGCGGTCTGCCAAGCTGAATACTATCAAGAAGACAGCAGAGATCACATAAGCGATCAGCAAGGACAAATCCGTGTTCATCTTTCCATAGAGCGGTCCCGGAATGCCGAACAGGAAGGAGACCACACCCACAATACCGCCGGCAATCGCTGCCGCAAAGGCCCCTTTTCTGGTGGCACCCTTCCAGACCAAACCGCCAAGAAGCGGGATCAGAAGGCTTCCCATGTATGGATAGTTGAAAATAATCATCGCATCCAGGATATTTGTCATATGGAACGCAAAGAAAATACCCACCAAGCTGCCCAAAAGTACGGCCGCCTGGGAAATCAACTTTGATTTCGGAAGCTCATTTAAGTCCTCCACCTCCGGATGCAGGAATTTGTTATAGAAATCTCTGGAAAAAGAAGCGCCCATGGACAGAATTACGCAGTTGGCGCTGGACATGGCCGCCGCCAAAATTGCCGCGATCACGATGCCTGCCAGGATCGGCGGAAGGACCCCCGTCGCCGCAATGGTAAAGATACCGTCGGTCACGCCTGGAAACAGCGTTCTGGCTGCCACGCCAATGGTGGAGCACAGTCCGCCGATGATGATGACCAGAATACCACCGATGATACACCCTATTTGGGCAGTCTTCACGTTCTTCGCGGACTGAATCCTGGAATATGCATCATAGGACACTGAAATAGACAGCAAAAACGGCAGCACCAAATAGACAAATTGGGTTCCCATACCCTTAGGGATAAAAGGTGTGGCAAAAATCGCTCCCACACTGGCTCCGGTATGCACATACTGTACCAAGATAGCGATGGCCAAAATCGGAACGCCGATGGCGATAATCGTTGTCTGTACCACATCGGTAAGCACAACGCCCCACATGCCGCCCACGGTACAATAGATTAATATGACCACGGCTGTGATCACAACACCCACATTAAAAGGAATGCCGAAACCGGACAAAATACCGCCAGCCGCCAATAGCTGGGCGATAAAAATCCCCAGAAGGCTGGGCACGTTGCTGATCCAGGCCCATAGACGGATTCCCTTGCTGTCGCCATATCTCTGGGCAAAATAATCCAGGGGCACATATCCCTCCTGCTTCCTTAATTTCTTCGTCGTCACCAGTCCGGCTATGATCAATCCACCGCCGCAGCCGAAGGCATAATACATCCCCGGCCATACGCCGTCATTGTAGCCATTGGTGGCACTGCTCAACACAATACCTACGCCAATCTGCACCGCAGCCAAAGTAATGGCTGTCATGGTTACATTCAATTTACGTCCTGCCACCAGATAATCTGATGTCTTTTTATTTCTTCTGGCAGCCACGATGCCGATGAGCACCATTGCTGCAAAGTAGATGACACATACGATGATCACCACTGTGTTGTCACTCATTTTTCCCTCTCCTCTCTTGTGTAGCGCCATTGCTGTTTTTTGCTTTAAACCATTAAAGTTTCCTATGGCCATTCTATCACCAGTTTCCAGTATTTGCAATATACATTTTGCAAAATGCAAAATGTATTGCTTTTCCCAAGGTAAGTTGCATTTCTCTCGCCCGCTATGGTACACTAACAACAGCACCGAATCCGATGACTTAGCCGATTCCCAATAAAGAGGTACGATTATGAACCTGAACAAACAGACATTGTCCGAACAGATCTATCAAATATTACGAACCGATATCCTGTCACAGTCCATTCCCTGCGGCTCTAAACTGACCTTGAAAATGCTGCAGGAACGCTTCGGCGTCAGCTCCACCCCCATCCGTGAAGCCCTCACAAGGCTTATTGACGAACAGTTGATCACCTACTATTCTAATGTGGGCGTTTCTGTGGTAAGTCTGGACCAGGAGGATATCCATGAAATCTATCACTTTATGGGGGATCTGGACAGCCTGGCCATCCATTATGCCTCCCAATTTCCGGATCAGGAGCAGATTCTGGAAAAATTAGAAGAAAATCTGTCCCTGACAAAGAATTGCGCTTATACCTCACCCCAGTGGCAGGAATATTCGGATCAATTCCATCTGCTCTTCTACTGCTACTGCCAGAACAGCCGCCTGGTCCATTCTGCCGAACGCATGCGAAGCCAAATGTCCATCATGGCTTACCAATATGAAAAACAGCCGCAGATACAGAAAGCGATCCTGAAAGAACACCAGGAAATCTTCGGTCTCTACCAATCCAGGCAATACGATGAAGCTGCTGCCTTGATGAAAGAGCATCTGCTGCATTCTCTGGCTTATGCTGAGGAAATCTTATCCGGAGTACCCGCCAGCCAGTAAAACTTCTTTCATTCTCTTCCGCCGCAGTGCGCTCCCGCACGGAGTGCTTTTTTATTTCATAGGATACAATATCCTATGAAACAAGAAAGAAGCCTGCTCGCAGGATTCTCCGCCTGCGGCGGGTCGCATACGCGACATTCTTCCCTTCCGCCGCAGTGCGATCCTGCCCGGAGGGCTTTTTTATTTCATAGGATACAATATCCTATGAAATAAAAAACTGCGGGCCGGACTTTACCTAGTCCGGCCCGCAGCCTCATGAAACTAAAATTTTTCCATTTTTCTTATACGGTCAGAATCACCTTCTGGACGCCTTCTTTATTTTCTTTGATACAGGTATAGGCATCTGCCACCTTCTCCAGCGGGAATCTCTGCGTAATCAAAGCTTCCAGGTTCACCGTGCCATCTCCTGCCAGACGCAGTGCATCCACATAATCCTCATGCTCATACATCAAGGTACCCATCAGCACATATTCACGGTCCTGCACATTGGCCATATTCACAGTAGCTTTGTTGCCGAACACGCCTACGATCACGATGGTAGTTCCTTTTCTTGCATATTCCAATGCCTGGTTTAACGCCCCGTCATTGGCACTGCATTCGAAGACCACATCCACGCCGTCCACACCATAATTTTCCTCAATGACTTTAAAAATATCTTCTTTGGCCACATTTACTGTGATATCCACACCACATTTTTTCGCCATTTCTAATTTGAATTCAGAAACATCGGTGATCATGACCTTCTTAGCCCCCAGCCCCTTGGCAGACTGAGCCACCACATTTCCGATGGTCCCGGCGCCGATAACGACTACATTTTTGCCCTTGACACCACCCACCGGACGTTTTACTGCGTGTACGCCCACTGCCAACGGCTCCACTACCGTTGCCACATCATAGGGCAGGCTTTCCGGAATTTTGTACAGCAGATCTGCGTTTACCGCATAGTAGTCAGAGCTTGCGCCGGTTTCCTGGCAGCCCAGAACCTTTAAGCTCTTACAGATATTATATCTGCCCTCTTTGCACATATGGCACTCACCGCAGACATCCTGGGGCCGCATGATCACACGGTCTCCAATTGCCACGCGATCCACGCCTTCTCCTAATTCCACCACTTCACCAGTGGCTTCATGACCTAACACGATCGGGCAGCTCATAAACGGATGCTTGCCATAATATGCATGGATATCAGAACCACAGATACCCACTGCCTTAACTTTCAAAAGGGCTTCCCCTTTTTGAGGAACCGGTTTTTCTACCTCACGAATCTCAAATGTTTCCGGTGCTGTCAATACTGCCTGCTTCATACCCATTTTGTACGGGATACCCCAATCATCCCGCACATACCTCCTTCCTGTCTGTCTTATCGTTGTGTTGTTTTTCATTGGTAACTGTTCACAAGTATTTTGTGAACAGTTACGATTTCAGCCCATTTTAAATGCATCTTCGATGCATGGGGCCGAAATCTATCCTACTGTCAACTTTGGCGCATAGCCTGACAGCAAGTGTCAAGCTTGCGAATGAACAGTAACTTTCATTGCACAGATACCGGCTTCTGCCAGTCTCTGCTCTATGCTCCACCGGTCCAGACGTTAAAATATTAAGCGCCGGGCTAAGTGTTTATTTAGATAATTCCGCCAGTCTCACATAATATGGATGCAGCTCTTTTACGAACTGACGGTACAGCTCTTTATATTTCACATAAACCGCATGTTTTTCCATGTCCGGCGTAAAGGACTTCACAATCCCCACATGCTGCTGGGATTTGGCTTTGATGTCCGGGAACACGCCGATGCCGTTACCCGCTAAGATGGCTGCCCCCCACAGAGCGATATCCTCACGGTCCAGCTTCTGGAACGTACATCCGGTCACATCGGCAAGCATCTGGGTCCAGAACTGGGACTTCGCGCCGCCGCCGATGATCTTGATGGTATTCAAATCATATTCCGGATATTTGGATGCCACACGGTCAATCGTCAGTGCCAGGTCATAGGAGAAGGACTCCAGAAGGGAACGGTAAAAATGTCCCTTGCCATGGGCCCAGTTATGTCCCATCCAAAGCCCGCGGATGTCCCCATCATAGGGCATGGAGCTTCCACCCATCAGTCCGATGGCCAAAACCCCGTCGCTTCCCGGAGGAACGGCTCCCGCCAAAGCCTCCAGCTCCGCAAAGGCTGCTTTTTTGTCCCTGCCGCCTTCCATAGCGAATTTCTCGGCAAACCAGTCCAGAGAAATGCCGGAACCGGAAATATATTTATGCGCATACATTTTGTCCATCATCGGGCCGATAATCCCGTCAAAATAGTGCTCTTCCCGGTCTGGACGATAGTCCTCCACCATACAGCTGAAACCGCCGTAAGACCCGGCCTCGAAGATCATATCTCCAATATCCAAAATACCGGCGCCTACGCACCCGGCCACCTTATCCCCGGCACCAGCCACCAGCGGGATACCAGCCTTTAAGCCGGTCTCCTTGGCCATGGCGTCACACAAAGTGCCGCACACAGCGCTGGAATCTACAATTTTCGGCAGATATTTCTTATCCATGCCCAGCTTTTCGCACAGCTCATCAGACCACTGTGCCTTGCGGATGTCTGCCATGCCGGACCAGGCAATGAGGGAGCCGTCAATAGCCGCCTCTTCAATCGGCATCTGGCTGAGCTTGCCCAGCACATAGCCGCTGATCATCACACATTTAGCAATCCGTTTGGCATCCTCTGGAAAGTCGTGACAAAACCATTCAAACTTAGAGCACATCTGCGGCGCATTCGTGCCGCTGATCTCCAGAAAATCCTCGGCAAATTCCTTCATCTGCCGGTCAGCAAAGGGCACATACCTGGTATCCACAGAACAGGACCACGTCGTCACGTCATTCCAGTCCTTATCCACCGCCATAAACCCGGCCATCTGTCCGGTAAATGCCATGGCTGCCACATTTGCCGCGCGGTCCCCTAACTGCTCGGTCCCTTTTTTGATACACCGAAGCACGGACCCGAAAAGCTCTTCCCCACGCTGGATAAATACGCCCGGTCTGGGCTTTTCATCCTTCACGGGCTCGCTGGCGCTGACAATACAGTTGCTTTCCGTATCATAGACGCCGGCTTTAATAAAACTCGTCCCCAAATCCACCGTCATAAAAAGGATTTCGTTCATCAATACCTCTCTTTCCCCAGGAAACCCGTCAGTCCATGGTGATCACGTTTTTCAGTCCCTTGGCGGCCATTGCCAATTCAAAGCCTTTGTCGATCTCAGCCAGCGGGAATTCCGCAGTGATCAACTTTTTCACATTAATGATGCCTTCAGACACAAATCCCAGGGATTCCTTGAACTGGCGCAGGCTCGCTCTGGTGGTGCCCGTACAGATCAGCTGTTTGTAATGGATCAGATTGGTATTGAGCGGAACCATCTTCCGGTCTTCCGGAAGTCCTCCAAAGAAACAGATACGGCCATAGTTTGCTGCCACTTCCAAAGCGGTCTGCTGCGCAGCCGGCACCGGGCAGGCAGTAACTACCGCGTCCACGCCGTGGCCCTTGGTCTCTTTTGCCACAAAGTTTACCACATCATCCTTAACCGTAATAAAGGAAGGATCGATCTCCTTACAGAGAGTCAGTCTCTCCTCTGCGATATCATTGATGATCACCTTGGTCGCTCCGGCCATTTTCGCAAACATCGCATGCATGATGCCGATGGGGCCCGCGCCAATGATCAACGCATAGTCCCCCGGACGGATGTTGCACTGCTGGCTGCCGTTATATACACAGGAAAGAGCCTCCGTAATAGCTGCCTCCGCATAAGATACATGGTCCTCCATCGGGATCAGATTGCCCGCTCTGACTGCCTGCTCCGGCACGCGCACATATTCTGCAAAGCCGCCGTCTAAGCTGATGCCTAACGCACGGTAGTCCTTACACATATGGCTGTTTCCGCGGATACAGTCATCACAAATTCCGCAGCCCATATTCGGAGCCACTGCCACCCGCATTCCGGGCGTATAAGCTGTGACATTTTTGCCTACTTTTTCAATAACACCGGCCATTTCATGACCGATCACCAACGGATGATTCTCATCCACGTTTTTTACACCGTTGCGGTACATGCGCACATCTGTGCCGCAGATAGCCGCTCCTTTAATATGTACAAGCACCTCATTGTCATTGATTTCAGGAATGGGACGTTCTTCCAGTCTCATATCTTCTTTTCCATAAAGTAATGCTGCTTTCATGATATCCTCTCCTTTTTGCTTATAAAGTCACAATTCGTTTTTCCACGATTGATATGTTACCTGCATTCACCACTTTTACTGCCATTTTGCCATCATGTCCGGTAACCTTTGGAGTCGTATCATTTAAAATTGCGGCGATGAACTCAGTGTCCTCTCTTAAATAGGCATCCTTAAAAAGGTTTGTCCAGCTGTTTACAATAGGGTATGTTCCCTGCTTGGTCGCAGAGCTGCACACGAGCACCTGGGCCCCCTGCAGGCCGCCGATTTGAATACAGCCCTTGGTTCCCAGCACCTCCACCTTCGCGTCGTAACCATAGCCCACACCCTGGGCGCCGTCCAGCATACCCTGCATACCGTTTTCAAAAGAGGCAGCCATCACGACATTGTCATAGAAATCCGGCCACTCTTCTTTGGCATCCAGACAGCGGTAGTTGCCGCCCACTGCATATAACGTCTTGAATTCACTACCAGTCAGCCACCGCATCGTATCGATATCATGGCTGTTTACCTCTGCCAGAGGTCCGTTGCTCTTCTTCAAATCATACATCCAGGGTCTGGGAACGCTGGGGCCTCTGGTATTAGAACGCACCATGACCACATCGCCGATCTCACCTGCATCGATGCGCTCTTTGGCCTGCATAAAGCCTGCATCAAACCTTCTCATGAAACCGATCTGAAGCTTCACCTTGTTGGCCTCTGCCGCGGCGATCATCTCATCGCATTCCGCTTCATTCATTGCCATCGGCTTTTCACAGAGAATGTGTTTTTTAGCCTCGGCAATCTTCTTGGCAATCCCCACATGGAATTTCGTCGGAGAAACAATTACGTATGCATCGATCCTGTCATCCCCAAGCGCTTGGTCTTCATTCAGATAATAGGTATCCAACCCCAATTCCTCTGCTCCCTTTTTCGCCGTCTCTTCTACCGGATCAGCGACTGCCACCAACTGTGCAGATGGAACGTTCTTTGCAAAATTTGTTGCGTGGATCATACCTGCGCGGCCTGCGCCGATGACGCACACACCTATTTTCCCATTTACCATGTCCTTTTCCTCCCTTAGACAAATAATTACTCTTTGCTAACATTTGCTTTTAAATTTTATCGTTTGTTATTATTTGCTTTCAAGATAGCATTTCTTAAGAAAAAAGTCAATATTGTTTTTAAAAAAGCTCCCACTTTTTTCCGCGGCCGGATTTCTATTGACGGCTACCTCTGTATTTTGCTAATTTAACGAGGATTTCCTGCCGTTCCAGCCCCTTGACAAACGCCGGAGCCACATCCTGATCCGTAATGACCACATCTAAATCTTCAAAGCCGGCAAAGCGGGCAAAAGAGACCGCATCCACCTTAGAACTGTCCGCTAAAAGAATCGTGGTATTGGAATTGCTGATCATAGTCCTCTTGAGACGGCTTGTCTCAATATCCGGCGTGCTCAAGCCTTTCTGCAGACAAACCCCGTTGGCAGTCAGAAAAAAGGTGTCCACATTGAGCCTCTCCAAAACAGCCAGCGCCATTTCCCCCACCGTATAGTTAAATTTCTTGCGGATCATTCCCCCGGCTATGATTACCCGGTTGCTCGTGTGGTTTTCCAAAAAATTGGCAATGCCGATGTCATAGGTCACCACCGTCAATTCCCTGAATGCCGTCAGCCTCTGCGCCAGCTTGTACATCGTCGTACCTGCATCCAGGCAGATGGAATCCCCCTCCCGGATATATTCTGCCGCCAGCTGTGCGATAGCCTCCTTCGCCTCCACTCTCCGCACTGATTTCTCCCGGTTTTCTTGTTCAAAACTGACATTCTGGTTGGAGATAGCGCCTCCATGGGTCCGGTTGATCAGCCCCTTATTCGCCAGTGCCCTCAGATCGTTGCGTATAGTGGCAGAGGATACTGAAAATTCCGTACACAGCTCCGGAACGGTAGCCTTTGCGTTTTTGTTGATATACTCGACGATCAAATTTTTTCTCTCTTCTTCAAAATACTTTTTTTCGATACTTTCAGACATAGACACCTCGCTTTTTAAATCTGTTCGTTCTCTGGTTTCCATTTTATGCAGTCTGCCGCAGTATATCCATCGCTTTCCGCCGCTTTCAAGAAAGAATCCTGCCTCGGGAGATTATACGCCTGCGGCGGGTCGCATGCGCGACACTCTTCCCTTCCGCCGCAGTGCGATCCTGCACGGAGTGCTTTTTATTTCATAGGATTTCCTATGAAATAAAAAGCTATTGCCTGAAACAGACAATAGCTTTTCGCAGAAAGTCAGACAGCATCTATGCTCCGATATTTTATATAGTAGAGAAACCGCTGTTGATACCTATAAACACGTATATCCGCCATCAATCACCAGGTTGCATCCCGTCGTATAGCCGGCCGCATCACATGCCAGGAAAATAACCGCGCCGCTCAGCTCAGATGGCGTTCCCATGCGTCTCATTGGGATCAGCTCCATCCACTGTTTCTTCAGATCCTCATCCACATTCACGGACATATCTGTAGCAATATAGCCCGGACTTAGAGAATTTACGCGAATTCCGTAATCCGCCCATTCCACCGCCAGACATTTCGTCATATGGATGACCGCAGCCTTGGACACATTGTACAGCGTCTGCATTTGAGGTACGTTCACCACCAGCCCGGACATGGAGCCCATGTTGATGATGCTTCCTTTGATCCCCTTTTCCATCATATGCTTTCCTACAGCTTTTGCAACCGCCATTTCACCCAGCAGATTTGTCTTCAATATAGCATCCCAGTCTGTATTATCCGCCTCCAGCACTGTTTTATGTATGGTAATTCCCGCATTATTAAACAGCACATCAATTTTTCCAAATTTTTCTACAACTTGGGTAACTCCGTTCTGCACGCTTTCCTCTGACTGTACATGTGCATCATGGGCCGGTCCTCTGACATCAGCTTATACTGCGCGTCGTAATCCTCTGCGCTGTCCAGAATCCTCTGAACCAGCTCGGTATGTACACGGCCCGGACAAATACAATTCACACGGATATGGTCTAACGCGTAATCCACTGCTGTACTTTTCGTCAACATAATTGCCGCTGCCTTGGACGTATTATAAGCCACCTGTCCTGGTATCGCCGCTATGCCGGCCTCGGAAGCAATGTTGATGATGCTGCCCCCGCCTTGTTCTCTCATGACCGGTATACAAGTCTTCATTCCAAGAAACATTCCATTGACATTGACATCCATGATCTTTTGGAATACGCCAAGCTCCACTTCCGTTGTCTTTCCTTCTTTAAAAATCCCCGCACAGTTCACCAACACATCGATCCTGCCAAATTTCTCCTTGACAGCATTCTTAGCACTGTTCCACTGTTCCTCAGAGGTAACATCCATGGGAACAAAAAACGCCCTGCCGCCTAAAGCATTTAGCTCATCCACTGTCTTCTGGCTATTTCCGTCCAGGATGGCCAATGCAGCTACAGCAGCGCCTTCCTTAACAAACTCCTGGCAGATAGCTCTTCCTATGCCGGATGTACCACCGGTGACCATGCAGACCTTACCATTTAATCTTCCCATAATTACCCTCCGTTTTTATGCGTTCAAAAATTTAGATTTCAAAAACTGCAGGGACTCTTTCATATCCTGTGAAAGCTTTGCTTCATCCGCACCGCCGGAGAGGTCACGCCATACCTTGATGTCTCTTCCGACGCCTCCGCCTTGCAAAACGAAAGGTTCCATGACCACGCCTTTGTCATAATTGATATCACGAAGAGCCTGGCCGATCTCATCCCAGGGAAGATGTCCTTGTCCGGGAAGACGCCGGTTGCCTTCACCCACATGTACGTGGCCGAGATAGCTGCCGGCAGTACGGAATCCGTCAGCAATATTGTCTTCCTCTATATTCATATGGAAAGTATCCATCAGCAGCTTACATGCTTTGCTGTCCACATCCTTACAGTACTGGACGCCTTCTGCCGCCGTGTTCAGCACAAAAGTCTCAAAGCGGTTCACCACCTCCATGCAATATTCAATGCCCAGATCCTCTGCTACCTTACAGAGACGTTTCACGCTTTGTACTCCCCGGTCCCATGCAGCCGGCTTATCCACATCCACAAAATCGCAAGGCCAGAAGGAATACATCACTCCTACGATGGAACGAGAGTCAATCCTGTCCATCGCCTTCATAATAGATGTCAGATAGGCTATGCCCGCTTCCCGGACTGCCGGATCAGCGGAGGCCACATCTTTATCCTTAGCCGGTCCGATATTGGATGTCAGGATCAGATCCAAATCCTTGGAAACCGCTTTCAATTCATCCAGTTCCCTCTCCGTCATCTTAGTTAAATGATCAGCACCTACTTCCAAAATATCAAATCCGATGTCCTTTACTTTCTGGGCTACCTGCCGGTAATCACAACGCCATTCATTCCCCCAGTAGGAATAAAGAGTGCCAAATTTCATTTATTATCCCCCTTTCGCTAAAAGCTTCTGAATAATTATCGTTTACTTTCGATTTTTTTCATAATATCATTCTATTTGTGCATTGTCAACATATTATATATTTTATTCAATATTTTTTTATATAATTTTAAACTCACATTTTTGTTTATTTTTACTCTTTTTTCTTTTGTTGACATTTATTTTTGTTTATGATATCGTTTTTTTAGCATATTGAACAATTATCAAGGCATTTTATTTAATAAAAGGAGGTTTTTTATGAAATTTGGTACCTATTTTGCTTACTGGGAACAGGAATGGGAAGCAGACTATCTCAAATATTGCCAAAAGGCTGCAGAGCTTGGCTTTGATGTGCTGGAAGTATCCGCCGCAGGAATTGTAGAGATGAATGACCAGGAATTGGAAGCGCTCAGAAAAACAGCCGCCCAATATCATTTAACCCTCACCTCCTGTATTGGGCTCCCTAAGGAAATGGACCTGGCCTCCGAAGATGAAGCCACCAGAAAGCGGGGACTGGCCTTTATGAAAAAAATTCTGGACGCCCTTCACAAAGCGGATATCCACCTCATCGGAGGCATCATCTATGCGTACTGGCCGGCGGATTACAGCCTGCCTGTTCACAAAGAGGCCGCACGCAGGTACAGCATCGAAAGCGTCCGGGAGCTGGCTGACTATGCCAAGCCCTATGACATCACGCTGGGGCTTGAGACCGTTAACCGTTTTGAACATTTCCTCATTAATGACGCGGCAGAGGCTACTGCTTTTGTCCAGGATATCGGAAAAGATAATGTAAAAGTCATGCTGGATGCCTTCCACATGAACATCGAGGAAGACAGCTTCGGGGATGCCATCCGCAGCACCGGAAAGTATCTGGGACATTTTCATATTGGAGAATGCAACCGGAAGGTTCCCGGCAAAGGCAGAATGCCTTGGGACGAGATTGGCCAGGCCCTCCGGGACATCGATTACCAGGGCTGTGTCGTCATGGAACCCTTTGTGCGCCCCGGCGGAACAATTGGAAAAGAAATCCGCGTCTGGAGAGATCTCTCTGGCGGCGCGGATGAAGCAAAATTAGACGAAGATATCAAGGGAGCTCTGGAATTTGTCAGAAGCACCTTCGAAAAATAGGGGGTTTTGCACTTTACGTGCAAAAAATGGAGGCCTTTTGCGGCCTCCATTTTTGTAAAAATTTATGTAGTTTTCTTATTTTCATACTCCACAATGTGGACATTTACATTTTTTTGTTCCAGACCGGCTACAAATTCCCCGCTCACATCCGCATCTGTGATCAGACCGTCCAGATCGCTGATGTTGGCGAAGCTTACAAAGGAAATATTATCTGCCTTCGTGCTGTCCGCCAGCAGGATCGTCTTTCCGGAATTCTTCATCATGATCCGTTTTAAGCGGCTTGTCTCCATATCCGGTGTGCTGACCCCTTTCTCCAGGCTGATCCCATTCACCGACAGGAAAAAGGTATCAATGTTCAGCTTTTCCAAAGCGGAAAGAGCCATCTCTCCCACCGTATAATTGAATCTTTTCCGAATCATGCCTCCGGCGATGATCACCCGGTTTTGTGTGTTGTTTTCCAAATAATTGGCAATTCCAATGTCGTAGGTGACGACAACTAAATTGTTGAAACGCGTCAGGAGTTTCGCTAATTCATAAGTGGTGGTTCCTGCATCAAGTCCTATTGAATCTCCATCCTGGATATATTCCAGCGCAGCTTCAGCAATTGCCCTTTTTGCGTCTATTCTTCTAACGCTTTTTTCTACGTTTTCTTGTTCGAAGCTCACATTTTTGTTGGATATCGCTCCTCCATGCGTTCTCTTCAGCAGCCCTTTTTGGGCTAACGCCCGCAGATCATTGCGGATCGTGGCAGAAGACACGGAGAACTGTTCGCATAGTTCGGCTACTGTGGCCTTCGTATGGCGGTCCACGTAGTTAATGATCAACTTTTTGCGCTCTTCCTCAAAAAAACGTTGTTCCACGTTCTCATTCATAGGCACCTCCACTGTTTTTATGGTATATTATAGCATTTAATTTTTTACTTTGTAAAGCAAGCGAACCCCCGCCCGGCGCTATCGTTTATTTTTATTTTTTTTCGTTTTATAACATTCAGTGTTGACTTTTTTCACTTTCATGTTATAATAAACCCATAAATCACTTCTTCTTTATTTAACGATAGCAACACGGCTAATTTTCAATTCATAAAACCCTAACAAAAACAGCACCCAGGACTAAACCTCTTTACCTTAGGTGCTGTTTTTGTGTTCGTCCGTTTCCCGGACTGCTTATCGAAGCATTTTGCGCAGCCTTTGCCAATCCGGAACATATCGTCCCACCAACGCCCAAAACCTTGGACTGTGATCAGGAATTGCCAGATGCGCCAGCTCATGGACCAGAATATAGTCCAGACACTCCACCGGCTTTTCCGCGAGCTGCAGAGCAAAGCACAGCCGCCCGCTCGCCGTATTACAGCTCCCCCACCGGCTCCTCATATCCCGGAGCTGCCATTTTTCGCAGTACAGACCCATGGCACTCTCCCAGACCGGAAGCCTCTGTTCTATCTGCATACGCAGGATTTCCCGGTACCAGTCCTTAAGCAGCTTCTCCTGTTCCTGCCTTCCGTCCTCTGCCTTGGTCCTGATTCCAAGGCAGCCTTTTGATAGAATCCGGACTTCCCTTACCGCTCCTCGTTCTACCTCTAGAGTATAGGGAATCCCCCAGACATAGACCGTTTCTCCAGTCACATATTGCAACGGCTTTTCCTCACAAGAACGCAGCCTCTCCTGCTGTCTGCCGATCCATTCTTGCTTCCGCCGCACAAAGGCTTCTATTTCTTCCATAGACATTCTTCTTGGCACAGATACCGACACCCTGCCGCCTGGCTTCACACGCAAATACATATTTTTGATATCTTTCCGCTGAATCTCCATGGAGATACCCGCAATTTCTCTTTCCATCAGCGGCGTCCTACCGCAGCATCTTAAGAACCGCCGAAGCTGCATGCCCCGCAGTCAGTCCATAGTCCTCTTTGAGGAACTCCAGACTGCCCACCTGGCCAAACCGGTCATTCACACCCAGGATCTTTAACGGCACTCCGGCACCGGAACCAGCCATCACTTCTGCCACAGCGCTGCCCAAACCGCCGTATATACTGTGATTTTCAAAGGTCACCACGGCCCTTTTCCCCTTCATTTCTCTTAGAACCAGCTCTTTATCCAGGGGCTTTACGGTAAACATATCCACCACTTCTGTGGAAATTCCTTCTTTTTCCAACATTTCCGCCGCATCCAGAGCATCCTTTAGAAGAATTCCCATGGAAATCAGAAGAACGTCCTCTCCCGGACGGATCACGTTGCCCTTCCCGATTTCAAAGGAAGAACCCTCACGATAAATGGTGGGGACGTCTTTCCGGTTGGCCCGGATGTAGTGCACGCCCTTTTCTTCTATCAAAGCCTCAATCAACCATTTTAGCTGCACGCCGTCCGCTGGATCAAAGACCATCGCCTCCGGGATAGCCCGGTAAAAGGCGATATCCTCGAAAGTCGTATGCGTTCCCCCATTGGCCGCCGCACATACTCCTGGATCGGAGCCGTAAATATTCACTGTATTTTTGGCATATGCCCCCTCCAGAAAAATCTGGTCAGCAATACGCCGGGAGACAAACGGAGAAAACGAATGAATAAACGGAACGTATCCAGCCATGGAAAGACCCGCTGCCACCCCAGCCATATTGGCTTCTGAAATCCCCATCTCCAGAAAATTTTCCGGATGACTTTTTTTAATCTTGATGAAACCGGATGCCGTGCCCAAATCTGCTTCCAAAGCCATAATGTTGTCGTGCTCATCCATCAACGCTTCCAGGGTTTCCCGGAAAACCGTCCGCATCTCCATTTCCCCGTCAAAATTCTCAGCTAATGTCCACATCACGCATCCCTCCCTTCTGCAACAAATGCTTCCAGGGTCTTTATAGCCTCTTCTGCCGCCAAATTGTCCGCTGCCTGGAATTTTACCGAATGATTATCTTCCATTTCTTCAAAATACTTCACGCCTTGTCCTTTGATGGTGTCCAATACAATGCACACAGCTTGTCCTTTCACCCGCTTTGCCGTTTCTATGGCATCGGAGATGGCCTCTTCATCATTTCCCTTCACTCTCTGGGTATGAAAACCAAAAGCGCGCATTTTCTCCTGGATATCAAACGGATTCATCACCTGTTCTGTATAGCCGTCCAGCTGACGCTTATTTTCATCGATCAATACAATCACATGATCCAGCCGGTAGTTGGCCAAAAACTGGAAAGCCTCCCAGCACTGGCCTTCATTGAGCTCCCCATCTCCCACGATCAGATACACATACTGGTCTGACCCTCTTTTCTTCAGTCCGTACCCCAGGCCCGCTGCCACGGAAGTCCCCTGCCCCAGAGATCCTGTAGTGGCATCCACGCCCGGCGTCTTCGTGCGGTCCGGATGGGAAGGAAGCAGCGTCCCGCCCTCGTTGAGCGTGTACAGAAGCGATTCATCAAAATAGCCCTGGACTGCCAGCACCGAATATAGGGCCGGACCGGAATGTCCCTTAGACAGGACCAGAAAATCCCGGTCCTCCCAGTCCGGGTTTTGGGGATCATGGCGCATATGCTTCCCATACAGGACGGATAACACCTCCACAATGGACATGGAACCGCCCAAATGCCCATACGTCCGCCACTTTAACATTTTCAGCACATGCAGCCGGATATCCGCTGACAGCCGCCGAAGCTCCATTAACTCTTGTTTCTCCATAGCTACCTCCTATTCTCCGCTTAGATCTCCCAGCCGATGGAAAATCTCCTTGTTTGCCTGATAAAGCTCCCGGAAAATCTGATAATACTCCCGGTACACCCCCGTATTTTCCTGCTTGGGCTCGTAAATTTTATGATCCAGCTTCACCAGCTGTCCACATGCCTCTTCAAAGCTTTGGTAAACGCCGGCACCCACGCCAGCCGTTATCGCCGCACCTACGCAAGCCTGCTCCGCTGTCATGCTCTTGTAAATAGGCTGCTCTAAAACATCCGCCTGTATCTGCAGCCATACCGGACTGTTGGCGCCGCCTCCGGCAGCGATCACCCGGCGGCATTTTACACCATTTTCCAGCAAGACCGCCATACAGTCCTTCAGGGAATAGACCACGCCCTCCATCACCGCTCTGGCCATATGATACCGCCCGTGCTTCAATGTCAGTCCGCAAAACATCCCTCTGGCCCCGGCATCCTGGTGCGGGGTCCGTTCCCCTACCAGATAAGGAAGGAAGACCAATCCCTCGCTGCCTGGCAGAATCCGGCTAGCTTCCAAATTCATCACATCATAACCGCCCAAATCCGTCACCTGCTTGGTGAACCACTTTAAGGAAGAGCCGCTGCTCAAAGCCGCGCCCATAAAATTCCATCTGCCATCCAGCACATGGGCAAAGGTATTAGTCCGCAGCTTTTTGTCATATACGGGGCTTGAAACGCTGGTGGAAATCTGGCCGCCGGTACCGATGTTACAGGCCAGCACCCCATCCTCAATGATTCCGTTTCCGATCCCCTGCATACATTGGTCGGCGCCGCCATTTACCACCAAAACGCTCCTTGGCAGGCCGGTATCCCTAGCCGCTGCCTCTGTCAACGTTCCCACTACATAAGAAGACGCTTCACACCTGGGGAACTTATCCATGCTAAGGCCCAGCCGCTCGATCAAAGGCTTCGCCCAGCACATCCGCACATTATCAAAGGCCGTGCTTCCTGCCGCATCGGAATAATCCGTCAGGATTTCTCCCGTCAGCCGCATTTTCACATAATCCTTGGGAAGCATCACCTTATGGATCCGTTCATAGGACTCCGGTTCGTTTTCATAAATCCAATACAAGGATCCCAGCAAAAATCCGGCAGATATCCGGTTCTGCACATTCTCGGTCACCAAAGCCTCTCCCAAATCCCGGTAAATATGGCTAATGGCATCGGCCGCCCGCTGGTCCTGCCAAATCATAGCGGGCCGGAAGGCGTCTCCGTTTTTATCCACGCACACCAAGCCGTGCATCTGCCCGGAAAAACTCACCGCCTTCACTTCTTCCGGAGCAATTTGAGTCTGGGCGATCACCGCCCTCATGGTCTCCGTCATTTTCTCATACCACATCTGGGGAGACTGCTCCGCATAGCCCGTCCGGGGAATAGAGACATCATACCCTGCCCCGCAGGACCCCAACACATGGCCATCTTCCCGAAGCAGCATCGTCCTGACACTGGATGTTCCCAGGTCCACACTCATTAGAATACTCACGTTAACCCTCCATACTTAATTTGATTGAATTTGATTTTTTATTTTCATTTGCATTCATATTACCATTAATTTTTTGAGCAGTCAACGAATATCTTTTTCGTTTTGATCGATTTTGATTCTATTAGTGATCATTTTTGCATTTTTAATTGACAAATTAATTCTTTTCCCGTATGATGAATACAGAAACTATAAAAAAGAAAAACAGGAGAGAACCGTTATGATATCCAGCGAACGAGAACAAATGATCCTGGACTATTTGGAAAAGCACAACATCGCGTCCACCCATCATCTGTGTGAGCTCACCAAAGCCTCTATCGCCACCGTGCGCCGGGACTTAAACTCCATGAGCAAACGCGGGCTGATCCTAAAGACTCACGGAGGTGCCAAACAAGTCCCTAAGGCCGTATCCGCGCAGATCCTTCCAGATCCGGACCAGGATGATCCATTTTTCAGCGAAAAGGACGCCATAGCCAGAACGGCCGCCCGTTTCATCTGTCCCGGCGATATCATTTTCCTGGGCGCTGGCAAGACCTGCACCCTAATCGCCCGGTACATTAAAGAAAAAGAGGACATCACCATTGTGACCACTAACCTCAATTTAGTCTTCGAACTGGCCTCCTCCAAAAATTCCATGCTTCTCTTAGGCGGCGACATCCATGTGGGAAGCAACTACATCGAGACCTTGGGGGAATATACATTAGAAGAAATGAACCGGCTGTATTTTGATAAAGTATTTTTTACCGTCAACGGTATTGACCTGGATTCCGGCTACTCCATCACCAGCCGTTCCCAGCTGCCTCTTTACCACTATCTGATGAAAAACTGCAAGGCTTCCTATGTGGCAGCAGATTCTGGTAAATTTGGCTGCCGGGCCTTTACCCAGCTCTGTGCCCTGGATGAAATCCCTCATGCGGTAATCAGCCCCAGGACACCCACGCCTTATTTGGAGTACTATAAAACACACAACATACAGGTCTGCCTATCTGACCAATACCCGAAACAGTAAACCATTGACATATCACAAAAATAAAGGAGCAAATATTATGGATACCAAACTCATCTTAAGCCACATCGACCACACCTTATTAAAGGCTGCCGCATCCTGGGCAGAGATCCAGACCCTATGTGAAGAAGCGCTGCAATACCATACCGCATCTGTATGCA
Organism: Blautia sp.; assembly: GCA_050944615.1. Taxonomy (GTDB): domain Bacteria; phylum Bacillota; class Clostridia; order Lachnospirales; family Lachnospiraceae; genus Blautia_A. Next base: position 25,404 of record JBMNRL010000020.1, read on the forward strand.
TTCCCGCCTCTTATATCAAACGGATCAAAGAGACCTATCCAGATCTGAACATCTGCACCGTCATCGGTTTCCCGCTTGGCTACAGCACTACCGCTGCCAAAGTCACAGAGGCTGAAGAAGCCATCAAAGACGGCGCTTCCGAAATCGATATGGTTATCAATATCGGGGATATGAAGAACAAGGACTATGGAAAAGTATTGGATGAGGTCAAGGCCATCCGCCGAGCATCTGAAGGCCATATTTTAAAGGTGATCATCGAAACCTGCTACCTGACCGAGGAAGAAAAAATTAAAATGTGCGAAATCGTAACCGAAGCCAAGGCCGACTACATCAAGACCTCCACCGGATTTGGCACCGGCGGCGCCACCATGAAGGATGTTCTGCTGTTCAAAAAGCACATCGGCCCGGACGTGAAGATCAAAGCGGCCGGCGGCGTGCGCACCAGAGAGGATCTGGAAAATTTCCTCAATGCCGGATGTGACCGAATCGGCACCAGCTCCGCCGTCAAGCTTTTAGCTCAATAAGAGGGCTCACCAAAAGGGTCCGTCTTGCTGGTTTGGCGAAAGTGGGGTATAATTGTAGAATCAAGCCAAAATCCGAGGTGAAAGTATGATAAAAAAAGAAATTTTGGAAATCCGCAAGCTGTTTACCCCATCTAAGTGCAATCTGACACGCATCTGCGGCTGCTATGTAGACGCGGAGAAAAATAAGCGCACCGAATTAAAAGAAGCCTTTCTCTCCATCCCAGAGGAGGAAGCATTCAAATATTTTGACATTTTCCGCAAATCCCTGTCCGGCTCCCTTGGCAAGAATCTGCTGAACATGGAATTTCCGCTGCATCAGGAGGAAGCCGGCGGCACCCAGGAATTCCTCATGCGTTTAAGAAACAGCAAGCTCCAGGATGACGAATTGCTGGAAGAATTTTATGACAAGATCATTGAAAACTATATCTACGGGGAAAACTACTATATCATCGTGGTACACGGTGCTTACGACCTTCCCAAGCGCGCCTCTGACGGCACTGATATGTGGGATGCCGGTGAGGATGTGTACAACTACATATTCTGCAGCATCTGCCCGGTAAATCTCTCCAAAGCCGGCTTATGTTATAACGCACAGACGAACACCATCGAAGACCGCACCCGGGACTGGATTGTGGAAACTCCGGATCTGGGCTTTCTGTTCCCGGCTTTCAACGACCGCAACACAGATATCCACGGGCTTTTATACTATTCTAAAAACCCGGAGCAGCTCCAAAGCGAGCTCATCGACCAAATGCTTGGCTGTACCCAGCCTCTGTCCGCCAAGGGACAAAAAGAGACCTTTAATGTACTCATCGAGGAAACCCTGGGAGATAACTGCGATTATGAATCCGTGCGCGGCATCCATGATCAGCTCAACGAGCTGATGACCGTAAACCAAGACGCTCCCGTTCCTCTGGAGCTGGATAAAACCGAGGTGAAAAAGCTGCTGGCCGATCACGGGGCCACGGAAGAAGGCCTGGAAATGATGGAACATTTTTATGACGATTCTGTGGGAGAGAAGGCCTCCCTGCTGGCTGCCAACGTGATCAACACCAGAAAATTTGAGATCAAGACTCCCGATGTGGTGGTACAGGTCAACCCGGAACGCACCGATCTGGTAGAGACGAAAACCATCGGGGATAAGAATTATCTGGTCATCGAAATCAATGACCGGGTGGAGGTGAACGGTATCAGCGTCCGCGCTGCCCGCCTTCAGACAGATACAGAGGATGCTGTGGAATAATCCACGGCATCCTCTCTTTTTTTTAATAGCTATCCACATAGATTCACATTTTTAATACCTGGCTGCTTTCCATATTGGCTATGGCCTTTTTCATGGCTGCCTCATCCTGCACCAGTGCCAGACGCACATATCCCTCTCCGGAGGGTCCGAAGGCATTGCCAGGCGTCACCAGCACGCCTGCCTTCTCCAGCAGCGTCCACACAAATTCTTCTGAGCTTCTAAAATTCTCCGGAATCTTCGCCCAGACAAACATGGTGGCCGGACATTTGTCCACCTTCCACCCGATCCTTGTCAGGCCCTCACACAAAATGTCCCTTCTTTTTTCATAAGCCTTTCTGGTAGCCTCCACACAGGACTGGTCTCCGGTGATCGCCGCGATCGCGGCTTTCTGTATGGGCAGAAACATTCCATAGTCCAGATTGGACTTTAACGCCTTTAATTTTTCCACCACCTGGGAATTGCCCAGACAGAAACCGATCCTGGCGCCAGCCAATCCGTACGTTTTCGACAGAGAGTTAAATTCCACCCCCACCTCCTTGGCTCCCGGATAGGATAAGAAGCTTCCACAGGTGCGCCCGTCAAAGACCAGCTCGCTATAGGCATTGTCATATAATACAATGATATCATGAGCCTTGGCAAAAGCGATTAATTCACCGTAGAACTCCTCTGTGGCCATAGCCGCCGTCGGATTGTTCGGATAGGATACCACCATCAGTTTGGCAGCGTCCGCCACCTCCTGCGGAATCTGCTCCAGATCAATCAGATAGCCATTTTCTTCTTTTTCCGGCATATAATATAAATCGGCTCCGGCCAGCTTGGCCCCATCGGCAAATGCCGGATAACAGGGGTCCGGCACCAACACAGTCTCTCCTTCATCGACAATAGTCAGCGCCAGATGTGTCAGGCCCTCCTGAGATCCCAGCAAGGCGGCAATCTCCGTCTTCGGATCCAGCTTTACCTGATACCGCTTGCGGTACCAGCAGGCAGCCGCATCCTGCAGCTCCTCCAAGTCACTGATGGCATATACATAATTTTTCTCATCCATTACCGCTTCTGCCAATGCCTTGCGGATATGCTCTGCCGGCGGAATATTAGGCGCTCCGATGCTCAGATCGATGACCTCTCCGCCCGCTTCCAGGCGTTCCTTTTTCTTCTGTGCCAGCACGGAAAATACGCCCGTGCCAAACCGTTCCATTCTCTTTGCAAATTCCATCTTTCGTTCCCTTACTTTCTGTTATCTTTCCTTCCGGCACTCTTGTGCCATCCCTTTTTTAGATTCCTTTTCCCGTGAGCTCCTCAAACAGCTGCAGATATTCCTTCTCCACCTCTGCAAAGGCCCGGGTCTCAAAGACCGGCTGACTGGAGATCTTTGGAGGCTCCTCCTGCAGCGCTTCTCCCATATAATGCAGAAATTCATAATAGAGCAAGGTATCGTCCACCCTTTTGACTTCCAATTCTTCCTCGGCAGTAAGAGCGCTTCCTAAAAAGCGCAGGTAGACCGCATCCAAAAGCTTCTGCTCCGTTTCCCGGTATTTGGGCAGGTGTTTCTTCACCGGCCGGGTGATGTCCGCCAAATAAGCTTCTCCCGCATCATGGAGCAGGCAAGCCAGCACCAGACGGTTCGCAAGGCCCTCTGCCTGCGCCTCCCGGGCACAGTGGATACAATGCTGTCCCACAGAGTAAAATTCCGGAAAATGTCCATTGGCACGCACCATCAAGGATAGCGCATGGGCAATGTCCAAGACGGAAAGCTCCGACGGTTCCGGATCCAGAGGCGTGACATGCCTCTTGGTATATGTGGTAATATAATCCTTCATTGTTCTATCTTCCTTTTTTCTATACCAATGTCAAATGGACGGCAGGGCAGATGCCGCCCCACTGCGGCAGATGACTAGCTCCCATAGAAAGACTAGCCATTTAGTTCCACCTTCTGAACGTAATAACGCCCTTTCTCGGCATACAGCACCGCCATGGTAAGCCCCAGGCCAAACCGCATTCTTCCACAGCCTCCCGGATTCAGCCATAACCTGCCGTCAATGGTCTCTTCGAAATATTTGTGCGTATGGCCGAAAATCACCACATCCACGCCGGTCAAATCCGTAGGCACATTCCACTTTTCATGGACCAAAACAAACCGCACGCCCTCGATCTCAAACCGGAGCACCTTTCGCAGTTTTGTCTCCATATACCAGTCATTGTTGCCCTGCACCGCATAGATAGACGCCATGGGCCGAAGCTCTTCCAATATGGATTCTTTCGTAAAATCTCCCCCGTGAACAATCGCGTCACAGGTGCGCAGTATTTCCTTGACCTGCGGACGCAAAATGTCATGAGTGTCGGAAATGATCCCTATTTTTGCCATATATTCACCTCGTCTGATTCTCTACCCCGCATTTGGGACACCATTTTTCCAGCGGACACACCTCACAATTAGCCTTTCTGGCCGTACAGATCGCCCGGCCATGATAGATCAGCTGGAAATTGATCCGGATCCAATGCTCCCGGGGCAGCACCTGTCGAAGCTCCAATTCCACCTCCTGGGGATTTTTCCCCTCGGCCCAGCCCAAGCGCTTAGAAATCCGGAACACATGAGTATCCACCGTCACTCCCGGAATCCCATAGGCATCGGACAGAAATAAATTGGCCGTTTTGCGTCCCACGCCCGCCAGTTTCAGCAGCTCTTCCATCGTATCCGGCACCTTTCCCCCGTACTCCTCCACGATCTGCTGGCAGCACCTTTTCATATTCTTCGCTTTATTCTTATATAAACCCACAGACCGTATGTAGGACTCGATCTCCTCCACCGGCGCCTGGGCCATATCTTCTGCTTTCGTGTATTTTCCAAACAGCTTCGGCAGTATTTCATCCACCTGCTTATCCGTACTCTGAGCACTGAGCATGATGGCCAGCAGAAGCTGCCACGGCTCTTTATGATAGAACCCCTGCTTTGTCACTCCGTACAACTCATCCAACCGGTCCAGCACCATCTGCATCTCTTTCTTCTGCATATTTTCACCACCTCATGGTTTTATCCGTCACGCTGCTTTTTTCCACAGCATCCGTCCCTATTCTAACACAAATTTTTCCAATGGAACATCACTTCTTACAGATCTAACCACCTCCTATTATTTTCCTCGGGCTATTTCTGTTCTTTCATGATAAAATAAACCCACAGACACAGACCAATTAGAAAAAGGAATTTGCTTATGAAAATAGACCGCCTGATCGGCATTTTATCCATCCTGCTCCAACAGGAAAAAGTCACCGCCCCTTACCTGGCGGAAAAATATGAGGTTTCCAGAAGGACCATTAACCGGGACATTGAAGCGCTCTGCAAAGCCGGCATCCCGCTGGTGACCACCCAGGGGAAAAACGGAGGCATCTCCATCATGGACGGCTACCGCATCGATAAAACACTCCTCACCTCTGCGGACATGCAGGCCATCCTGGACGGCCTAAAAAGCCTGGACAGCGTCAGCAAAACCTCCCGCTATCAGCAGCTCATGGAAAAACTCAATCCTGGTTCTTCCGTCCTGCCCGGCACTGGACATGTCCTTATCGATCTGTCCTCCTGGTACAAAACCACGCTAGCCCCTAAAATCGAGACGATCCAAACAGCCATCCAGCAGACACACCTGCTCACCTTCACCTACTTCAGTCCCAACAGCGAGGGGCCGCGGATGATAGAACCCTATTATCTGGTCTTTCAATGGGCCTCCTGGTATGTCTGGGGATACTGCCAGGACCGCAGGGATTACCGTCTGTTCAAGCTGAACCGCATGGTGGATCTTGGCATGGCCGGTAGCTTTGTCCCTAAGCAGGCACCCCGTCCGGATTTTACTCCCCAGCGGATCTATCCCCCCGCTGTCCCGGCTAAGGTACAATTCTCTCCGTCGATGAAATGGCGTCTCATCGAAGAATACGGCATACAAAGCTTTGAAGAGCAGTCCGATGGCTCCCTGCTCTTTTGTTCCGATTTTCCAGATGAAAACAGCCTTTTTTCCTGGCTTTTAAGCTTTGGCGGCCAAGGGGAGCTGATTGGACCACCCGCACTGCGCCGCCATTACCAGACCCTCCTGGAACGGATGCTTGCTCCCTACAAGGATTAGGCGGAAGAAGGAGGATCTGCCAGCTGCTGTCTCCCTTTCATTTTCTTAACACATGAAGAAACATGACATCCAGCTGTCCTGTTACCTGTGCTATGGTGAAAATATCTAAAATAACCACACAAAGGAAAGGAGGCTTCTATGTCCTCTCGTTTAGACTTCGTCCAATATACGGCCGACCAGTGCCAAGGTGCCGGAGCCATCACCTACCGGAAAATGTTTGGCGAATATGGATTGTACTGCAACGGCAAATTTTTCTCCGTCATCTGCGACGACCAGTTTTTTGTCAAAATCACCGATGTCTGCCTGAAAAAATACCCGGAGCTGGAACAGGCACCGCCTTATGAGGGAGCCGGACCTTATTTCCTCATTGATAATATCGATGACCGGGATTTTTTAGCAGCCCTGGTATCCGACACCTGTGACGCCCTGCCCGCTCCCAAAGAAAAAAAGCCAGCAAAGAAAAAAAATGCCAACCCTCCCCAGGAAAGACCAGCAAAGCTGGATTACAAAAAGGAATATAAAGAGCTTTACCAGCCAGGGAAGAAACCATCCATCCTGCAAATTCCACCTATTCTTTATCTTATGATAGACGGCAAGGGGGATCCCAACACCAGCCAGGCCTATCAGCAAGCCCTGGAAATCCTTTACGGCCTTTCCTTCGCCATTAAGATGAGCAAAATGGGTCCCACTCCATTAGAAGGCTATTTCGAATATGTGGTCCCGCCCCTGGAGGGGTTATGGTGGACAGAGGATGGAGCCTACGACGGAAAACAGGCAGCTGCAGACAAAAGCCGTTTTTACTGGACCTCGATGATCCGCCAGCCTGAATTTGTAACACCGGAGGTTTTTGCCTGGGCCAAGGAAACGCTGCAGTCTAAAAAACCGGATCTGGATTTATCCTCTGTCCGCTTGGAGACACTGGACGAGGGGCTTTGCTGCCAAGCGATGCATATAGGCCCCTATGATGCAGAGCCCGCCACCATAGAAGCCATGGAAGCTTATATTCTGGAAAACGGCTGCCGCCCGGACTTTACTTCCTCCAGACGCCATCACGAAATTTATTTGGGCGATCCCAGGAAAACCAAACCGGAAAGGCTGCGCACTGTCATCCGTCATCCGGTGGCCCCCATTTAACACAACCATTCCGTCAGCAGGGATGTTTTTTCATCCCTGCAGTTTTTTATTGACATTCTAACAGTTGTTAGGTACAATTTATCTATCAATTGTTAGGCAGGTAACCCTTATGAATACAAAAGAACAGATCATTGAAGAAGCTTTGAATCTCTTTTCCCAAAAGGGGTACGACGCTGTCTCTGTGCGCCATATCGCCAAGGCCGTCGGCATCAAAGAAAGCTCTCTGTATTACCATTTTAAAAATAAGCAGGAGATTTTTGACACCATCGTAGACTTCTGCTTCCAAAAGGCGGAGGAATATTTTCGCCGCCAGGCGCTTCCCTTTGAAAAAGGGGATGATTTATCCAGATTTTGCACCACGGATCCAGAAGAGCTGACGGATCTGCTCTTTACCACCTTCCGCTACTTTTTCGAGGACCCTTATAACGTAAGATTCCGTAAGCTTTTGATTCTCAGCCAATACGGCAGCCAAAAGATACAGACCATTTACCGGCATCTGTACCGGGAATACCCCATCCGTCTTCAAAGTCACATCTTTCAGATGCTGATGGATGCCGGGCTGTTCCGCAAGGAAAATCCCCATGCCGTTGCTATGGAGTTTTACAGCGTAGTCTACCTGCTGATCCACAGCAGCGACAACTTTCAGGAAGCCGTTCCCTATCTCAAGGAGCATATCCATCAACTCCTGAAAAATTATCAAATTTAATCCGCAGCCGCTGCCTGTCTTTGATCGGCACCCTGCCTTTTTCAAGGAGGTACTCTATGAAACCCATCATTATTTACAACTCACAGACCGGATTTACCAAACAATATGCCCAATGGCTGGCAGAAGCGCTGGGCTGTCCCTGTATCCCGTTCCGCGAGCGAAATAGCATCCATTTTGACCAATATGATACGATCCTCTTCGGAAGCTGGTGGCATGCCGGGGCTTTGCAAAAAAAGAAATGGTTTCTTTCACAGGTACCTGCCTGGGAAGGCAAACGTCTCCTCGTATTTGCCGTCGGGGCCATGCCACCCCAAAGCCCATCCATTGCAGAATCCATCAACGCTAATTTTTCCAAAGAAGAGCAGCAGCGCATCTTGATTTATTATCTGCCGGGCGGCCTGTGTTATGAAAAAATGGGCCCAGCTTCCCGCCTGATGATGAAAATGTTTGCCTCCATGATGGCAAAAAAGAATAATAAAACACCATTCGAGGAAGAAATGGCCCGGGTGCTGGGACACTCCTATGATCTATCCGATCCCAAATACCTCACCCCTCTTCTGGAAGCGCTGCAATAACTCCGCTTTTTTCATCTACTATTCAAGCGCCATAGGAACCCTCAGCAAACCTAATGGCATTTGATCGCATTGACAACACACCCCAAATCTGTTAGAATAAATTATAGTTCTAAATAGAACTATTTGGAGGTGTGGAAATGTTAGTGGAATTTCGTAACAATATATCCCTTCTCAAGCGTCTCTATGACCAGCTCATGGAGCCCGTCTGCCAGGATTACGCCATTACCCGGATGGAACTGGACATTCTCCTCTTCCTGGCAAACAATCCAAAATATGACACGGCCGCGGACATCATCCGTCGGCGCTGCCTGACCAAATCCCATGTCTCCACCTCGGTGAAAAAGCTGGAGGACAATGGTTATCTGGAACGGAAATTTCATCCGGGCAACCGCAAAAGCGTACACTTATCCCTGAAGGAGCCAGCCGGACCGATTGTGAAGGCCGGGCAAGCCGCACAGAAAAGCTTTTTTGCAGTTGTCTTTCAGGGATTTTCCCAGGAAGAGATCAACGTGGTCTGTGAAAATTCCGTCCGGATCGGAAAAAATATTTTAGGCGCACTGGAGGAGGAACGGACAAATGCTTTATAAATTTATCATATGCTTTATAGCGGGAATCGGCGCCGGACTGGGCACTGGTTTTGCCGGCATGAGCGCCGCCGCTGTCATCAGCCCAATGCTCATCACATTTTTAAATATGCCGGCCTATGAAGCGGTAGGCATCGCCCTGGCCAGCGACGTATTAGCCAGCGCAGTGAGCGCTTATACCTACGGAAAGCACAAAAATTTGGACATCAAAAACGGCTTGGTCATGATGATTTCCGTCCTTTGCTTCACTTTGGTAGGAAGCTGGATCTCCAGTCTCATCCCCAGCCATGCCATGGGAAGCTTCTCCGTATTTATGACACTGCTTTTGGGCATCAAATTCATTGTAAGGCCTGTCATGACCACCAAAGAATCCATGGAAACGGTCAGTCCGAAAAAACGGATTTTCCAATCCATATCCTGCGGGATCTTAGTGGGATTCATCTGCGGCTTTGTTGGCGCGGGCGGAGGCATGATGATGCTTCTGATTCTCACCAGTGTCCTGGGCTACGAATTAAAAACTGCCGTGGGCACCAGCGTATTCATCATGACTTTTACCGCCTTCACCGGAGCGGCAAGCCACTTTGCTATCGGCGGTGCTCCTGACTGGATCGCTTTAATCTTCTGCGTACTGTCCACCTTGCTCTGGGCCAGGATCGCGGCAAAATTTGCCAACAAGACAAGCCCCATCATCTTAAACCGGGCTACCGGTGTGGTGCTGACTGTTCTTGGTGTCGGTATCTTATTAGTCAATTATGGCTTGCCAGTCCTTTTTTGAATCTATACTAAATTTGTATAAAATGTGACAAGGTTACAGTTTTCCATGCAATTTTCTATTAGAATGTGGACATACTAAAAAAAATGAGAAGGAGATGACCCATTATGATAGAAACATGGAAAGCAGATAATTTCAACGAACAGGTAATACAATCCGACCAGCCGGTACTGGTGGACTTCTGGGCGCCTTGGTGCAGCCACTGTGTGGCTTTAAATCCCGTCCTGGAGGAATTTGCCCAGCAGTCTCCCCACGTCCGTATCGGTAAGATCAACGTCGACGAGGAGCCAGAGCTGGCCAGACAGTACAACATCCGTACCATCCCCACGGTCATGGTGATTAAGGACGGCGAAATTACCGATAAAAAAATTGCCCCTAAGGAAATCGAAGAGTTAGAAGACCTCCTCTCCTGATCCTTAAGGGCCAGACACAGCTTTTGGATCCATCAAATCTCCCTGTAAAGCTCCGGCGCTATGATGTCCGGATCTTTACAGGTACAACCATTGGCATAACCGTCACAGCAATCACTGTTAGAACAGCGCATCGTAGCGCCTGAGCATCCCAGCCAGCCTGTGTAGTTTATGGAAATCTGATATCCCTTGCTCTTTTTATGCTCCTTGGAACAATATCTTCCGTTGGATATCAATAAGTTTTCAGGAGCATACTCCCGGAAATCATAATAATATCCCCCGGTTCCGTGATGGGGTACCTTAATGCACCAGTAGCGGTCATACAGCGGATACCTCCCATCATAATTTTCTGCGATCTTTTTCAGATAATTGGGGGGCACATCTCCGGTGAAAAGCAGACTCCGCTCCCGTTCCCCGGCATTTTGGAACACGATGCTGATCTTATTTTTCAAATGCCTTAATTCAATCTTTCTCTCCTCAAAATCCCCCAGCAATTGTGCAAATCCAATGCTCCGCCTAAGCTCAATAAAATCCTTTTCCAGCCCTCCTATATGTGTCTCCCCTCTGGAATGGTCCAGCACACCGCCTTCAACGGTCATGGCATAGACAAGCTTACGGAGCTGTCCGGCAAACTGGACAAGCTGGGAAAAAGCAGCCATATGCCTTTTAGGAATCACTGCAATCACAGCTGCAATCTCCCGGCCGATTTCATTTGTATCCGGCCAAAGCGTCTGATAACGTCCCTCAAACTCCACTCCCCTGCGAAGAAGGGATACCTTCCCCGGATGACGGCATAAGGCCTCCACCAAGGCAAAAAGGCTCACCTGATGGCTGGGCAGATAGGAGTCCTTCAACAGGTCTGCCAGCAGAAGCAGCGCCAACGCAGAATCCATTTCCGCCCCCGAAAACACATCCGGCAAATAGACTGTCTCGAATTCATGGAGATAATTTTTCTTCATCATATACAGCAGCCCGGATAAATGATCCAAATGGAAATGTGTCAGTAATAGGTTTTTATTTTCAATGGTTGTCAGATCTGAAATGATCTCATCGAACACCTTATTCCTCGTTTTTTTGCCAATGAGCCGATTGCTGCTTCCAAAATCCACCAACAGGTGGCTGTCTTTGTCCCGGAGACAAAAGCAGTCTCCAAAGCCTACATTGTACATTCGAATTTTCATCTTTTGCCGTTCTCTCCCTTACTTCCTTATACCGGCATTTATAAGCAACCCCATCCCCTGCCGGTTCTATCACATTTTGCTTTCATCCTTTGCTGCAAACACCGCCACAGAACGGGCTGACAGACAGTATTCCCCGCTGACTGCGACCTGGCTCTCCTTCGTCCTTCGGAGCCGGTCCTCCCTCTTCTTTGCGCCTGTGTCCGCACACAGCCTCCATTGGTATCCCTCCGGCAGTCCTGGCAGGGTAAAGGAATGCTCCTCCCAATGGACATTCATGGCCAGATAAACCAGATCGTCCTTTCCATCCCCTTTTTGTCCCGCAAACATTATGCCCAAATACTTGGACTGGGCGGTCAAGGTACTGTTCCATGGCTGCTCCGTATGGATGCTGGTATCCGGAAAACCTGCCTTGGAGGGTGCAAGCCTGCGGAAAATAGACGGATGTTCCTTCCGGAATCGGATAAAATATTGAAAGCTCTCGTAGATCTCCTGGTTTTTCTCCAGATATCCCCAATCCAGCCAGGAAATTTCATTATCCTGACAGTAAGGATTGTTATTTCCAAACCTGGTGTTCCCGAATTCATCACCAGCCAAAAACATCGGCGTTCCACGGCTGCACATCAAGACTGCACAGGCATTTTGAATCAGTCTCCTGCGAAGCCTTCGCACCTGGGGATCCTGCGTCTCCCCTTCCACGCCGCAGTTCCAGCTCCGGTTATCGTTGCTGCCGTCCGTATTGTTCCAGCCGTTTTCCCAATTATGCTTCTCATTGTAAGAATACAGATCATATAACGTAAATCCATCGTGACAGGTGAGGAAATTCACAGAAGAATCATAGCCCTTGTACTGTCCCTTATACAGGTCCTCCGAACCACAGATACGCTTTGCCGCTTCCTGGGCCAGCCAGTAATCGCCCTTTAAGAAGCCCCGCAGATCATCCCGGTACTTGCCGTTCCACTCCGCCCATCGGTTCCAGGCCGGGAAATTCCCCACCTGATAAAGGCCGCCTGCGTCCCAGGCTTCCGCGATCAGCTTCACATTTCCCAAAATAGGATCAATAGCCAGACTCTTCAAAAGAGGCGGATTTTCCATCGGCGATCCATCCTCATTCCGCCCCAGTATGCTGGCCAGATCAAAACGGAACCCGTCAATCCGGTAGGTCACCGTCCAATAACGGAGACATTCTGATATCATCTGCTGGACAATGGGGTGGTTGCAGTTGATGGTATTGCCGCAGCCGCTGAAATTGTAATATTTCCCATCCGGCGTGAGCATATAATAGACATTGTTGTCGACCCCCTTAAAAGAAAAGAAAGGCCCCTCTTCATTTCCCTCCGCCGTGTGGTTAAACACCACATCCAGGATGATTTCCATGCCATTTTCATGAAGCTCACGGACCAGGGATTTCAGCTCATCCCCCTCCCGGTTATATTCCAAACCGGCCGCATAGCTGGTATTCGGTGCAAAAAAGCTGACCGTGTTATATCCCCAGTAATCCAGCAAGGTTTTGCCATCCACTTGGCGGCTGCCCATGATCTCATCAAATTCAAAGATAGGCATCAGCTCCACCGCAGTGACTCCCAGAGCCTTCAGATAAGGGATTTTCTCCTTCAGCCCGGCAAAGGTGCCCGGATGCTCCACTCCAGAAGACTCATGGCGGGTGAAACCGCGCACATGCATTTCATAGATCACCAGCTCATCCATCGGAAGAAGCGGCTGTGTTCCGGTTCCCCAGTCAAAATCATTGATGACCACCCGGGCCCGGTAGCCGTTGTCCCGGTTGGGCTTCACGCCCCATGCGCTCTGGCCGGTCACCGCCCTGGCATAGGGATCCAAAAGCGGCTTGCTCTTATCAAAAAGAAGGCCTTTTTCCGGCACGTAGGGGCCGTCCAGACGATAGGCATATTCAAATTCCGTGATCTTTAAGCCGAACACAATCATGGAAAATACTTTACCGATACGGTAATTTTCCGGAAAGGGCAGTACAGCATATGGTTCCTTTGCCCCTCTTTGATACAGCAGCAGCTCACAGGAGGCAGCGCTTTGGGAATGAATCGTAAAATTCACCCCATTGGTCAAAGCCGTAGCGCCGTTGATTTCGTAGAGCCCCGGCCGCACGTCAAAACCTCCTATTTTATCCAGAGGCAGCAAATATTTGTTTTCCAGTGGCAACACTTTATAATCTATGCTTTCCATAAATTCTCCTTACTACCCTTTTCTTTATTATAAGCACCCGGCAGGGAAAGTCCACAACAAGGACTTCTTTGCCGTACCGGTTTATTTTTTCCCTTTTACCAGATCATAGCTTTCCTGTATCATGCGCCGCACCGTATCCATAGGGATCGTACCGTCCATAATCAGTGAATTCCAATGTTCCTTATTCAAATGATAAGCGGGAACGATCGAGGCATACGTATCCCTCCAAAAGTCCCTCCATTGTGGGTCTGTCTTTAAGTTGATCCAAATATTCCCCTCCCGCTCAAAAATCCAGGCAAATACCTTTTTATTTTTCCGGCAGCGGATCACTGTCCAATTGGGATCGTGAAAAGGATAATCCTCATAGGTATCCGGCAGCCGCAGGCATTCCCCGATCAATTCCTGTCTGTCCATATCCATGCTCCTTCCTATCGCGCCCCGCCATCACATACGGAACTTTTTGTGCAGCTCCTGCATAACTTCCTTGCGCCGGAAGATCAGAAGTCCGGCAAAAAACAGAAAGCACAGTCCGGCACAAATGATAGACAAATACTTGAAGGTCACCACTTTTGTCCAAAACAAAATCAGCGGAATCCACCCAAACGCACACGCCTGTATCAAATAAAACAGATACTCCGAAGGCTCCAGATGGCGCACCTTAGAGATGACCAGCATGGCACAAAGCGTCAAAAGACAGGCAGCCGGGAGAAGAAAATCCACCGACCAGCCGCGCCAGCCTGTAAAAAGGTCCCACAAAATGCCGATAGCCGACAGGATAAATAACTGCCACATCACACTTTTTAACGGATTTCTCCTCTTCTTATAGGCCACGGCCACCGTCAGCCAGGTGCAAAAGCACCCCGCCGCCGCATATCCCGCCCAACTGATCCTGTTTGAAATCAGATAATTGACCATACAACAGATGACAGCTGCCGCTATGCTCAAAAAGGTAAAAGCCTGAAGGATCCTCTTTGCCGTCCGTTTGGGTTCCTCCACATATCCGGGAAAATCATTTTTCTCCTCGGTATAGGAAATCCCTTCCTGTCTGAGCATCCGCAGGAAATTCCTCTGAATATTGGTGCTGCGGATCTTGGAAGTGAATCCCAGCACTAGCTGGTCCCCATAGGAGCAGGAGCATAGCTGCATCTTATCCGTGCTGGTAAACAGACCGAACCGATCTATATAAGCATCATAGGCCTTCGGCATCCGGATCACACCCACATTGGAATAAATCGCGGTAATACTCTTGCCACCCAGCGTCGTGCCCGCCTGCAGAACCACATTTTTAATCTCCAACGGAACCGCCCGCAGCAATGGATTTTTTTCCAGGCGCACCAATTCATTCATGCGCATGCCGATGCGCTCCTTCACCAGCTCCTTCTCAAACAAACCCTTCACATGATACAGCACATCTTCAAACGCAGTATTGTCGCGGAATTGATATCCCACTTCAATCCAGCCGAAAAAGTTAGTCATAGACTGGGACGGAAAATAATTCCGCAAATTCACCGGAACCATGAGACTGACCGGCTTCTTGGACAATCTCTTGGGAATTTCCTCATGAATGGCACAGAGCATCATCGCCGCTAAAAGCACAGTAATAGACACCCCGTATTCCCTGGCCTTGGCCAGAATCTCTTTGACCGATAACACGGTCTCTAAAATATGCATCTCATCCTGTTCCAGCCGTTCCCCATGCAGCTGATACGCCGGCTTCGTCTTCTCGGTATTCCTAGGCTCCTCTTTGGAATAATATTGGGAAAAACTGTCTTCCTCCTGGTCACTCCCTGTGATATCATCCGTCTGTGATAACTCCGGCAGCTCCGCCTCCGGATGAGCCGCCTTCAGATAACGGCTGACCAATTCTTTGATAAATGCCATGGCACCTGTCCCATCGGTAAGGGCATGGAACACTTCAAAATTGATCCGGTCCTTATAATAAGACACGTCAAATAAGAGGCTCTTCTGGTCTGGTATATAGAGCTTGCTGCAAGGCGGCCGGTCTTCTTCCCGGACAGATGGCTTGAGCTCCCGGTGCTCCAAATAAAACCAGAATACCCCTTTTCTAAGAACCATCTGAAAGAGCGGATACTGCTCCAGGGTCTGATCCAGGGCCGTCTGCAGCAGTTTCCCATCCACCGTCTCTTTCAATTTACAGTAAAAGCGGAATACACGGGTATCTTTCTTTCCCGTGGCCGCCGGAAATGCCAACGCCGCATTATCCAGCTTCCGCCATTGTGAACGTTCCGAACCTAACACGCTTTGGATGCCTCCTTCAAAAATTCGTTCATATATTCAAAGCTTTCCTGTACATGCAGGGATTTAATCCCCAAAGCAAAAAATCCATGGAATGCTTCCGCTATTCTGTGTATCTCCACATGGTTCCCGGCCTGGCGCAGCTTCTCTCCATAGGCCTCTCCCTCATCCCGCAGCGGATCGTACTCTGCCGTAATGATCAGCGTATCCGGCAGATGCTCAAAATCCCCTGCCAGAATCGGCGCAAAATACGGATTCTGCCGGTCAGTGGGATCGCTTTGATACAGGTTGAGATAATCCTCCATTTTTACACTTGTCAACAAATACCCCTCGCCATTTTCCTGAACGGAAGGATAAATGGAATCCTTGGTATAACAGTTATTCAGCGCCGGATAAATAAGAATCTGTCTGCGGGGAGTGAATTCCCCGCGGTCTCTGGCCATCATGCACACAGCCGCCGCCAGATTTCCGCCGGCACTGTCGCCGATAATCGTGATCATATCCGGGTCCGTATTGAGCAGGAACCGGTTGGTAAACATCATCCTTGCCGCCTGATAACAGTCCGCAAGCCCCACAGGAAAACGATGTTCCGGCGCCAAACGGTACTCTACGGAAGCCACGATCTGCCCCGTATCCTGTGCCATCCGGGCACACACCCGGTCATAATTCTCCACACTCTCCGTCACCCAGCCGCCGCCATGGAAAAACAACAGAACCGGAAGCGCGTGGCCTTCCTCTATCCCTTTTTTCATCGCATCCTCAGAAGGGAAATACAGCCTGATGGGAATCTCATGTTCTCCATTGTAAATCTGGGCATCCAGCTTTTTATAAAAAATCCGCATGGGATCCAGCTTTTTTAAGTCTGCCAGCCGTCTGGAAGCCTCCACCTCGATATTCCCATAGGAAAGGGCCTGGAGGATCGCCCGCATTGTTTTATTCAGCAATATTGTTTTCCTCATTTCGGTTATTTGGTATCAGTATAACATAAAGAGATACCGTTTTCACAGTATCTCTCACATTTTATAATTCTTTCACCATTTCCGGCTGACGTTCCCACACTCAGCGTGTGGATACGCTCTATGCTTCCTATTTCCACGTTTGACACATCTATATGCTCTACGCTTCCTATTCCTACGCCCGGCACAGCTATACGCTCTATGCTTCTATTCCCCCCGACCGTCCAAGCAGTCGCTCTACAATCCCTCTCTGCGCCTTTTCCGTATAAAAGAACACGTGATATTCATTTCCCTTTTGGCTTACCTGAACCCGCGCTTCTATCCCGAAATCAGCTCCTTTTTCCGTCAAATGCTTGACTGCCGCTCCTTTCAAATACTGCAGCTTCAAATATCCGTCCTCCAGCAGTTCCTCTTCCACTGATTTAATGGTGAGACGCTTCATCCGGTCCGCATCCCGCAAGTCGTTGATCTGTCCCACAAACTCACTCAAGGAAACCAGCGGAGAATACTGAACCTTTGCCGCCATCTCTTTCGTCATGGAAAATTCTTCTTTTGTTTTTCTCCTTCTTGTCTTCCCTGTTTCCTCTACAGCTCCCTCTACAGCTTCCGGCAGGTCTCCCGCTTCTTCACGAATACATTCCAAAAACCGGCTGCCGTATTTTTCATATTTATAGCGGCCCACTCCGGGCACCGCCAGCATCTTCGCCTCCGTCACAGGCAAAAGAACACACATCTGCAGCAAGGTTTTATCCGAAAATATAACATAAGGCGGCACATGTTCTTCCACGGCAATCTGCCGCCTGAGCCCCCGCAGGGTTTCAAAAAGCTTCTCCTGCCCTTCACTAAGTCCTGCTGTGATGCCTCGTTTCCCAACAGATGGCTCTCCGGCCGGACGCTCCTGCTCCTTGGGCAGCTTCATAGTGAGGGCAAATTTCCCTTCCAGCAGCTCTTCTCCCTTTTTTGTAAGCTTTACAATGGCATAGTTGTCTTTCGTCGCGGACAAAAAGCCATCCAATACCAGTTGATTCAGCACCTGACTCAAACGGTACAGTGGAATCCTGGACAATGTCCCATAAAAAGGATTTTCTTCCATATGATAGCTTCGTATTTTGGCTGTTGCCGCTCCATGAACCGTCTGCAGGATCACATTGCCGCCATACCGCTGTCTGCTGGCCTTCACGCAGCCGACCAGCGCCCGGGCCATCTCCGATACATCCACCTCTTCAAATTCCGTCAGGCAATTTTTGCAGTTTCCGCAGTAGCTGCTGCCATACTCGCCGAAATACCGCAGGATATAATCCCGCAGACAATCGTTGGTAAAACAATAAAATGTCATCTTCCGCAAACGTTCATAGTTCCTGCTCCGGATCAACGCATTTTCCTGAGAATCCAGCTCTTCATTTTCCATCTGCCGCTCGATGAGAAAATCATTAATCTTTACATCCTGCCCGGAATAATACAGGATACACTCTGCCGGGCTTCCGTCCCGCCCGGCCCTCCCGGCTTCCTGGTAATAACTTTCAATGTCTTTTGGCATATTGTAATGGATCACAAAACGGACGTTGGATTTGTCAATCCCCATGCCAAATGCGTTCGTAGCCACCATGATCGGTTTCTTATCATAGATGAATGCTTCCTGATTCTGCTTCCGCGTCTCATCACTTAACCCTGCATGATATTTCACCGCTGGGTAACCCAGCATTTGAAGCTTATCCTGCACTTCCTCCACAGTTTTCCTGGTATTGCAGTAAATGATCCCGCTCTTTTCCTTGTTGTTTTTCAAATAATCCAACAGCTCCGCCAGCTTGTCCTTCGGCTTTTCCACAGAAAAATACAGGTTTTTCCGATCATATCCGGTGACCATCACCACAGGGTCCTCCAGCTCCAAAACCGAACAGATATCAAGTCGTACCTCCTTCGTGGCAGTGGCTGTATAAGCAGCGATCACCGGACGTCTGGGAAGGCTGCGGATAAATTCCACGATTTTTAAATAGCTGGGTCTGAAATCCTGCCCCCATTGGGAAATGCAGTGGGCCTCATCCACTGCTACCATATCAATAGGAACTGTCTGGGCCAGCGCCAAAAAGGAATCCGTCATCAGACGTTCCGGGGCCGCGTAAATAATCTTATAGCGTCCTGCCTTAGCATATTCCATGGCCATCCGGTACTGCCGGTCCGTCAAAGAGCTGTTTATGTACGCTGCATGGACGCCCACCGCGTTGAGCGCTGCCACCTGGTCCTTCATCAAAGAGATCAGCGGGGATACCACCACCGTGATCCCGGAAAACAGCAGCGCCGGAATCTGAAAACAAATAGATTTTCCCGCCCCGGTGGGCATGATCCCCAGCACATCTCTTCTGGAAAGAACGCTGTCCACCAAAGTCTCCTGCCCTTCGCGGAAGGAATCGTATCCATATATATTTTTTAAGACTTCATATTTATCCATGCTTACTCCCCAAATTATGACAGGGCAGGCTTTTTTAATCCCGCCTGCCCTGTCCCTTATATCCCGATCAACCGGTCACTGTTTTCTCCCTGCAAAACAGCCGGGATATGTACATCCTTATTTTCTCTACATTTATATCTTTCTTCCTTTCATGCGGAGAAATCCTCCACCAATCTGATCTTCTATTCAACGTCAACATTTGATCTGCCTCCTTTCCGGAATGCCAGCACAGTCACCTGCCCCGATGCTTCTCCTTTTTCTTCTGCTGCTTCTGCTGGAATTTCTTAAGTTTCTCTGCCTCTTTTTGCTCTTTTCCAGCAGCTGCCCGCCAAAGCTTCATCTTCTCTTGCTGCAATTTCAAGGCCTGCTGGGATTTGGTTCCCATCCCTTGTTCCTTCACCTGCCGGTGCGCTTCCCTCTGCATCCGCTTCGGATTCGACGGCATCGGTTTTACAGCCGCTTCCACCGCCGGACTGAATTTCAGCTGAAAGTAGTGTTCCAGAAAAAAACGGCACACCTCATAATCTTTCGGCTCTGCCCCAAACGTAACCTTGCATACCGCCAGCTTCCCGCTGTCAAAACGCTCTGCCACGCCCACCCAAAAGGGATCCTGAAAAAACACCTTCAATGTCACTGATACCTGGTCCATGTAATGTCCTCCTTATGATATATGATTAGGCACAATATGCGCCATCACCCAATGGACGTTATTGCACAGATGCCCAAATGAGTAAAAAGAATGGACGACCTAAGGAGGAAGGTTACTGATAAGCAGCAGCGCCGCTTACGTCCGGACTACCTACCGGATCTGTATGGCAAACCATACGTTGTGTTTTTATCCTTGTCTATTTCATACTAGCTTTTTTCCCAATATCCGTCAAGAGAAAAGGGGAATGCCCGACGCTGCAAAGCTATCGTGCCTCCCCTCTTTTCTACTGTTACTTATTGGCCCAGGGATTCCAGGTTTTCCATCAGCTTTTCAAACCGTGGATCACCTTTAAGAAATTCTATTTCCTCATCATTTTCAAAGGCCCTCTGGAGCATAAAAATAATATTTGTGCTGCTGTGATCCGAAAATGTCATATGGGTATACAGCGGAGAGTTCCGATAGGAATCCATCTCCTTGATGCTGTCTAGCATCTCCATAAGAATCTCCAGCGTTTTTTCTTTATCTTTTTTATGAAGCGCCAGCTCTAGCCCCGGAGCAGCTTCCATATATCTGCCCATTTCCATCAGCCTGGCTAAATTCTTTTGTTTGTCCACAAGCATCTGCGCACGTTCCAGCTGGTTATCCTGTACTGCCAGAATGTGCAGTCCATTCAATCCCCAGCTGATATTGCCATATCCAAAAAACATCAACTCCTCGTACAGTTTGCTGGCTTCTTCTTTTTTCCCCTGTCTCATAAACAGGACGGCTTGAAACTGCTTGCGGTTCCACTGCTGTTTGGGAAGCCGGTCCAAATACTCTTGGGCCTTATCATAATTTTCTTTGGACAAGGAATATTGGAACAACGCAACTGCCGCAGTCTGCGCAATATCATAATTGCTGCTCTCCACCGAACGCAGATACCATCCATAGAGCTTTTCATCAAACCGCTCCGGCTCATCCACCCCTAACATCATACGAAAACTGTCCAATACCTGGGCTGCCTGCAAAATAAGCCTCTCACAATTGGGGTATTCCTGTATTTTTTTCTCCGCCCAGGCAAAGGCAGATTCATAATCTACTTTTGCCTGATTCCCCAACGTCTGGATCAGCTCGTCCACCTCCTGCTCCGTCAATTCCTCCTGATAAGAAAGCAGAGCATCTGTGGTAATGCCTAATAATCTGGCAATGGGGGCCAGCAAAGAAATATCTGGGTAAGAATTTCCATTCTCCCATTTATTCACAGCCGGCGCCGTCACGCCCAGATGCCCAGCCATCTCTTCCTGAGTCATCTGTTTTTCTTTTCTATATTTTCGTATCACTTCACCTATCTTCATACGGACTACCTCCATGATTAATTGCATCGGCCTCTGCTTGTCTAAAGGATAGCAAAATAACCCCTTTCCTTCAATTGAAGAAACGTTAACTATTTTTCATATTTTTTAACTGTTGCTCAATATATAAGGCTGCCACAGCAATTTCTGGGCCCAAAGGAGGCGGAAGTCCCCGTCCAGAAAATTTTCCTGTCAAACAAAAATCGCCGCCCAATCGCTGGACGGCTTGTTTTTCCAATCAAATTGTAACGACTTCCGGATGCCACACATCGTAATTTCTTAACCATGGCGTATACTACACCAGCTAACATATCCCCTTCCAGGCATCCCACTTTCTAATCATCCGTGACGCTTGCCGTTATCTCCCAAATTCCTAATCAATTCCCACCATCACTGACGTTGCCTTGATCACCGCATAAGCATCCTTTCCTACTTCCAGGTTCAATTCCCGGACAGCAGCCATAGATATGGTGGCAGAAATCACGTTACCTCCACCGATGTCGATCCCCACAATTGCATTCACCACACCCTCCTGGATGCTGACTACTTTTCCCTTCAGTTGATTTCTTGCGCTGAGTTTCATACGGATACCTCCCAAATATAATGTTTTGCCCTATTTGCCGGACTCCGGCAGGCTCTTTTGTCCGCCAGCCGGATTTCCAGCGGTCTTTTCTCAACCATACGGCATTTTTACAGCTCTGTCAACATCCGCCTGTAGCACCTACGACAAGAGCATTAACGATTTTTTAGGAAAAACCATATACGGAGGTAAATCCTCCTGCCCTCCCGCGGAAAAATCCTTTTTTTTCTGCATCCACCATAGCCTCTCACTGTCCGTTTTGTCCGCATTCCGAATCAGATATTGCTTCTCAAAGGGCGTTTCCATATAACCCGCCCCCGTTATTTTCATCACATTTTCTTCTGTCGCTTCCCACGCCGGATACATAAAATGACCGCGGATGCCCACATAACGAATTTCATCCTCAATCCGGTCGGCCGTATGCAGCCGGATCCCCCAGGCTTTTGCATACAATTCATGATCCCCCAGACGTTCAATGGGCGATATATTCTTACAGCCAGTCAGCCGGGCCGCCTCCACCTTGCGGGGATTTGAAAAAATATCCTCTGTTTTTCCTTTTAAAATGGTATTTCCATCCCCTAATAAAACTACATGATCACAAAACCTGAAAATTTCGTCCCTGGAATGGGACACCAGCAATACATCCTTTTTGAACTCCCGGATCAGCTCCAACATTTCCAATTGAACGGTGTCCTTCAAATAACCATCCAGTGCAGAAAAAGGTTCATCCAGCATCAAAATCTCCGGCTGATGGAGAAGCATCCGGGCCAACGCCACCCTCTGCTGCTGCCCGCCCGACAGCTGGGACGGATATCGGTCTTCCAAACCTTCCAATTGAAAACGCCGGATCTGCTTTTGGATCTTCAAAAGGTTTTGCTTTCTTTTTCCGGGCAACGCTGCCCCCAGATTCTCCGTTACGGTCATCGTCGGAAACAATGCATAATGCTGGAACAAATACCCCACATTCCGTTGTTGCGTCGGAAGATTGATCTTTTTTTCCGAATCAAACAGTGTCCGGCCGTTCAGCACGATTCTTCCGCTGTCCGGCCGCTCAATGCCGGCAATACACTTTAATGTCATGCTTTTTCCACAACCGGAAGCCCCTAAGATTCCAGAACAGCCTCCATCCATTTCAAAGTCCACATCCAGCCGGAACCCGCCAAAATTTTTCTTGATGCATACCTCTAATGCCATATTATATCCACCTGTTCACATTTTTCATATGTTTTCCCGAAATAAGGTTAATCACCGCCACGATCAAAAATGACAGAATCACAATGACACACACCCAAAAGGCTGCGGTATCCCAATTTCCCGCGGCCACTTCAGATGCTATAGCCACAGAGACCGTCCGGGTTTTCCCCAAAATATTTCCTGCCAGCATGGACGTGGCCCCATATTCACCGATGGCTCTGGCAAAAGATAGCACCGTGCCGGAAGCCAGACCAGGCGCTGCTATGGGTACCACTACCCTCCAAAATATCTTCCGTTCCGACATCCCAAGCGTCCGTCCGGCATAAATAACATTCACATCCACTTGCTCAAATGCCGCCCTGGCATTCCGGTACATCAATGGAAAAGCAATGACTAGTGCTGCAATCACGCAGCCAGGCCAGGTCTGAACCATCTTAATATCGAATTCTGAATACAGAAAACGGCCAAATGGACGCCGCAAACTGAAAACAAGCAGCAAGAAGAAACCGGCCACCGTTGGCGGCAGCACCAGTGGGAGCGTCAGCAAGCCGTCTAAAACCGCTTTTCCTTTCTGTCCAAGCTTCATGATGCCTCTGGCAGCCCCTACTCCTAAGAAGAATGCCAATATAGTAGCTAAAATTCCTGTTTTCAATGAGATAAAAAGCGGACTCCAATCTATTGTACTTAAGATATCGCTCATAAGCTGCGTCTCCTCATCCTATATTTTGGGGGGCACACCAGGCTCTGACTCCTTCGAACCATGGTGCCTGCCGATTTCGCATACGCACCCTTCTGGTATCCTTGTCTTCTTCTCCTGATTTTCTTCATGCTATAGTGACCGTCAAAACCCCAAATGTATGCTTCCTAACATCCTATCCACTCATTTTTTCCAATCAAAATACCTGCCATCCCACTGTTGTATACCTTTTCTGGTATCAGATACTCCCTTTTCCTTCAAAGTATAATATCCTTTATTTCGTACAGGGCTGAAATCCTGCAGCAATCAGAAGCTCCATCGGCACAGGATCCTCAACAAGATATGTCAAAAAATCTTCAGCTGCCTTTGTCTGTGAGGGTTCCGCTTCTTCATCATAAATCCGGCCCACAGGATAAACCGCCGGTTCCACCAGATCAGATCCGGCTTTTGCCAAAACCTCCACTTGCTCCGGCATCGATGCGGCATCGGTAGCATAGACTATGCCCACTTCGTTGCTGCCCTCCGCCACGGCAGTTAAAATGGCCGTCACATTGGCACCCTCGTTGATTTCCATCGCCATTACCTGATCTAAAATCCCCAGATTCTTAAACAATTCTCTCGCATACTGCCCAACAGGCACATCCTCCCCAGCCAATGCGATGCTGGACGCCTCTGTCACATTTTCAAACCCGGTAACAGACGTCTCTTCTGCATATGGCTTAATTAAAACCAATTGATTTTCCAGCAGATCCGTCACTGTTCCTTCTACCACATAGCCGCCCTTGTCAAGGGCATCCATCTGTTTGGGGGCTGCGGAAAAGAAAATATCACAGCGGGCACCTTCCTCAATCTGGGTCTGCAGCGTACCAGAACTGTCTGCATTATAAATGATGTTCACATCAGGATGCTTCTTTTCATAAACTGTTTGAATCTCTTCCATCGTGTTTTTCAGACTGGCGGCAATAAATACATAGATATCCTTCTTATCTTCAGATACCTTTTCTCTGGAGATTTTCTCCGCTTCTTTTGTATTTGAACCGCAGCCAGCCAAAAGGCCGATACTGACTGCCAGCACGATCCCCCATCTCCCCCACTTCTTTTTCATAAGTCTCTCCCTTTAAAAAGCGCAGTTTCTTCAATTTTGTTTTGTTCATTTTAGTTTTGTTTTATTTAGTTTCTATTAAAATAATATTCTATAGAAGGTCTTTTTGTTTGTCAACCATCATTCTTGACAAATCCTCCCAGTATGTTATAAATAAAACAGATCATGACTTAAGCGGCTGCCTTTTGATATTCTCATACCATCAACAACAAACAGAAAACGAGGTCTTATGGATAAAATATATACCGCCCAGGAAGTGGCAGATAAATTAAAAATTAAAAAAACCACTGTTTATGAATTAATCAAACGAGGAGATATGCAGGCCAAAAAAGTGGGCAAGCAGCTCCGTATCAGCCAACAACAGCTAGACCAATATCTGGGACTGCTTTCCAAAGAAGACATTTCGCCTCTGCCAGGAGCCCCCGCAACCGCCGTCGCTTCCGACATCCCACCTCTTTCCGGTGACACTGCCATCCGGCAGATGGATTATCTGATGAACAGCAGCGGACTGATCATCAGCAGCCAAGAATCCGCCCTTGTGGAGCTGCTTCGGAGCCAGCTGGAACATGTCGGCGGAAGTCTGCCAATGCTTCACTCCTATATGAATGATTACAACAGTCTGTACTCCTTGTATTACGAAAAAACCCATTTGGCTTTGGTAAGCCTTTGTCCGATGGATTCCCTCTCACCGGAAGACATTCTTCACAGCCTCTTGCCCGGCATGGAAGCTTCGTTCCTGCATTTATGTGATTTTCCCATAGGATTTTATGTAAGAAAGGGAAATCCGAAACGTATTCTGCAAATAGAAGACCTGACCAGGGCGGAGATCACTATCGCCAACCGGGAAAAGGGAAGTTGCTGCCGTATGCTTTTGGATTTTCTGTTAAAAAACGCTGGTTTGTCCTTTAGCGATATCCATGGCTATAAAAATGATGTGCTCTCCAATATGTCTATGGCCAACGCTATTTTAGCCGAAAAAGCCGATGTTGGCCTGGGCAGCTTAGGTTACCTGACTGCCTATCCGCAATTGGAAGGGGTTTTGTTGGAATCAGCATCCACTTACCTGGTATTCTCCAATACTTACATGGATCATCCGGCCTTCCAGGCAATCCTGTCTGCCGTTTTTTCCGAAGAATTTCAGACAGGACTGGCACACCTCAGCTGCTCCCAAGCCCTGCCGGACATCCGTCTGCTTTCTCTCTAAACGCAAACAGCGCAAGGAATCTTACCTTGCGCTGTCATATCAATTTATCTGCCTAACTCTCTTATTCATATCTGTTTGCTTTCCTGATGTTTTCACTTTATAACAAAAATACATCTCAGCCTTAGCAAAACTGTATAAAAATTGACCCCTTCCAAAAACGGATCAAAAAATACACGCGCTTTCCTTCCATTTCGCCGCAGCCCAAAATCATCAAATAAAACGCGTTAAATCCTTCATAAAACTTTCTTCCGTCTGCACCAGCCGGCTTGCCACATTCTTCGCCTCTTCTGAAGCACCTGTGTAGCGGTTCGCATTTTCACTGATAGACTGGATTCCCATATTGCAGCCATCCATCATCAGTTTGGCTATCTGATGGTGGTCATCCTTCATCATCAGCTTCATTTCTGTTGTCAGCCATGAAAAGGCCGTGGCCGCCATCCCGGGTTCTTTGGGTTCTTCCCCAGACCGCTGCAGAAGCTCTGATGCTTCTCGATCCATTTCTTCATGCCTTACCCGGTACGTATCGATTACCTGCTTCAGCTCGCCATCCTGCAACAAATCTTCCACCTGATCCATACTGCTAAGCCCCATTTTGCAGCCAACCGTACATTCCTCTAGCAGCTTCTTCGTATCTTCATTCATCATGCGGTATTTCCTCCAACCATTTTTTCTTAATATCCGCAATTTCTGATGAAAATATTCTTTACTAATGGAATAGGTAATAAACTGCAATCGCCAGGTTCAGATAACCGGCAAAGGTCACCCACAGCAGATACGGCACCATCAGTTTCCCCGCTGTTTTATCAATCTGATAAAATTGTTTTGTTGTTACTTTTATCAAATACCATAAAAGAATCAACCAAGTAAATGCCAACAAATAAGCCTCAAAGCGGAAAAATAAAAGCGGCCATACCATATTTACCAGCAATTGAACCCCGTAAATCCGAAGTGCACTATACTTTTCCTCAGAATCGGAAAGGTATACCAGATATGCCGCAATTCCCATCAAAAGATATAAAATCGTCCATACGACGGGAAATACCCAACCCGGCGGCGCCAACGGCGGATGGTACATGCCTTCATATTTCTTCATACTGTCAAACGTGAGGAGCCCGCCGATCACTCCTGTCCCCAAACTGATGACCAAGCTGACCAGAAGCGGCTTCCATTGTATCTTCTCCATACATTTCCCCACAGGCTTTTTACCATTGTATTCCGCTCATTTTGCAAGTATGACGGGCCAGACTTCCCCAAAACAACACCGCCTTTTCAAAAAGGCTTCTTATTCAGGCGGCAAATGCATTTTAGTAGCAATTTGCTCCGGTGTCAGACCCTGGTGCTCCAGCCTTCGTTTCACCGCAGCGGACGATTCCCCCACCTCGATCACATGCCCATCCGGATCACAAATACGCACCATACGCTGCCCCCAATCACGTTCCACACAATGGTTTAGATAACTACCTGCAAATTCATCATCTTCCAGCTTTTGCAAAAAAGCATCCATATCACTTTCCTCAAAATACAGCTCTGTATCATTGCCGCCGCCTTTGGCCTCCCGGCCGGTGGCCATTTCCCAGCTCTGTCTCTCCTGAAGCACCAGCCTCTGCATCAATATCACATTTTCCCCAAAATCCGCGGTTACCTCCAGGCCAAAAAGTGTTCGGTAAAAATGCTTCGCACGTTCCATATCACTGACCACAAGAAGAATATTTTTCAGTACCATAATTCTGCCTCCGATCCTCTTATCTTGTCCAGTATTTGTCGCTTAATTGCAATCAAACAGAAATACCCAATCCTGTCCAAATCTTCAGGAACATGATAGCTTAGTGCGCCAAATACCCTTTTGTCTGTATCCATCTGCTTTCCACATAAATATTTTAATAAAATAATTGATTTAAAAAATGAAAATCTCTTCAATTGGTGTCTCCACGGCCCTGGAAATATCAATTGCCAATTTTAGCGAAGGGTTATATTGCGCCTTTTCCAAACGCATGATTGTCTCCCTCCGCACACCTACTTGTTCTGCCAATTGTTCTTGTGTCAACCCCTTCAGCAGACGGTATTTTTTCAATCTGCATTCGAACTCCGCCATGTCCTATTCCTCACTCTCGTCATACTGATCATCATTGTCATAACGGTACAATAAATATTCGTTAAGAAAAATTCCTAAGGCCAATGCAAGGGACAGCAAAATGAGCACGGCAATCAAAGTATAATCCAGTTTTCCAAATAATTTTCCCTGGCAGAGCACGACCATTGCGATCATAATAATAGTCGTTGTAATTTTAAGCGCATTCAGCTGCGCCCTGACCGCATTCTCCCGGAATCGTTCATCCATAAAAGTCCCTGACATTTTTCCCTCGTAATAAAAACCAAAGAAACCAAAAAACAGGAAAAACATAAACGGAAAAACGCTTTCATTCACCTGATAGGTCCAAAAACCGCTAAATCCCAAAAAACCTAAAAACCCCAAGTAACCCAACTTAGGATTGAGGCTTCGGGTTACCTTCGCTTCCCCGGCTTCACGGCTTCTTCTTATGATTGCCAGAAATAGCAAAACAAACAATCCCAGCACATAAATGCTAAACGCAACTATGGAAAGAATCATCGGCAGGTCCTTCATCTCAAAGACATAGCTTCCAAAATCCATCGGCGCAACCAATCGGGAATCATTCCATGCCACAGAGTACCAGGATGATGCCACTAATGCCAAAATACAAAAAACTCCAATGCCCACCACCCATTTCACACGATTTTTCTTCATAATCATTGCCCTCCATAGAGATATATTTATCTCTTTATGTGATAAATATATCTCTTCTCTATTCAAATGTCAACATAAAAATGTGATAAATATATCTCATCCATTTTGGGGAAACTGCTGATGTAACAAACCATGCCTAAAATCTTGTTGCCGCTGACCCAAAAATCATTTACTATGAAGATAACAGCTATACCGGGGAGGTCAATGTGAAATATATCATTCGGAAAATGAAAAAAACAGAATATCCTTTCCTGGAAAACTTTTTATATGAGGCCATCTTTCTTCCGCCAGGAACAAAACCAACGCCCAGATCCATCCTCACTGCTCCCGAGCTGCAGGTTTACATCGATGGCTTCGGCCAAAAGAAAGGGGATTATTGCTTAATTGCTGAAATAGCTGGTAAGATTGTAGGCACCGTCTGGACCCGCATCATGAACGATTATGGCCATATCGATGACGATACTCCCTCACTCGCAATTTCTCTATATAGAGAGTATCGCGGACTTGGAATTGGCACAGCACTGATGAAAGAAATACTTGTCCAATTAACCGGACAAGGCTATGAACGCGTATCGCTTTCTGTACAAAAAGCGAATTATGCTGTAAAAATGTATTAGAAGCTAGGATTTGAAATTATCCGTGAAACAGAAGAAGAATTTATTATGGCATGTCCTCTGCCATTTCTTGAAACTTTATAACTTTATTATAAAAAGCTTATTTTACAAAACAGCCAATCATATGATACAACAAAAAGGTCTGACCGAATTTTTAATTTCAGTCAGACCTTTTTGGTTGAGATTTTCCTTTGTTATCTGTAAATCACTGGTTCACAGAAAAATAAATACTAAAATTTACTATTATCAAAACACATCTTAAAGGCTTTTAACACGTATAAACACCGGAGTTTCCTGGTGTTTTTTTGTCACTCAAATTCTATATTTGCATATATATATTGTGTCTGTTCGGTTCAAAATGTGCTATATCTGGTATGATTTTTCCAAATATTCCACCTTATCCACGGGTTTTGCAAGGTTTTTGTAGACATTTTAGAGACATTTTTCTTATCTATTTGCTTTTTTTCTCTTCCTTACAAACAGTCCGCTGATGATTGCCCCACCACCGACTAACATCATAGCAAACCAGAGTATCAGATTACTGTTATCTCCGGTTGCCGGTGTTTTGCCTGGTGTTGCCGCAGACGTTGGCTTGGTCGGCATTACCGTTGGTGTCGGTGTTGCCGCCGCTTTTTCCTTTACTGTAAGAGAGGTGGTGGCTGTACCGTCCGTAAAGTTTACGGTGATGGTGTGCTTCTCGGCAGTTAATTTAGTCAGATAACTTTCTTTAAATGTGATAATCGTCGAACCGCTTTTCGCATCATAGTTCTCTGTTCCTGTCACTTTTCCATCTACTGATACGCTCTGGAATTTATCAAAATCTCCACTTACTTCAATGGTGTAAGCACCGGAACCTTTCGTATATGTTCCATCTGCACCTTTTTTGAAACTATAGGTTACTGGTGCTGGTGTTGGGTTCACAATAACCGGAATTGCTACAGCATCTTTCTTATAATGGCATACCGTACATTCTTCGTGTCTCGAACCTTCCACAGTTGTGGTTGCTTCTTTGTCTGTGATCCATCCAAAGGTATGTGCTGCTTCGTTCATTTCCGCTCCACATGTACAGGTATTCCAGTGATTGTTTTCATCTGAATGCCATCCTGTCGTATCAACTGAATGTTCTATCTGCGGAATCACGGTAGCCGCCTGCGTTATCTCCTGTGTTCCTGCTGCATCACTAAAATACTTATTACAATCTGGACAATACCAATACTCAATATTTCCTGCTGCTGCATGAGTAGACTCTACACGCTCTGTCTTTGCAAGATTTGCATGATTTGCAGCGTTTACTTCGCCATATGCATGATTGCAAATAGCACATATTGCTTTTGCTGTACAAGTCGCTTCTCCGCCTGAGCACTCAATCTCATCAAGATGCGTGCCACAACCATATTCACATGCATGATAGTGCTTGCCATTCTCCTGTGTCCACGTGTTCGCCGGGTCATGATTGCTCGAATCTAATTCCCCATAAGAAGCACCGCAGTTATCACATACTGCAGGCTGTGAGCAGGTAGCTGTTCCACCACTATGTACACATGGATAATCACATTCAGTACACTCTCCATCATCATTCCAAACATGTTCTGTTTCCTCAACTACAACAACATCACAGCAGTTATATGTTTTCTTATGTGTTGTTTGTGGTGTTGATGTCGTTATCCAGGTAGCTGTACCTGTATGATTCGCTGGGTCTTTTTCACCATATTCTTGTTGGCAATCACTACAAATTGCTCCGTGTTGACAATTTGCTGTTCCGCCTAAATGTTCTGTTTTATTTATTACTGCATGACATCCTGTACATTCATTCCAATGATGTGTACTGTCTTTATGCCACACACCATCTGATACACAAGTATGTCTTCCAACGGTAACCTCTGCTGCTGGTGAAGCAAGTACCGTTCCTGCACCTTTCACACGCACCAGATAAGTGCCTGCTGAAACCGTAACACCCGTTGCACTTTGTAGAACTGGATTCCACTCTGTAACCACATTATCTTTCACTTTGTATTCCATCGTATCATTTACGCTAGTAATTGTACCGTCATTTTGTGCAGCTGTTGTACAGTCGGTCTTGGCTACAGTCATTGGTTGCAAAGCCTGTGTGATGCTGATACTCTGTTGTTCTGACTCACTTGTAGTCGTTCCGTTGCCCGAACGATACAAATAAATGGTATCTCCAGACGTCAGATTTAACAGATTAGCGTTTTCTCCATTTATGTCCTGCCACTGTCCACTGTTGATTTTGTACTTCATTGTGGAATCTATCTGTGTAAGCGTCCCTGTGCTGTCACCTGTTGCGGAAAACAATGCGTTTGGTTTTTCTTCCGGAACAAGAATATTCAAATTAATTGCCTGAAAATCACTTGCATAATCTGTCATGGTATCATCATTGCACTGCTCCGAGAATACATAAAGCTTCTTGAGTTTCCGCAGTTTTATCCACAACTGCGGATTTTATCAGCTTTACAATAAACAACTTTCAAAAAAGTCCCAAAATATAAGGAATCCAGACTCTTTGTTTGGTATAATTAAAGTGACGAAACAAAAACCAACTAAACAAAAAAAGAGAGGACTCCTTATGCTTAATTCTACCACAAATACTTATACCTTAAAACG
>JBMNRL010000021.1:0-56286 GCA_050944615.1 Blautia sp.
CTGTCGTATAATTCCATGCGAAAAGCGCAAACTCTACTATACATTGGATTTTGATGTTTATATTTTAGATACAAAAAATAATTACAAGTATACGGAGGAAAACGAAGTGACTAAAAAACATAAATTTTTTATTGAAATTATTATCCTCCTCTTCTGCTTAGCTGCTGGCGGTTTCTTCTATTATAAAATATCTGCCCCGCCAGGTGAAGAATGGCTCTCTTACCATAACGAAGAGCTGTTATCCAATATCGATAGACAGCTTTCTGGTTTGGATATCGAAAATATTGTCGAGGATAAGGAAAAGTATGTAATTGAAAAAGAGATTACAGATATCCAGAATGCAATTAAAGATGGCAATCTCACCTATGAAGAATTGACGGCGATCTGTCTTTACAGAATTAAGACACTGGATCAAAGGAAACACGGTCTTAATTCCGTTTTAACAATTAATTCCAATGCGATGGAAGAAGCTCGCCAAAAAGACAAGGAACGAAAAATACGGACAGAAGGCACTTCTGAAATATTCGGAATTCCGGTTCTATTAAAAGATAATATCAATACTGCCGGAATCCCTACCAGCGCCGGTGCTGTTGCACTAGCAGATTTTATTCCTGTCATGGATGCAGATATAGTGACTAATTTAAAAAAACGCGGCGCTGTTATTTTAGGGAAAAATAATCTTTCCGAATTTGCTGGTTATATGTCCAGTATAGCTCCAGCCGGATACAGTAACGCAAAAGGGCAGACGATCAATCCTTTTAAACCTTTAAAAATTTCGGCATCTGGCTCGAGCAGCGGAAGTGCTGTATCTGTGACTGCCAATTTGTCCCCTGTTTCTATAGGCACAGAGACAGATGGTTCCATCGTTGCTCCTGCTTCTGCATGCTCAGTAGTGGGCTTTAAGCCTACCCGTTCTACAGTTTCCAGTACAGGTATCCTTCCCCTCATACGTGAGATTGACACCCCAGGTCCTATGGCAAAGAGTGTCCAGGATGTAGCGGTTGTATACAATGCCATGTCTGGTAGTGCTCTCAATCTTGAATGGGATAAAGATTATCTGAATGGTAAAACGATTGGATTAGCCAGTTATGAATATAATGACAAATCCCAGGTAAGTATTCTGAAACAGGCGCTTCAGAAGGCAGGGGCAAAAGTCATCGAGATTACACTCAGTCAGGACGGGGTCATTATTTTCGGCAATATCCATTTGACCTTAAATAAAGATTATAAAGATTTTGCAAGTACTTATGGTTTGCCATTCAAGACTTTGGACGATTTAGTGGCCTTTAACAATAAAGAAAAGGATACAAATGCCAAATACGGCCAGGACTATCTCGAAGAAGCTGCAAAAACTGAGAACACAGATTCTGATGAAATTAACAAGAGTATTGAAAAAGCCACAGCTGTACTAAATGCAGCCTTTGCTGA
The DNA here is from genome assembly GCA_050944615.1 of Blautia sp. Lineage (GTDB taxonomy): Bacteria > Bacillota > Clostridia > Lachnospirales > Lachnospiraceae > Blautia_A. The sequence continues at coordinate 1,429 of JBMNRL010000021.1, forward strand.
AAATAATCTAGACGGCATCGCCTTTTTAAACAGCACAGCTTCTACCCTGCCTGCTGCTGCAGGCTTCCCTGAGCTTACCATTCCACTTGGACAGGATAAGAACGGTGTGCCCCAGGGAGCCACTTTCACTATTCCCGCCGGAGAAGATGAAATACTGTTAAAGATGGGGTATAGTTTACAGGAGTATACAAATGGACGAAAAAATCCTTTGGTAACGAACAAATCCTAATATGAAACCTATTCTTTCGGATTTTCAGATAGGATGATCTGTTCTTCATGTGATTGCTTCTCACCATTTTAAAGATAGCCGAAAAAATACCTCCGCCGCAGATCGGGAATTCCCGGTACTGCTTTGGAGGTATTCTGATTGCAGCTATATGCTCAGATGATATTATTCCTGTTCTTTTTTGTGGAATAAACCGCCAACGACGTCTTTGACCTTCTCTTCTACTTCTTCTACAATATCACCAGCTTTGTCCAGATGGATTTTGGATTTTACACCATCTAAGACAGCTTTGACCTGCTCATCCGGAAGATCCACGCCCAACAGCTCTTCTAAAGCTTTCACAGGCTCTTTGTGGAGCTTCTCTTTGTATTCCTTGTCATCTTTTGCTTTTGATACGACCTTATCAATACTTTCTTTGACATCCATAATTTCTTCTCCTTTTGTGATTGATTTACTGTCTTTAAGTATGAAAGAAATCCCTAGGTTTGTCAATGGAGCAAGCCGCATAAAGCGCCTGTTTTACTGAAATCAAACACTTCTTACAAAAACAGAGGCCATAAAACTCATGATACTTCTTACGCTTGTCAGGATCATTGGCGGTACCGTTAGATTTGTGATTTGAAATCAACTGGCGTGATATTACAGATAGACAGTCTTAACATGGTTTTTCTTTTCTTTTGCCTGATAAAGCGCCTGATCTGCGGTTGAAATCACATCCTGGGAGTTTTTTAAGTTGTATACACCCCCAATGCTCACAGACAAATGCAACTTTGGGGCCATAGAAAAGATGAGATTGGTGATCTCTTCCCGGATTTTTTCCAGGCGTTTATAAAAGTCCACTTCTGTAATAGAAGGAAAGACTACAAAAAATTCGTCTCCTCCATAACGGATGACGGTATCGTCCGCTCCGGACATAGAAAATAACAGCTCGGCAATGGCCTTCAGGGCGGCATCTCCTGCCGGATGTCCATACTGGTCATTGATTTTCTTGAAATCATCCACATCCATCATTGCAAACGCATCCATCGTCTGGATCAGACCGCTCAACTGTTCTTCATAATAGCGGCGGTTGTAGGCATTGGTCAATGGGTCCAGATAAAGCTTCTGGTTTAAATTGGTGATTGAACGAATAAATTCATTTTTACCGTAGGCGTCAAGCATCGTTTCATTGGTGGTCTTCATGACCATTTCTAAGGAAAACGGTTCTTCCTCAATCTCTATATATTTGGCAATTACAAAATAGATATCATCATCAATAAATTCGTATTTTGTCAATTGGCCTTTGTTGGTAAAGGTTTTTGCCGAAATACAATTCTGGCAGCGTTTGTTTTTATTCCATACCGCATAGCATTGATAAGGCTCTCTTACGATCTCCAAATCACTGGAAATATAACATTGCTGTGTCCGGGATACATCCACCAGTCTGACAATATCGAAAATAAATTTCAGCTGGCTGGTCAATAAATAGACTTCCTCTTTTTTCATTTGTGCTCCTTGAAAAACTTCTTATTCTATTTATCATATCTCTTTTACAGCATTCCTGCAACAGACAATTTATAATAATTTTCCTCTGTATTTAAAATTCCTTTTTCTCCATGATTTTCATACTGGACCTGTAGGAAACCGCAATCAGAAACAGATGGACAAGAGCCACCAGGCTTCCGAATAAATACTTGTTGGAAAAGACAGGCGTATCCAACACAAGGCGAAGATCTATATGAAAATAGGAAACTGCCTTTCCAAAGACTGCAGAAAGAACGATGATCAGGATCACAAAGGCCAGTATCACCACTTTTCCATTGTCACCGCCGAATTTAATCTGGACTGGTACCATCAGAAGGAGCATCATCAATGCCAGGTATAAAAATATCAAAAGCGGCAGAAGAATTTCATTCCAGGGATAATTAGTCTTCACCACCACTTGATACAGAATCACCACCAGGGAAGAAGTTACCCAGCCGATGAAGGTGCAGATGATGCCAAACAGATATTTTTCACGTACATATATCCTGCGGTTCGCCGGCATCGTCAGCAGATATGCAATGCTTCTGTCAAATTCGTCATAGGTAATAGTGGTCAGAACCATCATGGCTGAAACAATGGAAATATAGCTGGCTAAAAAACTGGGGTTGTCACCTGTAAAGAGCATCAGAAAACCAATACAGCCGAATACGAAGAATAATTTTTTGTTTTTTACCGTTAACCGGTAATCTTTCACCAATAATCCTCTCATATGTTCTCACCTCTTACAATCATAGTGATCAATTCGTCAATGCTACCTTTTTCTATCACAATGTCCGGATAATTTTCCATATAGTAATTCTTCTCATTGGTCAGGCAGCAATATCCAAATGCTTCTTGCTTTACTGCGAGAAGATATTGCTTATCCAGGGAAGCATAGGCCGTTTGATCCATTTTGAGCAGACCATATTGATCCAACAAGACATCTGTCTCTTCATGCAGAATGATTTTTCCTTCGTGGATCATATAAATATCATCACAAAGCCCCTCCAGGTCGCTGGATATGTGGGAACTGATCAAAATAGAATGAGTCGGGACCTCCATATACCCCCGGAGCATATCCAAAAGCTCATCTCGTGCCACCACATCCAGTCCGGAGGTGGGTTCATCCAGGATTAACAAATCCGCGTGATAGCTCATGGCGATGAGCAGCTTTAATTTCGCCTGCATTCCCGTAGAAAACTCTTTGAGCGGTTTATCCATGGGAAGGGAAAAACGCTGGCATTGTTTCTGGAATTCTTCTTTTTGAAAAGCATGATACATCGCTTCCAGGACTGGTATGATATCCAGAATAGTTAGAAATCCACTGAAGCCGGCATCAGACAAAACTACGCCAATTCTCTCCTTGTCTTTCATGGACAGCTCCTTATGGTTTTTGCCGAAAATCTGGATATTGCCGCCATCTAAGCGGATAAGATCCAGTATTGCCTTAAAAGTGGTACTTTTTCCGGCGCCATTTTGTCCGATCAAACCGGTGACGCAGCCTTCTTCCAATTTCAAAGAGCAGTCAAGCATAAAGGGATGGTACTTTTTTTGAATGTGATCTAATTCTAAAATCATAATAAATCCTCCATGATAAGGTCAAATAGGTCTCTGATCTCCTGTTTATGCATTCCACAGCTTCTGCCTTTTCGGATGGCCATTTCCAAATCAGCTTCTACTTCTTTTTTCTGTTCTTCCAAGCAAAGCTCACGGTTTGTCGGGGCGATGAAGCTTCCTTTTCCGTGCACGGTCACTATAAACCCCTCTTCTTCCAGCCGGTCATAGGCTTTTTTAACGGTCAGCGCGCTGATCTTAAGCTCCTTAGAAAGAGAACGGACAGAGGGGAGCATGGTTTCTTCCTTCAAATCTCCGGACAGAATCAAACATTTGATTTGTTCCACGATCTGCTCATAGATTGGCTGCATGGAAGAATTGTTAATGATTATTTTCATAATTTACGTATCCTCCTGTCTTGTAAACAGTATATAACAGAGTATAACTGTTGTCAACTGTTATATACTGTTAATTTTAAAAAGTTTGGATAGAAAAAGCACCGGAAATGGATATAATGATCCCTTTCCGGTGCATGATGATAAACTATTGGTTCAGTCCTCGTTCTCAATGAGGATCTGACAGACTCTCATGGCATTAAGTGCCTGTTTATGGCTTTCTTTGGTCACGCCGGCACAACAGGCGGCATCCACCAGGATGGGCACCTCCGGCAAATATGCTTTCAGCAGCATGCTGTTGGAAATGACACAGATATCTGTGCACAGGCCGATGAGCGTGATAGATTCCACAGAGGACACCTGGTCATCGGCACACAGGCGTTCTGCCAAAGCAGTGCTGCCAAATGCCGGCTTGTCAATGGGCGGTTCTGTACAGTATTTTTGCAGGCGGGGATGGATTTCCCACCCTTTCGTACCACGGATACAATGGGGAACGGGTAGGTATTTCCCTTCTTGGGTGGAAAGATAATCACCCTCGTGGGTATCTCTGGTGAAGAGTACCTTACCGTCAAAGCTTTGAATCTTCTCTTCCACTGCGTCTAAGATCCCCTGTGCTTCTGCTGTCCCAAGAGCACCGTCAATAAAATCATTCTGCATATCCACTACGATCAAATATTTCATATTTTTCTGCCTCCTGTATAAAAACAGCCTGATCTTTCTGCAGGACAGCCCTGATCTATGGCCTCTTTACATAATCCAGCGGATTGGCGTATACTCCATTGCGTTTTACACCGAAATGCAGATGGGGCCCGGTGGAATTACCGGTGGAGCCCACATAGCCGATAACCTGCCCCTTTTTCACCTTGCTTCCAACGGTCAGGCCGGATGCGAACTTACTCTGGTGCATGTATTGGGTGATCAGACCGTTGGTATGGTTGATTTCGATATAATTTCCGGCACTACTGCTGTAGGTCCTCACAACGATGGTTCCGGCTTCTGCCGCATAAATTTTGCGGCCGGTGCTGGCGGCAATGTCAATTCCCATATGATTGGTGGAACCGATCCCTCCCGGAGATTCCCGGTTTCCGAAATAACTGGTGATATAATTACAGTCGGAATCCAGAGGCCACCTCAAATTCACTCCGGCCACATGGTTCGGGATATAAACTCCGTCCTTGCCAAAATAGCGTCCGCCGATGGTCTTATCCACTGCCATAATTCCATTGTTTTCTTTTTCAAAGTAATAATATTTACTGCCAACCTTTGTCAGACCCAGCGCCTGCTTGCCTGCCTGGCTGAAATAGTATTTATTGCCCTTGCCGGAACGCACCCATCCGGTGGCCAGCTCGCCGCTCTTATAGGCATAATAGCGGTTGCCGTTCACCGTCATCCAACCGGTCTGCATCACGCCCTGGCTGTTCATATAATAACGTTTTCCGTTATCGATCACCAGTCCAGTCCGACGTACGCCGGATTTGTTGAAGTAGTACCATTTGCCGTCAATCTGCTTCCAGCCCACGGCCATGATGCCGTTGGAATTGAAGTACCGGTAATATTTTCCCACCTTTACGAATCCAGTGGCCATTTTGCCGTTGCTGAGAAAATAGTAATACTGCCCTTTGGAATTCTTGGCAAATTGTCCCTGCAGCATGGCTCCGTTCTTCTTGCTTGTATAATACCAGGAATTTTTCCAGCGGACCCAACCAGTCTGCATGGCGCCGCTGGAATTGAAATAGTATTTTTTATTGCCAACGGTATACCAGCCAATGGCCATGACGCCGTCGGATTTCAAGTAGTATTTTTTGCCGCCCACCGTCAGCCACTGGTTCTTGATAGGCTTTCCGGAACGGTAATAATACCACTGGCTGCCCTTCTGGACCCAGCCAGTTTTAGATGCGCCTAACAGCCCTTCTATGACCGACGGACTGTCAAATGAAGATGCGTGAACGGTGCTCATGCCGGAAAGCATAAGCATCATGATAAAAAGAATCAGTGCTCCCCAAAGTTTCTTTCGTTTCATAACCTCTCCCCTTATTCTTTTGTGACTGTAAATAGGTTCTCATCTAAAAGGATCGTGAACGGACCGTCATTTTCCAGGGAAACCTTCATATGTGCCCCGAATTCTCCAGTCTGCACCACAGGAATCTCCTTCCTGCAGCTTTCCACGATATAGTCGTAGAGTTCCTGTGCCTCCTTCGGACCGCCTGCTTCGGTGAAGCTGGGACGGTTTCCCTTCCGACAGTTGGCATATAAGGTGAATTGGGATACGATCAGAAGACTGCCGTTTACATCCTTCAGCGACAGATTCGTCTTCCCCTGGTCATCTTCAAAGATACGAAGTCCCAACATCTTCTTGATGTAGCGGTCAGCAAGTTCCTTAGTATCTGACTGCCCCACACCGGCAAGTACCAAAAAACCTTTCCCGATCTCTCCCACGGTGCGGTCATCCACGCATACTTTCGCATGGCTTACTCTCTGTATGACAAATTTCATTAATATTACCCCTTCATTTATGCATCTTTCTTTGGAGTGCTGCTATCCTCCTCATCAGTCTTCTGTGCGGAAGAAAACGGCTTTGCCTCATTGGTAACCGGATCCACACAATCCATGGAGCGGAAGGCATCCAAATCTGATGGCAGCTTTTTACGCTTTAGAGATTTCTCGACAGTGTTCCAGATCAGCGCATAGATCACAGCACAGACCGGGACACCCACCAGCATGCCGAAGATGCCAAAGAAGCCGCCACCTACCAAGATAGCCAAAATTACCATGAAGCTGGAAAGCCCAGTGGACTCTCCCAGAATCTTCGGTCCCAGGATATTGCCGTCAAACTGCTGCAGGATCAGGATGAAAATGACAAAATAAAGACATTTCAGCGGATCTACTAACAGAATCAGGATGGCACAGGGGATGGCCCCCAGATAAGGCCCGAAAAAGGGAATGACATTGGTCACGCCCACAATCACACTTACCAAAATATCATAAGGCATATCCAAAATGGAGGTGCCGATATAACAGAGAATTCCAATAATGATGGAATCCAATATCTTGCCGTTGATAAAGCCGCCAAAGGTGCGGTGGGTAAAACGCATATTGTGAATGATGGCGTTGGCGCGCTTGGTACTGAACAAAGAATAGAGAATCATTTTGGAACGGCCCACAAATCCTTCTTTATCCGCAAGAATATAGATAGATACAATCGCACCGATGAGCACGTTTTTCAAAAAATTGATGGCATCAAAGACTCCAGCGGACACATGACGTAATGTCTGTTGCAGCTGAGGCAGGATATCCTGGGTCAGAAATGTCTCGGCCTTGGCGGAATACCGCTGGAACATCGCCATCATCGTGGCATTGAGTTCATCATTGTTCTCCATCAATTTGCTGATCCATTCCTGGATGCTGTTCACGTACCCTGGAAAGCTGTTGATGATGCTTATGATGCTTCGGATCAGCTCAGGAAGAATCATCATCACCAGAGCGTAAATCAAAAAGGCGAATAAAGCCAGGGAAAGCAAAACCACCGTATACCGGATGAATTTTGCCAACTTTTTGGAAATCTGAATGCCCTTTTTTTCTAACAGGCGAAAGATCACTTTCTTTTCTAAGAAATTTACCACCGGATTTAAAAGATAAGCGAGTATCGCTCCATATATGATCGGCATAAGGATCCGCAATACTGCTTTAATGCCTTGAATAAGGGTTCCCATGCGGAAAATGCCGAAACAAAACAGCAAACTGGCAGCCACTACACAGAATGCGGTGACTCCCCAATATAAATATTTATTATCCCAGCGGAATTTCATGTCCAGCCAGCCTCCAAGCAACGTTTTTAAAATTATAACATAATATTAACGAAATGTCACATTATTTTAAAGATTTTCCCCTGCATTTTGAGACAAAATCGGCTATAATTGTGCAAGGTAAGAAAGGAGAATATTATGAAATTACAGCATTTAATGAGCATCACGCGCAAGGCCGTAGATGATTTCCATATGATCCAGGCAGGCGACCGGATCGCAGTCGGGATTTCAGGAGGAAAAGACAGTCTTACCCTGCTCTATGCGTTGGCCGGTATGCGGCGTTTTTATCCGGAAAAATTTGAATTGGAAGCGATCACAGTGGATTTGGGTTTTGAAGGTTTTCATACAGAAAAGCTCCAAAGCCTTTGTGAGGAATTAAATGTGCGCTATACGACAGTTCCCACAGAGATCGCTAAGATCATCTTTGAGGACAGAAAAGAAAGCAACCCCTGTTCTCTGTGTGCAAAGATGAGAAAAGGGGCGCTCAATACCGTAGCAAAAGAATTAAATTGTAATAAAATAGCCTATGCCCATCACAGAGACGATGTGGTGGAAACTATGCTGCTGTCTCTGATTTTTGAAGGCCGCTTTCATACGTTTTCCCCGGTCACCTATCTGGACCGCATGGATCTGACTCTGATCCGTCCGCTCCTGTATATGCAGGAGGCAGATATTATAGGGTTTCGAAACCGCTATGAATTGCCGGTGGAAAAAAGCCCCTGTCCGGCGGACGGCAATACCAAACGGGAATACGCAAAAAATCTTCTTCGTCAGCTGAATCTGGAACATCCTGGCGTGAAGGAACGGATGTTTACCGCCATCTTAAATGCGGGACTGCCCGGATGGGTTAAATAGTCTCTTCAAAAATGCGGATGGCTTCCATGATCACCTTCACCGTGCCTTCAATGCCGAAGCGGCTGCTGTCCACGCACAAGTCGTAGCCGGAGGCCTCCCCCCATTTTTTATTGGTATAGTAGTTATAGTAGCTGGAGCGGCTTTTGTCGGTCTTTAAGATCCGGTCCTTGGCAACATTTTCTTTGAGCTGGTATTTTTCTGCGATCCGGCGGATCCTGGCGTCCAGATCCGCATGGATGAAGACGCTGAATGCATTTTTGGTGTCTGCCAGGGCGTAATCCGCACAGCGGCCGACCATGATGCAGGGGCCTTCAGAAGCCAGCTTCTTAATGGCGTCAAACTGCGCCAGGAATACTTTGTGGTTCATGGGCATGTCGGAAAAGGCGGCTGAAGTATAGCCGAAGGAATAGGTGTCCATGACCAGAGAATATAAGAGGCTGTTGGTGGGCCGTTCATCATTTGTCTCAAACAATTCCTTACAAATGCCGCTCTCATTGGAGGCGTGCTCCAACAGCTCTTTATCGTAACATTTGATACCCAGAGCCTGAGCCAGCTCCTGGCCGATCTGTCTTCCTGCACTTCCATATTGTCTTCCGATGGTGATTACTGATTTCGTCTTCATATAAGTCACTCCTTCCCTGTGTTATCTTATTTCTATTATAGCGCATTTTATGAAAGATGCCCAGTCTGTTTTCTGAATTTATCCAAAAGTTGTGAAAAATAGGAAGGCAGCGGCGCATGAAATTCCATATATTCCTGATAAATAGGGTGGATGAATCCCAGACATTCCGCATGGAGAACCTGTCCCTCCAAAGAAAAGAGGGATTTGCCGGAGCCATAGACAGCATCTCCCAGCAGCGGATGGCCGATACTGCTCATATGCACCCGGATCTGATGGGTGCGTCCGGTCTCCAGCCGGCATTCCACATAAGTATAACGGCCATAACGCTCCAGTACCTGGTAATGCGTCACCGCCGGCTTTCCATTTTTATGATTGACTGCCATTTTTTTCCGCTCCACCGGATGTCTGCCGATGGGTCCTTCTATGGTCCCCTCCTCCAATGGAAGATTTCCCAGCACAATGGCCCGGTATCTGCGATGGATGGAATGCTCTTTTAACTGCTCTGCCAGCCCCCGGTGGGTGATGTCGTCCTTACACACCACCAAAGCGCCGGTGGTATCCCGGTCAATCCGATGGACGATACCGGGGCGTAAAATGCCGTTGATGCCGGAGAGATTGCCTTGACAGTGATACATCACCGCGTTCACTAAAGTGCCGGTATTATGTCCAGCCGCTGGGTGAACCACCATTCCTTTGGGCTTGTTGACCACCAGAAGGTAATCATCCTCATATAGAATATCCAAAGGGATGTCCTCCGGCAATATTTGGGGTTCTTCGGCCGACGGGACGTTAAGAGCGACCGTATCTTCTGCCTGGACTTTGTAGTTGGCTTTTACACTGCGGTCGTTTACCAGTATCTGTTCCTCTTTCAAAAGCTTCTGCAGATAGGATCTGGAAAAACGGTCGTCCTTTCCGGCCAGATACTTGTCAATGCGGATATTTTGTTCTTCGTCAGTGACAATGTAGCTTAATCGTTCCAAAAAATTATCCTCCGTCAGGATTTTGCCTTTTTCTCATCACTTTTACGGGAAAGGAATGCAAAATCCTCTTCTTTGTAATAAAAGAAAAAGAAAATGAGCAAGCATACGGCACAAATCACCACATAGCAGTCGGCCACGTTAAAAATCGGAAAGTCAATCAAAGAAAAATACACAAAATCGATCACATAATTGTGCAGAATACGGTCAATGGCATTGCCAATTCCGCCCGCCATGGCTAATATGCAAAGGATGTGCAGGGGAAGCATCCTCTTTGTGGAAGGAAGCAGCCAGTAAAATACGATGGCTCCAATGAGAAAAACGGCACACAGTACCACAAATACCCATTGGAAATTTTGCAGCATCCCAAAGGCAGCCCCCCGGTTTTCCAGGTACTGCAGTTCCAATACGCCTTTGATCAGAGGAATGGAGCTTTGTCCCTTCAAGTGCTGTACGGCCAGAAGTTTGGTCCATTGATCGAACCATATCAATATCGTCAGCCAGATGATTCCTCCCAGAACATAAGGGAGGGGCCGTTCTTTTTTTGGTATCTTCATGATGCTCTTTTCCCTCCATCCAAGATAGAGCGGATGCCGCTCAAGATTTCTTCATCGGTCACATTAGTATCGATATAAGCCTCGCCGATGGTCTTTAACAAGACGAATTTCACATGCCCGCTGTCCATTTTCTTGTCATTTTTGGTCGCTTCGAGGATCTCTTTTTCCTCCAATCCGGTCACTTCCATGGGGAGCCCATACATCCGGATTCCCTGGCAGATGCGGTCAAATTCCGCTTGACTTAGAAGGCCTCTGGCTTTGGAAATATGAGCGGATGCCAGCATGCCAAGCCCTACGCACTGTCCGTGGAGAAGCTGGAAATCCTTGAGCTTTTCCACGGCATGGCCGACGGTGTGACCGTAATTTAGGATGGCTCGTACGCCCTGCTCTGTTGGGTCTTCTTCCACCACCTGCCGCTTGATATCGCAACAGCCTTCAATCATCTGGGTCAGATAAGAAAACTCTTTGCTCTGAATTTCCTGCTTATGCTCTAAGAGCCAGTCATAATAAGTGCGGTCCCAGATCAGGCCGGATTTTAGTACCTCGCCCATTCCGCAGGCAAATTCCACATCCGGAAGGGAGCGTAGGACAGAAAGGTTCATATAGACCAGTCTGGGCTGGTGAAAGGCTCCCACCATATTCTTATATTGCAGGAAATCCACACCGGTTTTCCCGCCAATGCTGCTGTCCACTTGAGAAAGCAAAGTGGTGGGTACCTGGACGAAATCGATGCCCCGGAGGTAGGTGGCAGCGGCAAAACCAGTCAGGTCTCCCACGACGCCTCCGCCCAATGCCAGAAGATAATCTTTTCTTTCAAATTTGTGCAGGATCAGGTGCTCATAAAGCTTTTGGACGGTTCCCAGATGCTTATTTGCCTCTCCCGCTTCCAATGTGAAGATTGTAACAGCGGCGGCAGAATCCTTCACCGTCTCTTCCACGGCCTCGGCATACAAAGGTGCCACATGACTATCAGTGACAATGCATATTTTTCTTCCGGTAAGTCCGGCTTTGGCAAGTGCAGCATTCAAATCTCTGAAATCTTCCCGGAACAGAATCTCATAAGAAAATTCATCTGCCCGGCTGACGGTCAATTGTTGTTTCATTTCTTTCGTTCCTCCCTGATGTTATAGATACCGGTACAGTAAGATGGGATAACGTCCTTTTTTAGTCGCATGACCCAGACGGTCAAAGCAGAAACGTCCCATTTTCCGCACCGAAACGATATCGCCTTCCTTAGGATGATAGCCATTGGAGGTGATAAGCTTTCCGTTTACAAATACCTGTCCTCCCTCAATGAGCGCAACGCTGCTGCTCCTGGAAGTATGGAATGCCAAGGCGATCATACTGTCCAGACGGCAGGAAGCCACAGTGCCGCGTACTTCCTCAAGTCTTGGCTTGGGAATCTCCTCCAAGGAGGCGACCAGCTCTGTAATAACAGGCGTACGGCGTACGCTGCACAGATTCTCCTGTAAATAACCGGTCATGGCATTTTCACAGAATACATAGGCTCCGTGGTCTTCCACCAGAATGTCACCGAGCACATACCGTTCAATACCGAGACCTAAAATAGACCCAAGATAGTCCCGATGGGTAAGTTTTTCCGCAAATTTGGCAGATTTTGCCCGGACATGCAGACAGGTGAAGGGATATTCCCAATCAAAAGAAAGAGCATCAGGAATAAATGCAACCATCTGACGCTCCGCAAACTCATAGCCTCCGTCCGCCTCCATGTGTACGCCTGTTCCCCGGAAGCTTCGGCTATTTACCATATGTAATTCATCTAAATTAAGAAAATCGGTGAACATGACAATCCCTCTGTGATATGCCATGTCCGCCAATTCCTGGATACGTTTTTGAAATAATTCTTCCTGTGTCATGATCGCTTCTTAAAATGCATTTCGCATGGATGGTACAGCTCCGCTTAAAATATCCTGGAAGTCTCCTATGATGTCCACATTATATGGGGTAAGGATAAAAATATAGCTGGAAATCTTCTGTAAGCTTCCGCCCAGAGAATAGCAGGCTCCTGAAGTAAAATCGATAATCCGCTGTGCCACTTCCACATCGATCCCTTCCAGATTCAAGACAACGGTGGAGTTGTCCACCAAGGTGTCCGCGATCTCACGGGTATCTTCCATGGAAGTCGGTTTGATCACGCATACTTCCATATTGACGCTCTGACCTTTCTTAGTACCACGCATTGGGGTGATCTTAGAAGATGCTGCTGGCTGCCGGTTTGCCTTAACCGTTGTTTTGGCGGTGACAGTTTTGGACGCCGCAGTAGACTTGGCGGCAGCTCTGGCTTTGCCAGCCGGCATTTCCGGTTCGTCGTCCAGATAATCATCCTCAAAATCGTCATCTTTCTTGAACTTTTCGAAGAATTTTTTGCGCGGTTTTTCGTCCTCTTCAAAATCGTCTTCGAAATCCTCATCAAAGAATTCATCATCGTCATAGTCGTCGTTCAATTTGATGGCATCTAAAAACTTATCTAAAACTCCCATTACTTAAGTCTCCAATCTTACTTAATATCATCTTATCGTGTATAATCTCTGGCTCCGAAAATACCGGTTCCCACCCGTACCATCGTTGCGCCTTCTTCAATTGCCACTTCATAGTCCCCGGTCATACCCATACTGAGAACACTCATAGTAACATTATCAATGTTTTTTGCCGCTATGTCAACACTTAATTGTTTCAACTGACGGAAAATGAGACGGTTATCTTCCGGGTTTTCCACGAAGGGTGCGATGGTCATAAGTCCCTGAAGAAAGAGGTGGGGAAGCTTGGAAACCTCCGTCACAAAGGGCAGCACTTCTTCCATTTTGAGACCGAATTTGCTCTCCTCTTCTGCCACATTGACCTCTGCCAATATGGGAATCCGTACGTTCTTTTTGGCCGCTTCCTGCTCGATGGCAACGGCAAGCCTTAAGGAATCCACAGAGTGGATCATGGCCACCTTATCGATGATGTATTTGATCTTATTCCGCTGTAAATGACCGATCATATGCCACCGGATATCTGATGGGAGCTGGTCATATTTGGCAGTGATTTCCTGTACCTTATTTTCTCCGAAATCACGGCTTCCTGCGTCGTATACCTCCTGCAGCATTTCCACAGGCTTTGTCTTGCTTACCGCGATCAGTGTCACTTCCTTTGAATCCCGATGACTGCGGCGGCAGGCGTCTTCTATTTTTTCTTCGACCTGATGCAGCTGTTCTGCCAGCATGGGACATGCCTCCTTTAATATTATATGTGAACTATTTTACAATATCCTCTTCTTTTACCTTTGATGCATCCTGGACAATAAAATCATATCTGGCCAGGCCGTAAGCAGTGCCTTTTTCCACGATGGCAAACTCCTCGTTCTGATCCAGAATCATGATATTCCGGAACACAGGATAGCCTTTGTTCGTGGAGAAAACGCCCTCCAAGACATCGGTCTCCCCTATTGTATACCGGGCGGAAGAATCCGCCTGGATCAGGATATCACCGTCACGAAAGCTGGATTTTTCCACATAATAATTGCCGTCTTTGAGACCATATATGGTGGGTGATACAAATTCCGTGGAGTCCGCGTTCTTCTTCTGCTGCAGAAATCCGATGTTATTGCTGTTGCCTCCCAAAGTTGCATAATCCTCTGGGATCACGTAGAAGTCTTTGCTTACAATAGAAGAAAGTGGAATTTTCAAACCGCTTTGGCTGTTGGTTACCAATTCAATATCCAGAAAACGGTCAGAGGAATACCGGATCAGACCTTTGTTAAAATCCAGTTTTCCATAGGTTTTCCCATCAATTTCCATCATTTCAAAATCTCCCATCTGGGAGATGCCGTCCTTTAAAAAATTCACCTTGATGCTGGTGCGGTCCGCAAGCTTGGCTGCCTGTCGTTCACTTAAAGGGATCAAGAGACTCCACCGTTCATCGGTGATGATCGTATAGATATCCTGTCCGGTCTTGACACTGTCCTGCGTTTTCAAATCCGTCTTCTGGTAGGAATTCTGGTCAAAATCCTCTGTAGTCAAGTCGTCTACAGTCTTGCCTTCGTATCCGTCCTTGGAATATAGGACGATACCATCAGCAGGTGCACTGCACAGTGTCTGGCTTCCTAAAGTGACCGCAGATGGCTGAATAGGAGCACTAATCTCGCCATCGCCTTCCTCTTCGGAGTCGCCCTCTTCGCCTTCTGCCTGGGCATTTGAGGAGGGAACCTGGGCAGCGCCGCTGGCATATTGGAGAATATTTCCTTCTAATTCATATTTGAAGCTGTATGTATCATTAAAATTGCCCAGGGAAAAGCCATTGGAAAAGCTGCTCATTTGTTTGCGGATCTTGGAGAGATCGCTTTGGCTCAATGGTTTTACATCCGTAATTGTCTGGTTAGGGCTGATACCGTATACGGCCCCTGTGGCATTGATCTTCATGCCTTCCCTGGCATAATAAGAAATGTAACCGGTCTGATCGCTGCTCACCACGGTCTCTTCCCGCAGTGCCAGGCCGGTGTAGGTCTCATTCCGTGATAATGGACCGGATATTACCTGGTAGGTACTGTAATGCGTGCTGGTCAGATATACGACAGCGCTAAACAGCATATATAAAAATAGGACGCCGAACAACAGGGTACCGATATTCAGCGTAAAAGTCCTTCGCAATAAATCCAGGAATTTTCCGGCTGTTTTTGGAAGCTGCGCCTTTGATTTGTTGTTTTTTGGCAAGGGTACTTATCTCCTTTTTTCTTCCGAATTAAATTCACATAGGGCTATTGTATCATTTTCGGCTTTGCTTGACAAGCATTAGGAATGGAAACTATCTTGGAACTTCATGTATAAAAAAAGGATCTCTGGGAAAAATAAGGGAAAATAAAAGAATCAGGAGGAACAGCACAGAATGAAAGGATTAGATTATACAGCATTGACAATTGGTATTATCGGAGCTGTGAACTGGGGACTTATTGCCCTGTTCCGATTCGATCTGGTAGCATTTTTGTTTGGAAATATGTCATGGCTTTCCAGAATCATCTATGGATTGGTGGGACTTTGCGGACTATATCTCATCACGTTATTTGGCAGAATCGGCCAGGACAGGGAAGCACAGTCATAAAGAAGCAGAAAAAACAGGCTGCCGTGTGTTACGGCAGCCTGATCCATTATGTATGTTATAAAGCTACAACCACTTTATCCTGGAATGCAGCCGGAATATCCTCTTTATCAAGGGAAATGCTGACCACAACGTTGATATCAAATTTTTCACTGATGGCATCTAACTGCGCTAACGTGTCGGTAGCATCTTTTTCTTCTAATCTGGCGATCCTTAGGAAGCTATCCAAATAGATCTGCTCCAAATCGTTATCCTGGGAAAGAATCCCGCAAATAAAACCAATAAATTCATCACTATTTTTCAAAGGGTAATTGGAAACATCAATGAGACGCACTTTATTATTCAATTCATACATATGCTTTGTGCTCTTGTCTAAGTAAACTATGTTGCCGTTGGCGCTTTTGATCGCCGCATTTACTCTGTCTAACAGTATTTTTGTCTTACCCTTGCCTTTCTTACCTACAATTAGTTCAACCATCCTGTTTTCCTCCTTAGACGCATTAGTTTGATATGTATTTTTTCACAAAATCCATATCTAATATGGTTTAATTATAGTGCATTTCACCAATAAATTCAATGATTATTTTGTGAAAATAAGAAAAATTATGAATTAATTTTTTCCAGCAGAGTATTCATCTGCTGATACAGAAGATCTTTGGTGGAGGCACCCATAACGATAGAGACATAGGGCTTGCCATAGGCGTTTTGGGAAAGGAGTGCCAGACAATTTCCGGCGATAGACGTAGTTCCGGTCTTGCCCCCTAATATGGTCACATCCTTGGGCGCCACGGCCTCTCCGGTGAGATAATGATCGGTAGCTTCCAGTGTAATGGAGCCGGTGGTCCCATCTTCATGCTTCGGGGTGACGGTATAGGAACTCATCTGAACGATCTCCACAAATTCTTTGTAATGCAAAGCCTCCTGGAGCATCAGGTAGATGTCGTAGGGGGTGGTATAGTGGTTCTCGTCCTGCAGTCCATGAGGATTGGTAAAATGGGTGCCGGTACAGCCCAGACGGCTGGCTTCCTCATTCATCATATCCACGAAAGCCGCGGTGCTCCCGGCCACATGCTCTGCAATGGCGGCAGCCGCATCGTTGCCGGAATAGACAAGAAGACAGTGCAGGAGCTGATCCATGCTCAAGGTATCCCCCACATAGAAACCGCAGACCTGGGATCCTGGTTCCAGATTCAGCGCTTCTTCGCTGATGGTAACCACGTCTTCCATATTTCCATATTTACATGCCAGAATCGCAGTCATGATCTTGGTGATACTGGCAGGATAGACTTTATCAAACAGTCCTTGTGCATACAACACCTGCTGCCCTTCCACATCCAGAAGCGCACCTTTTTGTTCTGGCGGCAGCGTGATGCCTTCACAGGATACATCTGCATTTTCACTGACACACAGATCTTTGGCAAAGCCGTCGGCCAGAGTGAGTCCACTTTGACCGGAGGTTCCCGGAAATTCTTCCAATATGGAAAATGGTTTTTGTAAATTTCCTAAGGTGCCGTCTTTGATCAGATAAATGCCGGCAATCCCGGCCAGCACAAGGATGACAAAAGACATGAGGAGCAGCATGGTATTTCTTATTCTGCGCCTTCTCATACGTCTGATTGCTGCGGGCCCTTTTTTATACGGACCGCTGCTGGTTCTGGATCTTTTTCTGTCGTTCATTTTTGCATGCCTCCATTACTATAATTCTATTCTCAGCATAACTGAGATTTCTCTAAACAGTCTCTAATGGCCGTATCTTGAATTATAGCAACTCTTCTTTCCATGTACTTTTATGCAGTTCTTTATAAGCACTGCTCTGCAGTCCTACGTTCAGCACCAGCCCCATGCCGATATACAGGCTGACAAGGGAAGTCAAGCCATAGCTGACAAAAGGAAGCGGCGTTCCTGTATTGGGCATCATGCCGGTAGCCACGCTGATATTGACAAAGGTTTGGAACATGATGACCGTAGCCATTCCACAGCATATGATCTTTCCCGACAGGTCCTTGGAACGCAGGCTCATGCGGATGCACTCATAGGCGATGAGAAACAATAGGACTACTATAGCGCAACAGCCGATAAAGCCCAACTCCTCTCCCGCTACGGCAAAAATGAAGTCGGTCTGGTTTTCAGAGACGAAGTTGCCGTTGTTGGCAGAGGATACATCATTATTTTCCAGGCCTTTTCCTGTGAGCTTTCCGGAGCCAATGGCAGTGATGGAGTTCTTCTGCTGTTCGATATCATCCGCATATTCTTCATCCTCCGGATAGAGGAAGGACATAATACGGTCCCTTTGATAATCCTTGATCAGGTGCTGATCCGGTTGGATAACAATACTTAAAAAGATGATCAAAAGCGGGATAACAATGAGCACTGCCCCGCCGATGATCTTATAACTCAGTCCTGCCACATAGATCATCACACAGAATAGAATCACTACTGTGATGGTGTTTTTCAGGTCCGGCTGCATATAGATCATTGCAAGCGGTACTGCCAGCAGAAGGCCTGCCTGGATGATGGTTTTAAAAGAATTCAGGTTGTCCTCATGATCCATGAAAAATTTCGCAAAAAACAGGATCAATATGATTTTCGAAAGCTCCGTGGGCTGGAAGCGGATAAATCCCAGGTCGATCCAGCGGGTGGCACCGTTGGTGGAATCGCCCAGCAGATATACCGCCAGCAGCATGATCAGGTTAAAAACATACATAATCCATGTGAAATTCAAAATCCATGAGAAATCCATCAAAGAGACGACCAGCATGACAAAAAGTCCGAAGATCACCCCGAACATCTGCTTTCTCTGCAGGGATTCCATGGCGCTGCCGACCAGGAGTACTCCCAAGGTACTCAGGCACAACAGAAAAAGAACCAATCTGAAATTGTAAAACCGCAGCTTATACTGTTTTAACATAGGTACTCCTTAGCTTAAGTAGTCAATTCTCCCCTTCTTGGACGCCAGGGGAATGGTTGCAGAAAGTGCTCTGGGCACCTGCGTCATCTGCAGGACCACATGTTCTTCATCGATGGTAACATATTTACTGATGGTATGTATCACATCATTTCTCAGCATCATTATCATTTGTGGGGAGCATTCCATCCGCTCGGAGAGGAGCAAAAGCTTTAAACGGTCTTTTGCCACACTTCCGGATGTGGTCTGTTTTCTGCGAAGGAAGCTTTTCATAGTAACACCTCCCACTCTTAATGTCTGCTAAAGATCTTATGGAATAGTCCGCGTTTGGGTTCCAGCGGAAGAAATGGGACATCCTCTCCCATCAGCCGCCGGCATATATTCTTATAGGCCTCCTCTGCCAGGGAATCCTTGCCGGAAAGGGGGGACCCCTGGTTGGTTGAGATGACGATCTGCTCATCATCCAGGATGGTTCCGATCAGATCCACAGCCAGGATATCCACGACGTCCTCTACGGACATCATATCGCCCCGGCGGATCATATCCGGCCGCAGACGGTTGATGATCAGGCGGATATCATGAAGGCCGCCGGCTTCCAATAGCCCGATGATGCGGTCCGCATCCCGGATGGCGGATACCTCCGGCGTCGTTACCACCAAAGCCTTATCCGCCCCGGCAACCGCGTTCTTAAAGCCCTGCTCGATCCCTGCCGGACAATCCAGCAGGATAAAATCAAATTCTTCCCGCAGCTCATCGGTGAGCTTGATCATCTGCTCGGGGGTCACGGCACTTTTATCCTTGGTTTGGGCGGATGGCAGCAAAAAGAGATTCGGCAGCCGTTTGTCCTTGATCAGTGCCTGTTTCAGCCGGCAGCTTCCGGTGGTCACATCCACGAGATTATAGACGATGCGGTTCTCAAGTCCCATCACCACATCCAGGTTCCGAAGACCGATATCCGTATCTACCAGCACCACTTTCTGGTCCAGCATAGCCAGGCCGGTGCCGATATTTGCCACCGTGGTCGTCTTACCCACGCCGCCCTTTCCGGACGTGATTACAATTACTTCGCTCATTTTCTTTCCTCCTCTATCAATTTCCAGCATTATGGATTTTTCGAGGGTGCTTTTAGTCATTGGAAGTATTGCTAGTGTCAGAAGCAGCCATTCCGGTGACAATTTTATCTTTGTCCTTCGTGTTGAATACATATGAAAAAATATCTTTTGCGAGCAGACAGGCATTGCCGGAGGAATATCCGTAAGGAATTCGCACTGCCAGCGCATACTGTGGATCTTCAAAGGGCGCGTATCCCACAAACATACCATGGGAAGGCTTGTCCTCCGCTTCCTCTGCCGTACCGGTTTTACCGGCTACATCTACACCCACGTTGTCAAACTGAGCATGGGTGGCCACCACTCGCTGCATACCGTTATGAATGGTATTCCACAGCTCCGTAGGAAGCTCCACCTGATTTTCTATTTCCGCAGAATAATCCTGAAGAATGTTATTCTGAGAATCCGTGACTTTGTCCAGCAGTGTCAGGTTAAATACGGTGCCGGAGTTCGCCAGCATAGTCACGTATCTTGCCAATTGGCTGGTGGTATACAGGTTTGTACCCTGCCCCATATAGGAGGGAACGGCAAACTCGTCGGACACTCTCGGGCTGGATTCGGTGATCTCCAGGCCGCTCTTTTTATCCAGACCCAATATGCTGGCATAGTTTTTCAGCTTTTGAAGGCTTAAAGATTCCGAAAAATTCCCTTCTGCGTCCTTTCCCATCATAAAACCGATGGTATTAAAGTAAACGTTACAGGACTGTTCGATGGCGCTTTCCAATTCCAGCACGCCATGACCGGATTTGTTCCAGCAGTTGATATGCGGATTCACCAGATCAAAGGAGCCAGTACATTCAATGCCGGTATTGATATCGATCACACCCTCTTCATAACCTGCAATGGCAGAAGCCAGCTTAAAGGTAGAACCTGGAGCAGTCCTCTGCTGAGTCGCTTTATTATAGAAAGGCTGTGCCAGATCGTTGACCAGCTTATTGTAATAGTCCGCATCCATATTGTTGGCCAGACGATTGTTGTCATATCCCGGATAGGTAACACAGGCCAGCGTATCCCCAGTCTTCACATCCGTAAGCACAGCGGAAGCAGAACACGGCGACAACGCCAGTTGTCCCGGAGTGATCTCCAAGGTGCTGATTTTGGAGATCATAAAATCAGAGGCGGCCAGACTGCCGTTTGCCAGCCTTTCATAAGTATCGTCCCCTTCTTTTTGCTCCAGAATGCCTTGGTCATAAAGAGCCAGACAAAGTTCCTGGCCGGATATGGTGTCGGAAAGAAGCATGTACTGATACAATAGCTTAGAAAAAGCGGTATCCGTGGTCAAATAATCTGCCAGATAATCTGCCAGCGCCCGGTAAACTTCCGTGGAATCCAGATAGTCTCCTTCCGGAGCAATGCTGGAAATATCGATCCAGTTCATACTGGCGGCATAGGTGAGGTACTGCTGGAGGCTGATGCTTCCATCCTTAGTATAATCCAGGTAAGTGGTATCTGTTTTGTCGATGGCATCCGAGGATAAAATCTCAAGTTTATCCATCAAAAGCTCTTTGACGATATAATCCAGGTATTCCTGCATTTCTTCGTCTAAGTCTTTGTAGGCTTTGGGAGCAGCTCCGGTCAGTTCCTCTTTTATTCTATCAAAAATCTCCTGCTGCTTTTGCTGAAATTTGGCATATAGATTTTTTTCCGTATCAGAAGCATCTGTCTCGCCAAAATGATTGATATCCAGAATACTGTTTTTGACCAGCGCATTAAAAACATCATAAATAGGAATACGGATCTGACTCCGGTCACTGATGCTGTCATAATCAAATGTCTTGGCATATTCAATATTGGCAATGAGGATACCGGCCACACGCTGCTCCAGAATGTGGTAGAGAGCTTCCTGCCAGTCCTTATCGATGGTCAGATGGACATCATTGCCTGCGACAGGCGCCACCTTGGTATCTTCATCGATCTTCAAGACCTTGCCTAGCTTATCCACATAGACGGTCTCTTCTCCGTCATGCCCCTGCAGCTCCAGCTCCATATACTGTTCAATGCCTGTTTTGCCCACGATGGCATCGGAAGCATAGGAAGAATCCTTTTTGCGTAATTCTTCCAATTCCTCTGCGGAAGCCTTTCCGGTATAGCCGATGATGGAAGAAAAATACAAACCATCTTCGTAGGAGCGGATGGAGTCCTCCACCACATCGATTCCCTGCAGCTCACTTTTGTTTTCCATGATGGCAGCTACTGTCTCGTTGCTCACATCAGTGGCTATGGTCACAGGCACATATTTTTTGAAGCTGTTGGTGGACAGCGCATAACGGATGATGGCGATATCCAAAAGCTCAGAAGGGGTAAAACTCTCCGGAAGCTGATAGGCATCCAGCTCTTCTTTGGTATAGCTGTTCTCCCCTTTTAATAGGATGGAAAAACGTTCTTCTCCCACCAGGTAATCCATCATCTCCTGTGCGGTAGCCTTGGCCTGTTCTGGTTTCTTCTCTTTGAATTCATCGATCATGGCATAACCGTATATATCTGCACGAAAACGATCCAAATTGAAGCCTTCTTCCAAGTCATAGATATAGTTATCGTTTTCGTCCAGTTTTACATGGAAACTGTGGTCCACCTCATCCCCATTGGCCGTCAATATCTGAATGATCTTATAGGCCACGCTGTTCAGCGTCAGGTTTTTCTGACGAGTGTTGTCATAAGAGCCGTTGTCCTCTAAGGTCAGGGAATAAGACAGGATATTGGATGCCAGCACATTGCCATTCCGGTCATAGATATCCCCCCTGGTGCTTTTTACGGTACGAGTCTTTTTTGTCTGGGATTCGAAGTTTGTCACATAGGTATCCCCTTCAATAATCTGAAGCTTAAAAAGCTTCTGCACCAGCACAAAGCACATGATAAAAAACAGCGCCAAAAGGATCGTCGTTCGTTTGATTGTAAATTTTTTCAGCAGTTTTTTTATTTTACCAGCCAAAGAGAATTCCTTTCTTTTCTTTTAACGCGCATAAAGCGGTGGTTCAATTGATAAAAGATACGGTAGATCAGGATCGTGAGCACCACGGTCATCAGGATCTCTGGTATCATGATCCGTGAAACATAATAGAAAAAGCCCATGCGTCCACGCAGCATGAACTGAAGTCCATAAACAGCCAGGCTGTATATGGCATCGCTGCCGGCCACCAAAAGGACAGGCACTTTTAATGTGTTATCGTAATATATTTTATAAAAAAATCCGGACAGGTAACCGATATACATATAAATCAGGGCGTAGAATCCCAGCAGAGATCCATAGAACAAATCGATCAGAAACCCTGAGAAAAAGCCGACAAACAGGCCCGACTTTTTGCCCCGCATCAAACCCATGGAAACACATAAAATCAGCAGCAGATTCGGCGTGATTTCGGCCACAGACAAATATTTCAGCAGGGTACACTGTAACAGAAAGCAGAGAATGATGGTAAAAAATAGAATGATCTTACTCTTCATTTCCCGCCTCACCTCCTGCCTGGTCGGTGCCATCATCCACAGGCTGTTCGCCGGTATCAGAATTGCCATCATCCGTTGGCTGCTCTCCGGTATTGTCAGAACCGCCCTCAAGAGACGTTTCGTCCGTTCCTTTTGACGGGGAAGAGCTTCCCACATCCTGCTTCAAGGCCGTGATGACCAGGACTTCCCGCAGATGGCGGAAATCCACTGGTGTCACAATGGTGCCTGCTTTGGTCAGGTTGTTGTCGTCATAGGCGATTTCACTAATATATCCGATAAAAATCCCTTCCAGGAATTTCGGACTGATATTGGAAGTGACAATCCTCTCCCCGATCTGGATTTTATCCTCTTCGTCATACAGCTGCTCAAACCGCAGCTTTCCCTCATCAATGAGCTGCAAATCCCCCTGTACCACGCAGGTGTCCGAGGTGCTGGTGGTCATGCCGCTCACATTGCTGCTGTCATCAATGATCGCCCGTACCGTGGACCAATGCTCGCTGACTTCCGTCACAATGCCCACAAGTCCTTTGCCTGCCAGCACATTGGCATCTTTTTGAATGCCGTCCGCCGTCCCTTTATCGATAACAAAGGTGTGATACCAGTTTCCAGGGTCTTTGGAGATGATCTTAGCCATGATCTTTGGATATTGGCTGTATTCTTGGTCCAGGTCATAGAGCTCTTTGAGGCGTTCCAATTCACCCTGCTGCTGGATCAGTGAGTTATTTTCTGTCGTAAGGGTATCGATTTTTTCGGCTAATTTTTCATTTTCTTCTTGTAAGGCCTGACGGTCCTGAAAATCCTTCTGCACGCCCAAAAACCATCCGCCGATGGCATTGATGCTTTTTTCAAAGGGGATGACCACGTAGCCGGCAGCATCCTTGAGGCTCTTGGTAGAGATTCCCAAAGAAAAGGCGGCAGCGATCATGCTGATGCATAGTAAAGTCATCAGCGCCAATATATGTTTACTTTTCAAATGAAAACGCGGTTTCTTTTTCATGTGAATACCCTTTCATGGCAAGATTTATATTTTTCGTTGTTTTAGCGGCCTTGCCCATTTTTGCAGCTCTTTTTGATTGATGATCTTTTCCAGTCCAGTGATGGTACAGGAATCATATAATTCGGAAAGATTGAAGCTATATCCGCAGAATGCGGACAAGTGCTTCCCGATGCCAGGCAGGCGGGTGCTGCCTCCGGTGAGGTAAATTCCCTCTTTGGCAATGTTATAGGCGATCTGCGGGGGCGTACGTTCCAGGAAGGTATGAATTTCTTCTCCGATGGCGTTCAGACAATTCATGATGCCGTCATTGACCACGGAAGCGTAGACCACTTCTTCCCGGGGAAGCCCGGTGAGACTGTCAATACCCACCACCTTCCTGGCGTCTTTGCGGGTGTCATTCATCCGGCCCATGGCAATTTTAAGACGTCTGGCTGTGCGGGTGCCTATGTAGAGATTGTATTTTTTGCGGATTTCACTGCAGATCGATTCATTGAGCTGCCGCCCGCCCATAGGGACGATCCGGCTCAAAATGACCTTTTCATCGGCGATGACAGAAATCTCTGTGCTCTGCGCACCGATGTTGACAATCATATTTCCTTTGGTGGATTCCAATGGCACGCCGAGGGCGATGGCATCGGCAATTGGCTGTTCTACGATGAAAACCTTATTGTTTTGCAGCCAACCGCCATTGGCGATGGAATAATAGGCTCTCTTCTCAATCTGTGTGATGTCCGCAGGAACAGTGAAGTACAAAACAGTGCCAAAGCGGATCGTCCAATCGATCTTTTTCAGCATGGCATAAAGTGAGACTTCCATCGCTGCCTGATTGGCAATCATACCAAAAGCCATCGGCGATTCCACCTGTATGGTGTCCGGCGCTTTCTCGAACATCTCATACGCTTCATTGCCCACGGCGATCACTTTGTGCTTGTCTTTCACAGCCACCATATTTTTTTCTATGTAACTTTTATTTTTACTCTGGGAATACACCTTGATCGTGCTGGTCCCCAGATCAATTCCATAAGTTTTCCGAAACAGCATGCGAAATTCCCTTCATTTCTGAATGCATTCGTATTTATAAGAGTTTTTCCTGCCGCAGGCTGACATACCGTCTGTCTCCGATGATGATATGATCCAGCAGATGGATGTCCAACAATTCGCCTGCTTGAGAAACCTTGCGGGTGACCGCCAGGTCTTCCTGACTGGGTGCGGGATCTCCGCTGGGATGATTGTGTATCAGGATCATATTCACCGCCTGGTATTTCAAGGCGGCCAAAAACAACTCTCTGGGTGAAATCAGGGAAGCATTTACTGTCCCTTTCGTCAGCAGCTCTTCTCCCAGCAGGTGATTCTTTGTATCCAGCATAATTCCCATCAAAAGCTCCTGTTCCTCGTGCCGGAACTGTTCCATATAATAGTCGGCGATCGACCCGGGACTGTCATAGCTTAACTGTTCTTTGGCATAAGTCTTTGCCATGCGCACGGAGAGCTCGGCAATACACTTGATCTGGATCGCTTTCACCTTGCCAATCCCAGGAAGCTTCTGCAATTCTGTGATGGAATGGTGATGCAGCCCCAAAAGCCCTCTGGCGCTGCCGTTGGACATTTCCAGGATCAAACCTGCCAAATCCAAAGAAGAATAACTGGCGGTTCCGCTTCTTAGGATCACTGCCAGCAGCTCTGTGTCCGTCAATGCGCCAGTCCCCTGGGCCAGACATTTCTCATATGGCCGTTCTTCCGGCGCAAGCTGCTGTATTTTATTGCTCATAAGATACCTCCCACTCTCTTCCGCCCCGGTTAGCTAAGTGGAATGCACGCCCATGATTTCCTGCAAATGAATGCGGGCTATTTGTGAACAGCAAAATTCAAAGAACTCTCCTATCTTATAAAATAGCAACATACATTTTAGCATAGAATCCAGATTATGTATACCAAATTTCTTAGATTTTATGCTTTTTTAATTCCCCGGACAAAATCTTCTTGCGACAGCTTCTGCCGTTTTGATGCCATCCATAGCAGCGGATGTAATGCCACCGGCATAGCCGGCGCCTTCTCCGCAGGGATAGATGCCGGTGATGTTGCTCTCCAAATTTTCATTTCGGCAGATGCGCACCGGGGAAGAGGTGCGGCTCTCAATGCCGGAGAGGACTCCGTCTTGACGGTCGAAGCCGGGGATTTTTTTTCCAAAGGCGGCCACGCCTTCTTCGATGGAATCCCCGATATAGGCCGGCAGGATTTCCCGCAGGTTGGCAAACGTCCAATCTCCTTTAAGCTGAGGGTGCACTTCACCCAAAGCCGTTGAGGTTTGATGCTTGCAAAAATCTCCATATAATTGAACAGGAATCTTGCCCCCTCCCAGTGTATAGGCCGCCCGCTCCAGGTTCCGTTGATAGGCAATACCTCCAAGCGGCCCTTTTTCCGGAAAATCTTCGGGGCTTACGGTAACGATCAAGGCGCTGTTAGCGTTTTCCCCGTCACGGGCTTGATAACTCATGCCATTGACCGCCAGCATTCCTTCTTCAGAGGAAGCATTGACCACATAGCCGCCCGGACACATGCAAAAGCTGTAGACACCTCTGCCATTTTCCAGCTTATGGGTGACCTTATAGGGGGCGGCCCCTAACACCTCATTGCTTTCTTCCCCATACATGGCCTGGTTGATCATTTTCTGGGGATGCTCGATGCGCAGTCCTACCGCAAAGGATTTGGGCTCCATAAAAACGCCTCTCTTCTGGAACATAGCGAAGGTATCCCGGGCGCTGTGACCGATGGCAGGGATGAAAACATCCGCAGGCAGAATTTTCGTTCGATTCAATTCTACTGCAGTGATTCGGTTTTCCTCAATGATCAGGTCTGTCACTTGCGTGTTAAAAAGGAAGCTTCCGCCCATAGCTTCAATCTGGCTGCGCAGATTTTCCACTAAAAGCACCAAAAGGTCTGTCCCTAAATGGGGTTTGTGGTCATAGAGGATTTCTTTGGGTGCGCCGGCCTCCACAAACCGCTTCAGCACTTCCCGGTTCCGGCCTGCGGGATCTTTGACCAAGGTATTGAGCTTTCCATCCGAAAAGGTTCCGGCTCCGCCCTCACCAAACTGTACATTGGAATCCGGATCCAATTTTCCGGTTTTCCAAAACTGTTCCACTTTTTTCTGGCGGCTTTGGGCCGTCTCTCCCCGTTCCACAACGATGGGCCGGTAGCCGGCCTTGGCCAGATAATACGCACAGAACAAGCCTGCCGGACCGCTGCCCGCAATGATGGGCTGGTGTTTTAACGGCACACATCCCAGAGCTGGAAAACGGTACTTTGCTTCTTTCGTTAACATAATATTATTATCGTGAACCTTTTTAACAATCTTCGCTTCTCCTGCTGTCTTTACGTTCACGGTATATACAAATTTTTTATCTTGCTTATGTCTGGCATCCACGGAGCGCCGGAGGATCTCGTAGGTAAAATTGTTGGTCTCTTTTAGCCGCAGGGATTTTGCGATCTTCTGACGCAATTCCTCTTCCGTATGGGCGATGGGAAGCTTTAACTGGCTGATTCTGATCATAAGTCCTCCTTTGCTGCATGAATTCCGGCAGCCGCCCCGGATGACCAGGCCCATTGGAGATTGTAGCCTCCGCAGGCGCCGTCCACATCCAAAAGCTCTCCGGCAAAAAATAAACCCTTATGGAGCTTGGATTCCAGTGTTACAGGATCGACCCAATGGGTGTCCACGCCTCCGCTGCAGACCTGAGCATGCTCGAAGGACTGGGTGCGGACCACCTGTAGAGGGTATTCCTTAATGGCCTGGACTAAATTTTCTTTTTTCAAAAGCTGCGGGATCAGTTTGTCCGGAAACAGACCGATCAGCAAATCCCTGGAGCTTTTATATGGGGTATTTTCCCGGCGTTTACGAAGAAAAGCTTCCAAAGCCTCTTCGTCAAAATCCGGGAAGAAATCGAGCTTTAGGCTCACCCTGCAGCCCTCATCGAGGGCCCTGGCCGCATAACGGCTGATCTGAAAAACAGGAATTCCGGAAATTCCGTAATTGGTCAGCTGCAGCTCTCCTCTCTCGGCTTTCAAGGCTTCTCCTTCCACACAGAGCCGCACGATACCTTCGATGCGGACACCAGCCCATTTGGAAAACTCAGCCCCTTTGCAGATTAGAGATACCAGCGCGGGAAGCGGCTTAATCAGCGAATGCCCCAAAGCTCCGGCCAGCTCGTAACCGCTGCCGTCAGCCCCGGCAATCTCAGAAGCTTTGGAGCCGCAGGCAAGGATGACGCAGTCCCCCTTATAAGACCAGCCTTCTGCCACCGCGTTCCACTTATCCCCTTCCTTTGAAAGAAACTGGATATGGGCATTGGTTTTGATCTTTACCTTCAAGTGCTCCGCCTCCATGCGCAAAACCTCTGTTACACTGGAGGCCTGGCCGCTGTAAGGATACAGATAGCCGTCCCGGTTCTTGGTATAGATGCCAAGCTCGGAGAAAAACTGGATCGTTTTTGACACGGGAAACTGCTCCAGAATTCCCGGTATAAAGTCCGGATCACTGCTTCTGTAAGCATCCGGACGGGTGATTACATTGGTCAAGTTACATTTACCGTTGCCGGTGGCTAGGATTTTCCGTCCCACCGCCGGATTGTGCTCCAAAAGGGTGACTTTCGCACCTTCTCTGGCAGCCATGATCGCTGCCATAAGACCGGAAGCGCCGCCTCCGATTACCAAGATTTCTTTTTCGCGCATAGGCTGCCTCCATATCCATAGAAATATCCAGACAAGTCTGCGGGCATAGACTGCCCTGCCCTTTTGCAGACATCTGTTCTTTTTGATTTATAAGGTTACCAGTCCTGCATCCTTCATTTTCTGCAGGGACATCAAAATCCCGAATTTCGCATGTTCCCAGGTAAGCCCTCCCTGGAAATAGACAGCGTAGGGCGGCTTCATAGGCCCGTCTGCGCTCAGCTCGATGGAAGATCCCTGGACGAAAGCACCCGCTGCCATGATAACCGGGCTGTCATAGCCAGGCATATCCCAAGGCTCCGGAGAGACATAGCTGTCTACAGGAGCGGCGGCCTGAATGCCTTGACAAAAGGCAATCACTCCTTCCGGCGTTCCTAAGGTGACCGCCTGGATGATATCCTGCCGTTCCTCTTTGCTGTCAGGAACCACGGGAAATCCCAGTTTTTCATAGATGTTTGCCGCATAGATCGCGCCCTTTAAGGCTCCCTTTACCACCATCGGCGCCAGGAAAAAGCCTTGGTAAAAGGAACGGTTCACCCCTAAGCTGGCGCCCACCTCACGTCCGAGACCAGGTGAAGTCATACGGTAAGAGGCATTGTCCACATAGACCTTTTTCCCTGCGATATAACCGCCGATGGGAGCCAATCCACCACCCGGATTTTTGATGAGAGATCCCACGATCAAATCTGCACCCACGTCACTGGGCTCAATGATATCCACAAACTCGCCGTAACAGTTATCCACCATACAGATGGCATCCGGTTTGATCTTTTTGACAAAGGCAATCAATTCACCGATGGCCTTTACGGAAAATGACGGCCGGGTCAGATAACCTTTGGAACGCTGGATAGCCACTAGCTTAGTTTTCTCATTTATGGCCTTTTGAATGGCAGGATAGTCAAACTCCCCATTTTCCAGAAGCTCCACCTGACGGTAGGTCACCCCGTATTCAGCCAGAGAACCGGCAGAGGGACGGATGCCGATGACTTCTTCCAGCGTGTCGTAGGGTTTTCCCACCGGAGAAAGCAATTCATCGCCGGGCCTTAGGTTTCCAAACAGGGCGATGGCCAGGGCATGGGTGCCGCAGGCGATCTGTGGGCGGACCAGCGCGGATTCCGTATGGAAGGTATCCGCATAAACCTGCTCCAAGGTATCCCGTCCAAAATCATTGTAACCATAACCGCTGGATGCATGGAAGCACTCCTCGCTGACCCTGTTTTTCTGCATGGCGGCCAACACCTTTAACTGGTTATATTCTGCCCGCTCGTCGATTTTAACAAACCGTTCTCTCAAATCTTTTTCCACGGCGGCGCCAAATTCATACACCTGGGAGGAAATCCCAAGCTGTTCATACATTTCTTTCATTTTATGATTCCTCTTTCTGTACAGATCTCCAACATTTTATGCAGCAGGGCGTCATCCCTGTGATCAAATTCTCTCTTGTCCAGCCAAATGGCTTCCGGTTCCCGCTTAAACCAAGTGAGCTGCCGCTTGGCAAAATGTCTGGTATCTCTTTTTAGAATCCGCACGGCCTCTTCCAGCGGATACTCTCCGTCCAGATAAGCCAGGATTTCCTTGTAGCCCAGGCCCTGCATGGATACCATGTCTTTCTGGCAGCCCATTTCTCTCAGGTGCCGCACCTCCTCCACCAGCCCTTCTGCCATCATTTGATCCACACGCCGGTCGATCTGCGCGTACAGTGCGGCCCGGTCGTCGGTCAGAACAAAGTAAGCCAGATTGTAGGGGGATTCCTTTTCTTTTTGCTGGCGGTTGTGTGCGGATATGGGCCTATGGTTTTCCTCATAAAACTCCAATGCCCGGATGACCCTTTTGACATTATTGGCATGGATCTCCCGGGCTGATTCCGGGTCCACCTGGGCAAGCCTTTGATGAAGGACTTCCGGGCCCTGTTCATTGGCCAGCGCTTCCAGCTTCTGGCGATAGCTTTCATCGCCGTGGGATGCGGTGAAATCGATGTCCTTGGTCACGGCTTGGATATAAAACCCCGTTCCCCCGGTGAGGATCGGGATTTTTCCTCTCTGATAAATCCCCTTCATAGCTTCCTTTGCCATCTCCTGGAAACGAACAATATGAAATTCCTCTCTGGGGTCCAGGACATCCACCAGATGGTGGGGGACATAATCCATTTCCTCTGGGCGGATCTTGGCGGAACCGATATCCATATATTGATATACCTGCATGGAATCTGCAGATACGATCTCTCCTCCTACGGCTTTTGCCAGGGAGAGTGATAATTTTGTCTTACCAACGGCAGTGGGGCCGCTTAAAACGATCAATGGTGGTTTCATAATTCCATTCTCTCCAACTTTGGGACGTCTCAGACGATCCGTTTGAATTTTTTCTCCAGCTCCGTTTTGGACATGGAGATAATGGTCGGCCGGCCATGAGGGCAATGATAGGGATTTTCCAAGGTCAAAAGCTCATCGATGAGCTGGTCGGCTTCTGCCATAGACATGGCGTGATTTCCTTTGACCGCCGCTTTGCAGGCCATGGTGGCCAGTCTTCCGGCAAAAATGTCCATGGTGGGCTTAGCCGGTCCATCTGCCAGCTGGTCCAAAAGCTCTGTGAATACTTGTTCCCTGGTAAGCCCGTAAAGGTTTGCCGGCACTGCGTCAATGCTATATTCCTTACCGCCAAATGGACGGATTTCAAAACCAAAGTCTGTAAACAGCTCCATATGAGACTCCAGAATCTGGATTTCCTGAAGATTTAAGGTGACGATGATCGGCGGGCTCACATATTGGGAAAGGATATTTTGTTCCTTAAAGGCCTTTACCAGCCGCTCATAGAGCACCTTTTCATGGGCTGCGTGCTGATCAATGATATAAAAATGCCCATCGTATTCCACCAGCCAGTAGGTTTCGAATACCTGACCGATGAGCCGGTGGCGGATCCGCGCTTCCTGTGACAGCATTGGCTCATCAAAAAGCTCCATCTGTGCAGCTTCTTCTGCCGGCTTTTTGAATGAGTTTTCCGGCTGCGGCGGGGATGAGGGCTGCCCGGAGACAGAAATTTTTTCTGGCTTTGGCAGAGTTTGATTCTGACCGGCGGCAGAAGTTTCATCCGGCTTTTGGGACATGCATTCGATGGGCGGCGTAGCCGGCTGGGAAGCTGGTAGTTTGTTATTGACCGGATCTGTATGATAAGCAGAAGTCTCCCGGAGCCTTTCCGGTGCCTTTTTCTCCTTACTGCCCTGTTCCAAAGAACGTAAGGAGGATGCGGCCAAACCCATTTTCTCCCTTTGGCGCACTTCAAACGGCTCCGGGATAGCGGCCTTCTCCCATGTTTTTTTCGGCAGAGAGGCCGGCTTTTTGTCAAGCTCTACTTCCGGGATCATTTCCCGTTTTTGCAGGGCTTCTAAAATCCCATGGGAAATAGTCTCATAAACCTCGGATCCCCTGGAAAAACGGACCTCCATCTTGGATGGGTGAACATTAACATCCAGGTCATTTCCCTCCATCCGGATTTCCAGTACGGCAAAAGGAAACTGATGCTGCATCAGAAATCCTTTGTAAGCATCCTCGATGGCCCGGGTGATGATCTTATCTTTCACATACCGGCCGTTGATATAGTAATTTTCAAAATTGCGGTTGCCTCTGGAGAGGACAGGCCTGCCCACGAAGCCGTCCATAGTCATGAGATCCGTCTCCACATGGACCTCCAAAAGCTCTTTAGTGATATTTCTGCCATAAATATGGTAAATCACATCCTTGCGGCTGTAATTGCCGGAGGTATGGAGCTTGACCTGGCCGTTTTGAATATATTTAAAGGAAATTTCCGGATGTGACAGTGCCATTTGCTCCATCAAAGTGCTCACATAGCCGGCTTCCGTGGTATCTGTTTTCAAAAATTTGCTTCTGGCAGGGGTGTTAAAAAAAAGATTCCGCACCAGAAAGGTACTGCCTTCCGGCGCTCCGATCTCTTCTAACGCTTTCTCCACGCCTCCTTCGATCACATAACGGACTCCGCTCATGGCAGAGGGAGTCTTGGTGATCAGCTCCACCTGGCTCACCGCCGCGATGCTGGACAGCGCCTCTCCCCGAAAGCCCAGAGATACGATCTGGACCAGATCCTCCACTTTTTCTATCTTACTGGTAGCATGGCGCAGGAAAGCACGGCGCACTTGATTTGCAGGAATGCCGCTTCCGTTGTCAGTGATCCGAATCAATGATTTTCCGCCGTCCTTAATCTCCACAGTGACTGCGGTGGAGCCTGCGTCAATGGCATTTTCCACCAGTTCCTTGACTACAGAGGAGGGTCGTTCCACGACCTCTCCGGCCGCAATCTTATCAATGGTATTTTGATCTAAAACTGCGATTTCTCTTCCCAAAGCTGCCTCCCTACCACCGGTTTTTGATCTTTTTCTGAAGCCGGTACAGCATATTCAGCGCATCCATCGGTGTCATGTTGCTAACATCCAGTTCCCCGATTTCCTTAATGATATCGTCGTCCTGGACGGTATCAAATAGACTCATCTGCTCCACATCCACCGGATCAAAGGAAACAGTGTTCTTTTTGCGGGGCGCGGTTAAATCTTTGAATGCAGAGGTGATATCGGAATCCACCAATTCTTCCACTAGCTCTTTGGCCCGGTTGATGACAGAATCTGGTACACCTGCCAGCTTTGCTACCTGGATGCCGTAGCTCTTATCTGCACCGCCACGGACAATTTTGCGCAGGAACACAATGTCATCTCCCCGTTCCTTGACAGCGATACAGTAGTTATTTACGCCTGGCAGCTTTCCTTCCAACTCGGTGAGCTCATGGTAATGAGTGGCAAAAAGAGTCTTGGCCCCTAAAAGCTTTGTGTTGCTGATATGCTCCACCACAGCCCAAGCGATGCTTAAGCCGTCAAAGGTACTGGTGCCCCGTCCGATTTCGTCCAGGATCAACAGGCTTTTGGGCGTGGCATTGCGGAGAATATTGGCAACCTCTGTCATCTCTACCATAAAGGTACTCTGTCCGCTGGCCAAATCATCGGAAGCGCCCACCCGGGTAAAGATCCGGTCCACCAGTCCAATATTGGCTTTATCCGCAGGGACGAAGCAGCCAATCTGAGCCATGAGCACAATCAGAGCTGTCTGACGCATATAGGTGGACTTTCCGGCCATATTGGGGCCAGTAATAATGGATACCCGCTTCTTTTGGTTGTCCAGATAGGTATCATTGGCGATAAACATATCATTTTCGATCATCCGCTCGACCACCGGATGGCGGCCATTTTTGATGTCGATGATCCCCTTTTCATTGATCTGCGGGCGCACGTAATGTCCCCGGTCCGCCACAAAAGCCAAGGATGCCAATACATCCAAAAGTGCCACCGCCTTGGCCGTTTTCTGAATTCTTGTGACTTCGGCGGCAATTTGATCCCGCACCTGGCAGAACAATTCATATTCCAATGCGTACAGCTTATCCTCTGCGCCCAGAATCATATCTTCCAATTCTTTTAACTCCGGTGTGATATAGCGTTCGGCGTTAGCCAGCGTCTGTTTTCTCGTATAATAGTCGGGCACCATGTCCTTGAAGGAATTCGTCACCTCCAGGTAATAGCCGAATACCCGGTTATATTTGATCTTCAGGGAACGGATTCCAGTCTTTTCCCGTTCCTTGGCCTCTAATTCAGCCAGCCATTGCTTCCCCTCTGCCTTGGAACGACGGAATTTGTCCACTTCCTCATGGAACCCTTCCCGAATGATGCCGCCTTCTTTTAGTGCAAGGGGCGGTTCCTCTGCGATGGCACGGTCGATCAGATCACAGATATCTGACAGATCGTCCATCTCTTCCTGAATCTGTACCAGCAGCGGAGCTGTGAAATCCTTCAACAGCAGCTTGATATGCGGCAGCATGGATACAGAGCTTTTAAAAGAAATCATATCCCGGGGATTGGCGGACTGATAGCTGATTTTACTGACCAGGCGTTCCAGATCGTAGATCGGATTCAGATATTCCCGGATTTCGTCCCGGAACATCGCTTTTTCATTCAGCTCTTCCACCGCGGACAGACGGCGCTCGATGGATTCCTTATCAATCAAGGGCTGCTCCACAAAGGTACGCAGCATACGGGCCCCCATAGCTGTTTTTGTCTTATCCAGCACCCATAACAGAGAACCTCGTTTTTGCTTCTCCCGCAGCGTCTCCACCAATTCCAAATTTCTGCGGCTGGAGCTGTCGATGAGCATATAACGGTCGGCAGAATACGCTTTGATGCTGGTCATATGGCTCAAAGCGGTCTTCTGAGTCTCTGTCAGATATTGGAACAGCGCGCCGGCAGCGATGACAGCACTGTCATAATCCTTCAAGCCTAGGCCTTCCAAGGTACCCACATGGAAATGTTCCATCAGGGAGCGGCGGCAGAGATCGTCATCAAAATACCAGGCATCCAGATTGAAAATGCAGATTCCCAGCCGGTTCTTCATATCCTCAGTATCCAGCCCACACACCATAAAAGCATCGTTGCAGATGATCTCGGCGGGAAGGAACTTGTGAATTTCATCCTGCATTTTCTGGATGTTGTCCACCTCCGTCACATAACAGTCGCCGGTGGTGATATCCGCAATGGCACAGCCAAAATGATCCTCCATGGACACAATGGACATGATATAGTTATTTTTGCTCTCGTCTAAAGCCATGGTGTCCAGCGTAGTGCCGGGAGTTACCACCCGGATTACCTTACGCTCCACCAATCCCTTGCTGGCTTTTGGGTCTCCAATCTGTTCGCAGATTGCCACTTTATAGCCTTTTCCGATCAGACGGTTGATGTAGTTTTCGGCCGCATGGTATGGAATTCCACACATAGGCGCACGCTCTTGAAGTCCACAGTCCTTGCCGGTCAGCGTGATCTCCAGCTCCTTAGACGCAGTCAGGGCATCCTCAAAAAACATCTCATAGAAATCACCCAGCCGGTAAAAAAGGATACAGTCCTTATATTCTTCTTTTGTTTCTATGTATTTTTGCATCATTGGTGATAAAGCCATCAGATCAGTTCTCCTATATAGTAAAATCCTTTACACTCCGTCAATTTCACGGAGACCATCCTGCCTAGAAGCTCTTTGCCTCCCGGAAAATGCACCAGCAGGTTTTGACTCATCCGTCCCGTCATAAATCCGCTGGTGGAGGGATTTTCCTCTTCCACCAGGACTTCCTGCACAGTGTTCAGGAAACGGGAGGAACGTCTCCGGCCTTCCTCTTGCACTAAGGAAAGCAGACGGTCAAAACGGTCTTTGACCACATCCTCCGGTACCTGTTCCTCCATAGCGGCGGCCGGAGTCCCGGTGCGTTTGGAATAGATGAAGGTAAATGCCGTATCATAACCGGCTTCTTCCACTACCTGCAAAGTCTCCTGGAAATCCGCCTCGGTCTCTCCCGGGAATCCCACAATGATATCGGTGGTCAGGGAAATGTCCGGCACAGCGTCCCGGATCCGTTTCACCAGATCCAAATACCCCTCTTTGTCGTATCGACGGTTCATTTCCTTCAGGATGCGGCTGCTTCCGGACTGCAGCGGCAGATGGAGATGGCGGCAGACCTTCTTGCTTTTTGCCATTACAGCGATCAGCTCCTCGGAGAGATCCTTCGGGTGGGAGGTCATAAAACGGATCCGCTCCAATCCTTCGATCTCCTCCATCCGTTCCAAAAGCTGGGCGAAGGTCACCGGAGTTTCCAAGTTTTTGCCGTAAGAATTCACGTTTTGGCCCAGAAGCATCACTTCTTTTACGCCGTCCTCCACCAGCGCACGGACCTCCCGCAGAATGGCTTCCGGCGTGCGGCTGCGTTCCCTTCCTCGGACGTAAGGAACGATACAATAGCTGCAGAAATTGTTGCAGCCGAACATAATGTTTACTCCGGATTTAAAGGGATATTTCCGGTCACAAGGCAGATCCTCCACGATCTGGTCTGTATCCTTCCAGATATCAATGATCATCCGGTCTGAATCCAGAGCGGTATCAAGCAATTCTGCAAATTTATAGAGATTGTGGGTGCCGAACACCAGATTGACAAAGGAATAGCTTTTTTTCAGCTTTTCCACCACATGTGACTCCTGCATCATACAGCCGCATAACGCAATCATCATATGGGGATTTTTTTTCTTTAAGCTGTGGAGATATCCCAAGCGTCCATAGACACGCTGATTCGCGTTTTCCCGGACGGTACAGGTGTTGTAAATGACAAAGTCGGCTTCTTCGGAGTCTGTTTTTTGATAACCAGCCTCTTCCAAAATCCCGGTGAGCTTTTCAGAATCCCGGGCATTCATCTGGCATCCGAAGGTCTGTACACAAAAGGTCAAAGGACGGCCCAGTTGTCTGGAAATCTCTTCGACCTTTGCTCTGGCTTTTTTGATATATTCGTATTGTCTCTGGGTTTCTGTCATAGCTTCCTCCATTACATTCATAAGGCTGTCACTTTCGTGACAGCCCTTTTATTTCATACCCATCCGGGCATTCTCTATCCTCATGTCGGACGATGGCGCTTACTGCGTCCGGTCATACAAATTATTCGTCCTCTTCGCTGCGTTTTTTCTTCATCATGATCATGGCCGCCGCCAATGCAGCTGCGCTGCCGCCTAAGA
This sequence comes from Blautia sp., assembly GCA_050944615.1. GTDB lineage: Bacteria > Bacillota > Clostridia > Lachnospirales > Lachnospiraceae > Blautia_A. The sequence continues at coordinate 38,779 of JBMNRL010000021.1, forward strand.
AAAGGATCGGTGCTACATCGGTCTCGTCTCCGGTACTCACGGATGAAGCCTTACCGTTACCGGTAGTGCCGCTGGTGGTAGTGGTTTTCTTCTTATTGTTGGTAGTTGTTGCTTTCTTTGTTGGTGTCGGCGTTGCTGCGGATTTGTTCAATACGATCTTGGCAACCTTAATATCTGTTTCTCCTGTAGGTGCCCATTCTAATCCATTGAACTCCTGCTGTTCAAATACCACGGACAACTCATAGGTACCGGGATCTACAGCCCCGCTGAAGGAACCCTTATAGCCCTCACGAAAGCTCTGATTTTTCAGACCGCCAATGGACCAGCTTATTGGTTTATAACGGACATTTCCCACTTCATCCGGAAATTCCATGCCTGCTCCAGTAGCACTGAAGCTTACAAAATATTTTTTCTGTTTGGACTTGGAATCATAATAGTCCATATCGTAAGAATCAGCGATCCCGTTAATCTTATTATCCGCTTTGTCAGCAATCTGTACATCCCCTGCAAATGCTGGGATCATAACTTCTAAGGAGTCACTCACATTACCAGCAGCATCCTTAGCTGCGATATAAGCGATATGCTCACCCTTAGTCAGGCCAACTGCCTGATATTCTGTATTCACGTTTTCAGAAAGCTGATTTCCTTTGCCGGAAACATCCACATCTGGATCATCGATGCTTACGTAATACGTACCGGCTTCATCAGAACGGAAGGTGATCAACGCCACATCATGAGAAATACGTTCTACTGAAATCTCTTTTAAAGCAGGTGCAGTGACATCTTTGTCCGGCTCCTTTGGCACGTCTTCCAGAGCACCCTCGGTGTTAATCTTCGTTCCGTCTTCCATATCATACGTGAATCTGCCCAGATTCTCATCCAGCTTCACATCTTTGCCCGCTTTGACTACTGTCAGGCCATTCTCGGCCTTGGCCGCATGAAGGCCGATCTTCGCCTTCTCATCCAGCTTGCCGGTTACGGTAACCACGCCTTTGTTCGCCAGCGTTACATTACTCTTCGTCTTCTTATCCGTCTTTAGGTTGCCGGAAATATCCACATTGCCGGAAACCTCAAAGGTTCCTTCATTATAAACAGCGCCGTTATCATTGATATTTCCGCTGATTGTACCGCCGTTCATGATAAACGTTCCTTTATTAAATACAGCTCCTGCTGTGCCCTTGGATTCATTACCCTTGATGGATACACCATCTGTAATGAGGAGCTTACCGTCCACCTGGAATAATGGACTATCCGCTTTGGCTGCACCAGTTACAGCAATATTGCCGGTTCCTTCACTCTTCTTTAAGGTAAGACTTCCTTTTTCTGAGATTTTAAATGTATACCCAGTGGCAGCTGCCGCCCGTGTAATCTTCACGTCTTTCTCTGCGGTGATGGTCACTGTAACATCATTGGGAATCTCTACCGTCTGTGCGATCTCCAGATCTCCCTTCAAAAGGATCTCCGCTTTCTTCTCTGTAGTAGCTGCTGCGGCGGCAATGGCCTCCGGAAGAGTCTTATATCCGGTCTCTCCGATAAATACCACGTTCTCCTTCGTCTCTTCTTCTGCAGGTGTGACCGTCGGAGTGGCTGTCGGCTCAGTTTCTTTTAAGTTTTCCTGTGGTGCCGCCGGTTCTTCTGCCGGAGTCTCTGTTGGCTCTTCTACCGGTTCTTCAGTTACCTCCGGTGTCTCCTGCGGTGTTGCCGTCACAGTCGGGATCGGTGTCGTATTCCCGTCGTTCTCCCCGGACGGGTCATTGGCATCATCTATCTGATCACTGAATGCATTGACTTGATCTGGTTCTGCAACAGAAGCATATGCAGTTGCCGGTATGCAGCTGATGGTCATACAGGCTGCCAAAAGCACTGCGAAAGCTTGTTTTTTCCTCATTTTTGTTCCTCCCCGTATGTCATACTGTAATGTCACAATATTTATGTGCATTTTATACTTCAACCATTTTAACACAAACACTTGGAAATGTGTAGTTATAAATTAAAATTTCATAATTGTAAACAATTGTCAACAATATTACGGCCGCACCTGCCCTGACCCGTAGATAATGTATTTGGTCGTTGTAAGGGCCAATAGTCCCATGGGTCCTCTGGCATGAAGCTTCTGAGTGCTGATTCCGATCTCCGCTCCGTAGCCAAATTCAAAGCCGTCCGTAAACCGTGTGGAGGCATTGACATAGACAGCTGCCGCATCCACTTCATCCAGGAATTTCTGGGCATGGAAATAGTCCCTGGTAATGATCGCTTCAGAATGCTTGGTGTTATAACAATTGATATGAGCGATGGCTTCCTCCACAGAGGATACGGTCTTCATGGAGATAATATAATCCAAATACTCTGTACCCCAATCCTCTTCTGTGGCCGGAACCACATCGGAAAGCACTTTCTGTACTTTTTCGTCGCCGCGTATCTCCACATGGTGCTCCCGGAGCTGTTCGGCCAGTACGGGAAGCAGATCCCGGAGCACTTTCTCATGGATCACAAGGGACTCACAGGCATTGCACACACCTACCCGCTGAGTCTTGGCGTTTACGATAATGGCGGCGGCCATCTCTAAGTCCGCATCCTCGTCCACATAGATATGGCAGTTTCCCGTACCTGTTTCAATGACCGGAATGGTGCTTTGGTTCACCACGGCCTGAATCAGCCCCCGGCCGCCTCTGGGAATCAGCACATCCACATAATTGTTCATCTTCATAAATGCTGCAGTTGTTTCCCTGGACGTATCTGTGATCAGCTGGATTGCATGCGGAGTTACCTGTTGGGAAGAAAGGCTTTCTTGAATACAGTCTACAATGGCTTCGTTTGAATAAAGCGCGTCACTCCCGCCTTTGAGAATCACTGCATTGCCTGTCTTGAAACAAAGGCCGAAAGCATCTGCCGTCACGTTGGGGCGTGCTTCATAAATGATGCCGATCACGCCCAAGGGCACTCTCTTCTGTCCGATCATCAGTCCGTTGGGGCGTTTCTTCATCCCTAACACCTCTCCGACCGGATCCTCCAAATCTGCCAGCTGCCGAAGGCCCTCTGCCATCTGTCCGATACGGTCCTCATTCAGCAACAGACGGTCCACAAGTCCCGCCGGCATACCAGCGGCCTTACCGGCTTCCACATCCTTTGCATTGGCGGCAAGAATTTCTGCTGTATGGGCGACGAGGTCTTCCGCCGCTTTGATAAGGACCTGGTTCTTTTTCGCTGTCTCCATGTTCCGCAGCACCGGTTCCGCCTGCTTGGCATTTTGACCGATCTTTTCCAGTAATTCCATATCGCTCCTCCTATTGATAAATCTCTTTTTCAGTGACTACTTTCTGAGGCAGGATATCTGTAGGCTCGCTGGGAGCCTCTTCCACTATCTGAAATTCAAATGCCACAGCAACTGTGGGATGTTCGTTATGTACTTCCAAATAGCGATCATAGTAGCCTGCTCCGTATCCCACCCGGTGGCGTGCTCTATCGAAGGCTACGCCCGGCATGATCATCAATGCCTTCTCCCAGTTCACCGCTTCCCCATCCACCGGCTCCGGGACATGGAAGGTGCCAGGGGCAAGCTGCGCAAAATCCGTCAACTGATAGTAGGTCATATCTTTGCCATGCACCTTAGGTACAGCCACTTTCTTCCCAGCCTTCCAAGCGGCTTCAATGATCCCTTTGGTAATCACTTCTTTATTAAAATCCGCATAGGCATAAATTGCCTCCGCCTCCAAAAATTCCGGCAGTTTAGTAACCATTTGGCAGATCGCTTCGCTCATGACTTGGATCTGCTCCTGGGTATGTTCTTTTCTTAATTTGAAGATTTTCTCTCTAATTTCCTTCTTTGTTTCCATATTTTTCTCCTAAATTCGTAATCGTTCCGTCTGCTTCCTCCACATTGATCTGATTTAGCTGGGCCCGCAGATTTTTGCGGATGGAGGCGATATATTCCTTGCGAAGCGCATCTCTTTCTTTCGTCTCCTCCTCTGTCAGCCCCACGCTTTTTGCCTTATGGGCCAATGTGTTAATACGATCGATTTTCTCTATTTCCATGTCAGCGTATCCTCCTTACATCAGTTTTTCAATATAGTCGATCAGATAAAATTCCTCTTTGGGATTGGCGGCAAATAAAGTGCCATAAGCCTCTCCTTCTATGATCTTATGGATCACATGAAAATCTTCGCCATTGGCAATGATCATATCCACACCGGCCGCCGTGGCCACCTGGGCTGCCGTCAGCTTTGTCGTCATTCCTCCGGTTCCCACGCTGCTCCCGGTGGAGGATTTGCCCATATGCTGTACGTGCGAATCCAAATTGTCCACGAAATCAATAAACTTAGCATCCGGGTTTTGGTGTGGGTCGTCAGTAAACAGTCCATCGATGTCGGACAGCAGGATTAAAAGGTCCGCCTCGATCAACGCCGCAACCACAGCGGACAGGGTATCGTTGTCACCAAATTGGATCTCGTATGTAGAGACGGTGTCATTCTCATTCACTATGGGAATCACACCCATCTTCAAAAGCGCGTTGAATGTATTCTTGGCATTCATCCGGTTCAGGTTATCTACCATTGTATTTTTGGTCATCAGGATCTGGCCTGCTTTTTGGTTATACTCGGAAAAAAGCTTCTGATAAATCATCATCAGGCGGGCCTGCCCCACTGCTGCACAGGCCTGCTTCTGGTCCAGCTCAGATGGCTTACCAGACATCCCTAAGGCTGCAGCGCCCACGCCGATGGCGCCGGATGAGACCAGAACCACTTCCTTTCCCTGATTCCTTAGATCGCTCAGCTCGCGAATCAGGATTTCCAGCTTGATGAGATTCAAGCGGCCGGTGTCGGCATGGGTCAAGGAAGAGGTGCCGATCTTGATGACAATCCGTTGTTTATTTTTTAGTTCTTCTCTGAAATTCACGTTATTCGCCCCTTTAGTATTATTCTTTACAGTGTACAACATTTTGGGGCGTACGTCCAGATTTCAGCTGGAATAGTTCTCTAAAAAATTGTAAAGTTCCTCCTCAGAATCGATGAATTTGCCCTCCCTGATCTCCTTCTGCAGTTTTTCCGGAAGACTGTTCAGAGCAATCTGTGTTGGTTCAAACACCGTTTTCTTGTCCCCTTTATATACCACCACATTGCCGTCCTCTTCTTTTAAATAATAAGTCCCGTAAACGGTGCGGCTCTGCCGGATGACCACGTGTTCCGGCGAATAGGCCACCAAAGCATAGCGGTAATAAGCGGTATTGCTGTTCTGCAAAAAGGCGGTGAGGTCTTCCCGGCTCATGCCTACAATATTGTCCGCCGCAAAGGTAGTCTGCTCTTTGAGTTCCCCTGTATTTCTGTCATATTCTTCAATGGTACATTTGGTGGCATCGGTGATGAGCCGGCTGATGGATTCTGTTTCTTTGCTCTTTTCTTTTTCCAGACTGCTCTCCAGATTCTGAATCTTTGTCTTCATATCTGAGACCTTGTAGGACCCATAAAATCCCAGTGACAGGACGCATAAAAACAGAAAAACACCGATACTATAGAATGTCTTTCGCATAAGGCAACGCTCCTTTTTTTCTATAGTATCGGCGTCAATTTTAAATTTATGCAGCAACGGATGGATTATTGGATGGAAACCTTATCCGTGCGGTCATTGAGGATGATGGCCACCCAGGTTTTGCCAGTGTTAAGCGTGATCTCCTGGTTATTCTGGTCAAAATAATGGGTCACCCCATAGGGAGCATCCTTCTCCCAACGGACATCGATCGCCTTGCCGTGAGTGATATATTTTCCAGTTCCGGCAGTGATAGGATCGATGTTCAGGTAGCCGTTCTGGTCATAGACCTTATACTGTGCATATTCCAAAATGATATTGTCATAGGCCAGCTGTTCATTGGTGAGCTCATCGATCTGCGGACCACCATACTGGAACCGGTTGTATTTTTTAGAGGCCTCGTCATATTCAAACCAGGGCTTATTCACGGTATAGCAGTCCAAAGAAACCTTATTGGCGGTTGTGCCATCCGCTAAATCCACAGATTCCCCTGCCTTGGCAAACTGGTAATGGCCATCATAATCTGCACTGTACTCCTGACTGTAATTGCAGATCTTGATTCCCTCCTGAATGCCTTCATAACCGATATAGACATTATGAGGCGCTTTCCGGTCCGTAGTCCGGTAATAGATATTATCTCCGTAGGAAGAAAGGCCGCTTAAATTATTGACAAAATCCTGTTCCAGGTAAGGAATGGCATAGGCCGCTTGTCCATAGTGGGCATAGATGGCATCAAATTCTAACGCATAAAAAATATAGTAGTCACGGCAGCTGCGGACAGAGCCGATTTTTTCCAAATCATCGTAATCCTCAAAGATTCCCATCAGTCGGGTGATATCCCCTTCTACCGGTGCTTCATAGACAACCCCCGCCTTGGCGATCCCGCTTTGGGGCACTGCCGCCTGGATATTATTGAGCATGATGGCTACCGGACGGCGTCTTCCCACCGCTTCCGGCACATATTCTCCGGTGAGATAGCTGGCTACCTGACCCTGCGGCGCATCCTGGGATGTTGTATCCTTCTCCTTATTCTGCACATCTTCAGCCGTTTCGATGTGGACTTTGGATTTGTCAATTTTTTTATCTTCCTGTGTTTCCACAACAGTGTCATCCTTAGGCGCGTCTTTCTTGCCACAGCCACTGAATGCCATAGCCGCCACCGCGCAGATAACGATCCCCTTTTTCCAATACATAGTATATCCTCCCTTCTATCTTGTGATGGACAGTGCCTGCAATGCCGCCTCTTGTTTTTGTTCCATCACCGCTGCTTCCTCTGTTGTCATATGATCATACCCCAGAAGGTGCAGCATGCTGTGCGCAATCAAAAAACAGTATTCCCGTTTGATGCTGTGGCCATATTCCTGTGCCTGCTTGATGACCCTTGGTACAGAAATCATAATGTCCCCCAGCATCAGCTCACCTGTATCCAAATCCATATAGGAGTCGTCCTCCTCCAAAAGCTGGTAATCCCCTGGAGATTCAAAAGGGATCATAGGAAAAGAAAGCACATCTGTGGGTGCGTTAATCTCCCGAAATTCCAGATTCACTTTCTGTATTTCCTCTTCCGAGGTAAGCACCACATTTACCTGAGCTTCATAAGGACATGCTTCCATCATAAGCACTTGTCTGGCCACCTCACAGGCCAGGGAACCGCAGTCAATCCCCAACTCTTCTGAGGCTTCATTTTCCAAATCAACGGTCATTTCCTCTTCTCCTGTTCTTCTCTGTCCTGGCATTAGCCTTCTTCTCATAAACGTCGTAAGCCTGTACAATTTTCTGGACGAGCGGATGCCTCACCACATCCTTGCTGGTGAGCTTGCAGAAACCGATATCATCGATTTTAGACAGGACCCGCATAGCCACATCCAGTCCGGACTGTGTATTCACCGGAAGATCCTTTTGGGAGGTATCACCGGTGACGATCACCTTAGAGCCAAAACCAATTCTGGTCAAAAACATTTTCATCTGTGCCGGCGTGGTATTCTGCGCCTCATCCAAGATGATAAATGCATTATCCAAGGTTCGTCCGCGCATATAAGCTAGAGGAGCCACCTCGATCAACCCCCGTTCCATATTTTTGGCAAAGCTTTCCGCCCCCATAATCTGGTAAAGGGCATCATAAAGCGGGCGCAGGTAAGGATCCACCTTACTTTGCAAGTCTCCCGGCAAAAAGCCCAGCTTCTCTCCCGCCTCGATGGCCGGTCTGGTGAGAATGATCCGGCTGACTTCTTCGTTGCGGAACGCAGTCACCGCCATGGCCATGGCAAGATAAGTCTTGCCAGTACCAGCCGGGCCGATGCCGAAGACGATCATTTTCTTCCGGATCATATCCACATATTCTTTCTGTCCCAAGGTCTTGGGTCTTACCGGTCTTCCTTGGATAGTATTGCAGATATGTTCGCTGTCGATTTCCACCAATGACTCCTGGCTGTTTTCCAAAGCCAGCGCCAATGCATAATTCACATTCTGTGAAGTGATCGTGTTTCCTTTTTTAGCCAGGGCAGTCAGCTGTCCGATCACATCCTTGGCCCTTTTCGCAGACAGCTGTGTTCCTAAAATTTTTAAGACGCCTTCCCTGGCGATTAGGGTCACGTTCAGTGTCCTCTCAATCAGCTTCAAATGCTCATCAAACTGCCCGAACACATTTCTCTCAAGCTCCGCAGGAAGGTCTGCCAGTAATTCCATGATATTATTGCTCATCCGTCGTGTTCCTTTCCATGGGTTGCGACAAATCCGCAATTGTTCGTTCGGATCCGATCTTTTCGATGAGGATCAAATTTCCCTTACTGGTACACTGCGAATCTGTCACTTCTATTTTAACATTATTTTGATATATTTGTACCCCTTTTTCCAATAATTTCTGCAAAAAGGCCACAAGTTTTTCATTTGCCTGTTCCATAGCCTGCTTTTTCGTAAATTTCTCTTTTTTTCGTACATATTCCATTTCCGTGGTTTTGCCATAAGTGACCGGAAGCAGAAAGTTTTCCGTCAGATAGACCGGATGACCGAAGCTGACCGCATCATACCGCTCAAATCCGCCATAGGGAAGCCCTACAGTGATTCTTTTGTCTAGAAGCTGCAAATAATATTGATTCCGGTAATTTCCGGTATATGCCCGTGTTTGGTGAACCAGCGGAAATTCATCCTCATAGCGGTAAGTGTAAGAAAGATAGATATCTGCGTCGCTATGTACATATTCATACCGGATCACTTCCTGGGCGTCATTTAAAATAGGCAAGGTTCCTTCTACCAGCACATCACCTTTTTTCACCGTCTGTCCCTCCGTTACTGCCGGGACGCCCGCTCTTGTAATCATCCGGACGATCTGGCCGCTTTTATCCGCCACCAAATCGCAAGGTGTCTGTGCGGTAACCGTTTTTTTGGCAGTTTCCACATCATTTTCCTGCACAGTGATGGATAACTGAGTCCCCAGAAGTTTTGCGGATACCCAGGTCACATCCGTAAATTCTTTGCGCACCAGGGCGGCAATCTTGGCGCAGTTCACATCCTTTTTGGCGATCCCGTGCCGGATCTCATTTTTTTCCAAAAATTCCAATAAGACTTGGGTACTGTTACTATAGTTTCCCTCAATGTGGATATTCCATACCCTGGTGGACAGAAAGCCGATGAGGCACAAGGACAGGAGGATTCCAATAAAAAATGCCTTTCTTTTTTTATTTCTGTAAAAAAAGAAGGGCAGTCCATATTTTCCGGTAATTCGTACCTTGGTGTGGGTTTTCCTGCAAATCGTTCTCAAATTCTTAAAGTCCTTCACCGGCAGCTGGCAGGTATAAATTCCATCTTCCATCGTCAAATTGCTGATCAGGATCTGGTGATGGGCGCACAGGTTCAGGAAGCGTTCCGGCTTCTCGCACCAAAAACGGATGCGGACATAGCCATGCAGATGAGAAGTGATAGATTTCATGACAAACGACCTCCCAAGCTTAGACATTTTTCCATTGAAGGTTACAGATACGTCCTGTGATCTTCATCTCATCCGAAGTATAATAGCTGATCTCCATGCTTTTTCCCAAGATCTCCAGCGGACCGTTTTGTGTCAGCACCAGGATGCGGTCCGGCTGGTATAGAATCAGGCTGCGGTAATTTTCTATCGTCAGATCCGTCCGGCCGTACAGCGTCAGAATCGATTCTTTATAGGCTAAGTCTCTCGGAAGTTCCAGGGCACTTACGATTCCTTCTTTCATCCTTTTGGGATTTGATTTTTTCATAGAGAACTCCCAGGGTTTATTCCCTACTATATGTATGATTTTCCCGAATTATGCAAGTCCTCCCCGATCCAGACATCTATCGGATCAGAATCAGGGAAAACCACAGGATTGTATTGCCGCCCAGCTGGTATTCCATCTGTTGTTCCTCTACAATCTGAGAGACCACCACCCCGTGGCTTTCCAGACAAGGATGCATCCTTTGGGGATGACGGCAAGGCCCGTTGGGATAGGTACACTGCTCACAGATATCACAGGATTCCGTGGAAAGGATGAAAATATCAAGTCCCTGGGCTTTCAAATACGCTCCGATCTCATTGGTGATCCGCTCATGTTCCCTGCGGGTGGAAAGCATCTCTTCCATATTCAGCACATCGCTGACTTCCGCCACGGTGGAGAAAAAAATCCCCTCCGGATAAGCCAGACAGCGCTTCCGGCACTCCTCCAAGTCACCAACAGCCGGGGGACAGGCCCAGGTGGTTCCGTAGCGCTCACATTCCTGCTGGCAGATAGTCCTTACCCGCGGTTCAAAATGCAGATCCGCCGTCTGGATTTGCCGGTACTCAAAGACCGGGTAATTGGCGATAAACGTGTCAAATCCTTTGATTTCCATAGCATAGCCGACTCCTTTTTCTTTTTGCATAAGGGCATTTTATCATACTCCAAAGCGTTCGTCCATCCAGGGAACGGCAACATTCTTCGGCAGAGACATATTTTTACCCGGATTTTCGCATATATATAAACAAAGTGTTTTGCCTGGAAGGAATTTTATGAAGAAAGCTGTCTATCTGAAAAAAGGCGCAGGCCTCTTCTGTCTGTTCGCTGCGGCTTATCTGGCAGGCTTTGGCGTCCATCAGCTGGTATCGTCAAACAAGGAGGCTGCTCCAACATCGGCTGCTGCGGCTGAAGGCAACTGGGGCCTCGGCTTTGGCAACGAGGGAGAAAAGCCCACAGGAAATGCCAGCCCAGAGGAGCTGAAGCAATATCATGCGGCCTTTATGGATGATACCCAAGAAAAGACGATCTATCTGACCTTCGACTGCGGATACGAGAACGGAAATACGGAGCCTATCCTGGATGCGTTAAAAAAACATAACGCTCCTGCCACTTTTTTCGTGGTGGGTAACTTTTTGGAGACCAGCCCCGAAATTATAAAACGCATCATCGCAGAAGGCCATACGGTGGGCAACCATACATACCACCATCCGGATATGTCTAAAATCTCCACCAAAGAGGCTTTTGAAAAGGAGCTCCATGACGTAGAAGCGCTCTACCAGGAAATCACCGGGCAGGAAATGACGAAGTTTTACCGTCCGCCCCAGGGAAAATACAGCACCGCTAACCTCCAAATGGCCAGCGATCTGGGATACCACACCTTTTTTTGGAGTCTGGCCTATGTGGATTGGATCCAAGACCAGCAGCCCAGTAAGGAAGAGGCTTTTGAAAAACTGTTGAAAAGGATTCACCCCGGCGCCATCGTGCTGCTCCACAGCACTTCCTCCACCAATGGACAGATCCTGGATGAATTGCTGACCAAGTGGGAGGAAATGGGCTATCAATTCGCACCCTTGTCCCAATTAGCCGATAAGCTGTAAAAAAGGAAAGCAGTCCTTAACTGGGCTGCTTCTTTTTCTTCCTCTCTTTTCCTGTAAAATGCTCCACATGGATACAATATACGTTAGTCCGCCGGATCATTTCCTCTTTAAAATCCAAGGCTGTTCCCGGTGCTGTATGAGCCATGACCAAGGAAATGCCATGCTTTTTTTTCTCAGGGTCGGTCACTTGGTAAATTCTTCCGCTTCCCATAATACTGGAAAATCCGAAGGAATAAGAACAGGCATAATCACCGGTAATTAGCTCATGATCACAGTCCATTTCAATGGCAACCATAGGATTGACGGCAAAAGCATCTGCTTTTCGTCCTTCCCCCGCGGAATGAAGATAGAGACGAAGATCTACATTTCCCATGGAGTCTTCCTTCCATTCATAGCCAAAGTTTACCGGGACGATGAATATCCCTTCCTCGTCGCAGACACCGATGCGCAGCACATCACAGTTTTCTATGATATTCCTCAATTCCTTCTTATCACGAACCTCCCGTTTGGAAAGACGCATTTTTCTATATATATCCATAGACTATCTCCTTTGTGTCTCGCATGTCTCCCGCAATTAGGATTTGGCAGCAGCCGAAACTGCCGCAGGAGTGCATGCTTATTCTTCTTTACTCAATCGCTAAATCCTATCTATTTTATTATAGAGGAAGATTTTTTCTCTGTACAGAAGAAAGACATGGCAATTTTATTTTTTACCATGTCTTAACCAAGGCCTTGTTTTTATCGTCAACTCTCCGGCAAAAGCCGATCAAGCAGCAGCCAATTCGCCCGGAAGGGCCGCATTAGATTCCAATATCCCACACCGGCCAGCCCAAACTCAGCTGCCAACCGCAGTTTCGCATCAATGCTGCGTACATCTTCAAACCAAACCTCATGGTCAAGACCTTCCCGCTGGTAAGAAAAGTGCGGACTGGCCGCTGTTTGGTCAAAGAGAATCTGGGCGTTATTTTCTGCAGCTATACGCACCGCTTCCACATTGCTGATGAGCCTGGCGGCAGTGACCCCTCGTTCATACGGTAGGGTCCAATCATACGCATAATTGGGAATCCCCATGATAATCTTTTCTACGGGGATTTCCAGGACCGCATATTCCACCACCCGGCGCACCTGGTTTAACGGCGCCACTGCCATGGGCGGCCCATAGGTATACCCCCATTCATAAGTCATCAAAAATACGGAGTCTGCGTTTTCTCCCAGCAGGCGGTAATCCATTCCCTCATACAACAGACCGGGTTGGTCGGCAGAAACCTTGGGCGCCAACGCCACAGAAACCTCATATCCTAATGCGTTCATCCTTTCCCGGAGACTCCCCACGAACTGTGCGTAAGCTTCTCTGTCCTGGGGCAGGATATACTCAAAATCCACATCCACCCCAGCATAGCCCCGGTCTTCCACCGTAAATAACAGATTTTCGATCAGCTGTTCCTGTATCTGTGGATTTTCCACCAGCACGTTCACCAGGTAATTGTTAAATCTTCCATCAGGACCGAAGGGAGTCAGAACCAAAATCGGACGGACACCATTTTCCCAAGCAGTGATGACAAGCGGCAGATCGTCCACCATGGGAGGCACCAGCTCTCCCTCCGTGGTATAGCCATAGGAAAAGACCAGCAGTTTTTGGATTGTGCGGATGGATTCCCCTAGGATCCCCATGTCAATAAAAGGATAGGCATACCCGCTGACCTCCATGGCGGGCAGAAGTTCCTGTGGCTTGGCCGGAACAGATAACAGCAGCGCCTGCCCTACGACCAGATGCTGCTGTCCATATAGTTGATTCTCATAGAGGATCTGTTCCGGAGACAGGCCAAAGGCGGCTGCAATGGAAAACACACTGTCACCGGGATTCACGACATAGATCATGAAAATTTCCTCTTCTTTTTTTCTTACAATATATGCGCGGATTCCGGCAAAATGCATTAGATAATAAGAGCCTGTTCTGCAAAAAGAGCATCCACCGCCGTCTCATAATCCCGGCACTGCTTCGCCTTGCGGATCTTCTTCAAATATTTTTCCGGATGGGCAAAGGAGCCTGCCATATGGGCCCACAGCTCTTTCATGCGGAATAAAACATTGGTATCCCCGGACAGCACTTCCTGGTAAGACATATAAATTTCGTCATGAAACTGGCGCAGGACGGTCTTCTCCAGCTTCTGTCCGGTACGGATCTCACCCACCAGTCCCGGATTAGCAATGAGTCCTCTTCCATACATAAAACGTTCCGTATCCGGAAATCTCTGTATCAAGATCCGGTAATCCTCTGCCGTACGCAGATCTCCATTATAGCAAAGAGGGGCTTTGGCATTTTGAACGGCATCCTGGAAAACATTCAGATTCGGTTTGCCTTGATAATAGTCCTTTTGCAGACGGGGGTGAAGAATCAGCTCCTCCAAGGGATATTTATTATAAATCCTCATCAAAAGCTCCCACTCTTCTGAATCATCCGTGCCGATCCGTGTCTTGATGGAAAGCTTCATATCCAGTCTGGAAAAAACGGTATCCAGAAAGCGCTCCAGCTTCTCTGGCTCGGCCAGGAAACCAGAGCCTTTCCCTTTGGCTGTCACGGTAGGGGACGGGCATCCTAAATTTAAATTCACCTCTGTATGGCCATATTCCCGGAAAATACCAGCCAGCTGCAGGAAATTCTCTGCATCATTGGCTAAAATCTGGGGAACCACAAAAAGGCCGGCATTTTTCTCCGGGGAAATCTCATTGTGTTCCTTTTGACTCAGCCTTTTATTTTGCTTTGCGGTGATAAAAGGCGTAAAATACTTGTCCATGGGATGAAAATATTTGTGATAGGCATTCCGGTAAATATAATTGGTGATTCCCTCCATAGGAGCCATATAATCTTTGGTATTCATATGCACCTGCCCCTTAATTTTTCATACGGATATAAATTTGTTTTTGTCCGCTGCCGTTGGAAATTTTCTGGATCTCGTAAACGCCCAGAGATTTAATAAAAGGCGTCAGCTTGGAATACCCGTAATTCCTTACATCAAAATCCGGCAGACGTTTAGAGAGCTGATCCCCCAGTTTCCCGGAAAACAGCCAGCCATCCTCGTCAGAAAACTTCTCCAGGATTCCATTGATGGTATGAAGAATCCTTTTGAGCTCTTTGTCTTTGAGATGATTGGATTCCTTGTGCTTGGCAGGTGCATGAATGATATTTCTCGCCTCTGCATGCTTCTCCTGTACTTCCTCTTTTTCTTCTTCCTGCTGGTTGGAATAGAGCAGATCCAGATATTTAAATTGGTTGCAGGCAGAAATAAAAGGCTTCGGAGTCTTACTCTCTCCCATACCGATCACCTGCATCCCGGATTCCCGCAGCCTGGCGGCCAATCTGGTAAAATCACTGTCTGAGGAGACGATGCAGAATCCGTCCACCGTATTGGAATATAAAATATCCATAGCATCAATGATCATTGCTGAATCTGTCGAATTTTTCCCTGTGGTATAGCTATACTGCTGCATCGGAATGATGGAGTTCTCCAAGAGCACATTTTTCCAAGATGCCAGCTGGGGATTGGTCCAGTCGCCATAGATCCTTTTATAGGTGGCAATGCCGATGCCGGCCGTCTCATCCAATATGATCTTGATATATTTGTCGGATACGTTGTCCGCATCGATGAGTATCGCAAATCGTAAATCGTTATCCATTTCTTTCCTCCTGTGTTGCCGCATTTTCGAAACAATTAGTTTTATTATAGCCGATACCAGTCAGGATTCCAAGGAGAAAGTGCCGACAAGTTTCCCGTCAGATGGTCCCGTGAAAAATCCGCACAGCCAAATCCTTGCCAAAATCCTCAAAATAGGAAGAAAGATGAGCCAATTCACAACGATTCAGGATTATCTCCAAGAACAGACAGATTTTTCTTTGGATTTTGGGGAGATGATCACCGGAAAAATATAACTGAAGCTCCTCTTGGCCTTTTTCCTCCAGCTCCAGCTGATATACCGGACGGTCCGCCGCGACGCAGCCAATGGCACGGGTAAGCACCAGATCGCAGAGATTTCCCATGTAACCAGTCCCATAGGTATCTTCTGTCTCTTCTAGCAGACGGCGGATTCCCTCAGCTGGAAAGCACTCCAGAAGCTCTTTCTCTACAGCAATTCCTGACAGGTAACGGCAGATCCGGTCGATTCCGTTTTGCTGCCCGTAATCTCTGATCAGTGGATAATCCAATGTCAGGATGTGATCCTGCGGCCGGAACCTTGCATCATAATGGATAAAAAAGGCGGGTATCCCCTTTTGTAAGGTATCCCGGTAATTCTCACAGCCATAATCTTGAAAGCCCTTTAGAATCCGGTGGTAAGTTTTCCGGGCTTTTCGCACCTTTTTTACCACCTGTTCGTATCCAGCTTTGCAGGCTTCCTGCGCCGGCGGCAAATCCTTTGCCACAAGGGCATTCCCAAGACTGCGTTCCCACTCTTCTATACAATATATTACGGCCTCCATGAGCATCTGTGCAGTCTCATAGGTCACAGAAGAGCTTTCGCCGGATGTATATTTCTCTGCCAGAGCTGCAGCTGCAGGCAGTAATTCCTCCATCTGATAAATCATATCTGCATTCCCCCTTATTGCTTGGATTGTCCGGGCTGTCCATGTGTCTTCGCTTGGCAAAACCCTATTCCCAGAATAACTCCTTCAACACCTGCTGATACAATTCCCCATCCCAGCGCTTTTCCTCGTCAAATTGGCTGTACTCCTCTTTTCCGCCGCTTTTTCGAAAGCCCTCATATCCAGCGCGTATTGCTCTGGAAAACCGTTCCAGACAAGTCCCTTCCAGATAATCCAGATCTCCGAAACAGACGTTTTCAAACTGCTCCTTCATAAAAGACAGCAGCTCATCGTCACTGAGCCGGTCCAACGCTTCATTTTTAAAACGGTAAAAAATATCCTGCAGCCTTCCCAACACCTCCCCATAAGTCTCCTGCTGGATATACTGGGAATCACAGAAGGTATAGACCAGCTTGTCCAGCATGCCGCGCCCAAATTCCACCCGGTGGTATTTCTTCAAGCTGTCATCCCTCTTTGCCATCAATGCCCGGGTCTCCTCGTCGGTTAGTGTCAAACCATATCTCTGCCCGGTCTGACGGATGCAGGATAACAGTCGTTCCTTCTCTTCTTTCTTATTTCCCAAGGATACCAGATCAAAGCTTGTGTTTTCCATCCAACCCCTCCTCATCGTTTTCGTTCCTCTCATGATAAGGCAGACCCAAAAGCAGTACAAGACTTGAAAAACTGGCCATTTTGTGGTATTATAAGGTCAGAAAAGGAAGCGGATTTTCAAAAATCTGCTTCCTTTTTTTGTATTCCACGGGCTTTTTAGCTAATGCAAAGGTTTTTTCAACAAAAACAACCGGTTCCATCCTTCCTGCCAGGGATACACAAATTCCAAGTACTGCATCATGCAGCCATAGGAGCCCAATACTCTTTTCCAGTGTTCGGTTGTTTCCTGGTGAAGCCGGAGAATTCCGTCTCTCTCATACAGGTGGCCCTCTTTTTTCTGATAATCAAACATGTTCAGATCGTTCTCAGAATAATAAGGATTCAGTTTAATGAACCAGCAGCCACCTGGTGCAAGAATACGGTCCAGCTTCCCAAGAATGCTCTCGTCCGCTTTCTCTGGCATCACATCCAGAACATTTGACAATATGATCCCATCAAATTCATCATTTTCAAAATCAGCCAGCAGACTGCTGTCACCAGTGAAAAAATGCAGTCCATAGTATGCACTCATCTCTGCTGTCTTTTTTGCAAAGGCGATCCCCTGCTCTGATTCGTCGATGCCGATACCCTTCTTTTCTGGGAAATTCTGAATGTATTGAAAAAGGATATCCCCGGTTCCGCACCCAAAATCTAATACGCGGCTGGTCTTTTTCCCGAATTTTTGCAGACAATTGTCAAACCCCGGCTCCACCGTCAAAATCGTATTTCTCAAATCCACCGGCTGGTAATCTGCGTAGATTTTATTCCATAATCCTTTTTCCCTGTCATAGGAATTCATTTTTGTCCCCTTCTTTTTTTGCGTTCAGCCGCATGGCCTCATAAGTGATGGTTTCTTGTGTCTTAAAAATAACGCCTTATTACCAGGACATTGTTTATGGTATTTAATAAAAATTCGACGTGGATATTTCAGAGAATCTTT
>JBMNRL010000022.1:0-53177 GCA_050944615.1 Blautia sp.
ACCAGCACGGCAGGGACTGAGGTGGTCAAACGGATCCGGGGAATCTCCATCAGCTCTCATACAGTGACGATGCTTCCAGTGGATGCAGAGGGAAATCCGCTGAGAAATGCCATGACGTACCAGGACAACCGTTCTGCCGAGGAGCTTCATTATATCGTGGATCAGATCGGCTTCGACCGGTTCGTCCAGATTGTGGGCGGCCAGCCAGCGGTGGCATTTCTACCCAACAAAATTTTGTGGTTTAAAAAGCATGAACCGGAGCTGTTTGCCAAAACTGCCTGTTTTTTACAGGCCAGCTCTTATATCAACTATCAATTGACGGGAAAAATGACCATGGATATCGACCAGGCATCCCGGACCCAGTGTCTGGATATCAACACCATGGAATGGTCCAAGGAAATCGGTGAAGTGATCGGGGTGGATCTGGAGCAAATGCTTCCCAAACCTCAGCTGGTGGATGAAATTATAGGCTTTGTGACAGAGGATGCGGCGAAAGCCACCGGGCTTATGGCCGGAATTCCAGTGGTGGCCGGATGCAGTGACGCCATGGCATCCATGCATGCCACCGGAATGAGCCGCCTGGGAGAGGCGGGAGAGTCCTCCGGAACCACATCCTTAGTATTTGTGGGCAGCGATGTGAAAAGCGCGCCGGATCTGCCGGTGGTTACCAAGCCCTGTGCCATCGATGGAATGCCATGGGTCTATGATGCGCCGATCCAGACCAGCGGGGCGGCTTTGAAATGGTTCATAGAGACCTTGGGAGCTGAAGAACGTCAATATGCGCAGGAAAACCATAAAAATATCTATACCTATCTGAATGAATTGGCTTTGGAATCCAAGCCGGGTTCTGGCGGCATCTTTTTCTATCCGTATCTGCTGGGCGAACGGGCGCCGCTGTGGAATGAATATGCCAGAGGCATGTTTATCGGCATGGGAATGGAAATGAAACGGTGTGATCTGGTGCGCTCCGTATTTGAAGGCACCGCCTATGCCCTCCGTCATGTGATGGAGACGGTGAAGGCATCCGGCGCTAAAGCTAAGGTGCTCCGCATTTGCGGGGGCGGTGCCAAAAGCCGCACCTGGTCCCAGATAAAGGCCTCCATGCTTCATATGCCGGTGTATCTGCTGGATGAGAAATCCGGGGATGTGCCGGTGGGAGACGCGCTGATCGTGGGTCATAAGGTGGGGGTATTCCCAAGCCTGACAAAGGCTGCGGAGCAGATCATCAAGGTAAATGAGATCATTCAGCCGGTGGACGAATGGGTGGATGCGTACGATCAATTATATCCCTATTATGTGGAGATGTACCAGCATTTGGACAACGATCTGATGCGTTTGAGGAAGACAGTCGAGCGGTTATAAAAGCATTTTAAAGAAAAAAAATACCGGGGACAAGCATTAGATGCCGTCCCCGGTATTGTACTTTTTATTTTGTTGTAAATTGGACCAATTTCATATCTTCATCATAGCCTACGCTGTATTGGATGTCACCTTCCTCGTATTTGACGATGATGACGATGGCAGCGTATTTTTTTCCGTCCTTTTCCTGGCCTACGAAGGCATATTTGCCGTATTCCTGAAAGGCTCCGTGTTTCTTCAGATTTTCCAAATGCCCTTGGTAGGAATCCTCGGTAATATGTGGTTGGAGTTCATCCTCGAACCGGGCCTTCCATCCCTCATAGTCATCGGAAGCGGCCAGTTCGATATCCTGGATGGCCTGAGCTTTGACGGTTTCTTCGTCAAAGCCTTCCGGCAGCTTGCTGCCTTTGCCACAGCCGGTGAACAGGCACAGAATAGCTGCTGTAGTTAAAATCAAAGTAATCATCTTTTTCATAGTGTAATCTCCTTTTTAGTTGTCCAATGTTTTTTTGTCCATAACAGATAAAACAGGGATGAGAGGGCAGTGACAGCCAGCACGGTCCATAGGAAGACGGGCTGCTGTACAACCACGGTTAGATCAAAAATCCCATGGATCAGGACGGCCAGGAACCATCCCCACAGGCTGTGACAGCGGATTCCATGAAGGACCAGCATCGTCATTGCCATATGGAACAGTATGGCGCACAGCCGTTCCAGCCCTATGGCCAGCCCTTGGATGCCAGCCATGGAGAGGGTGCCGTTAAAAAGGGCCGGAAGAAGGCCAAGGGATGCCACCCAGATCGCTTCGATCCCTCCGTGACCAAGCCCGAAGGCCAGCCCGTTCATCCAATCCGTCTTGCCCCTGCGGATATATTTCAGACCGATGAGGCGGCCGGTCTCTTCGAATATGCCTGCGCTGAAGGCCAGGATAGCCGCATAGAGATAAGGGCTGCTCACCGGGAGCAGAGAAAACCAGTCCCAACGGCTGCTAAGCAGGTTTAAAATCGGAAGCCGCAGCACCAGCTGGGTAATGACAAAGGTCAGCATTCCCACGAAAAATGTAACCAGTGTCCCTTTTTTGCAGCAGGCAAAATAAATGCCGCTGATGGCAGGGATACCAATACATAGTAACAAACCGAGCAGTCCATAGATCATAGTGCCTCCTTTTTGGGGAGCATAATGCTCACCCGGTATTCGTTTTGAATGGCTTCGTGATGCAGGGTGCCCGAATAGGCATTCAGCGTTTGCTGTACATTTTTCAGGCCAATTCCCATATGCCCCTTTTTGACAACTCCGTCCTCCCGGGAGTTTTGTATGCTGATGACCCGGAAGTCCTGTATTTGCTGGAGCTTGATCTGGATATATGGGCTTTCGCTGCATTCCTGTGCTGCCTCTATGGCATTGTCCAACAGATTGGCAAAAATTGTCGTGACATCCATATCCCGCAGATCAGAAAGGTCCACATCTCCGATTTCCGCGGTTACGGTAATTCCTTTGCTTTGTGCCAGAGTGAGTTTGTCGTTGAAAATAATGTTGAGCATTTTATTGGAAGTATAATATTTTTCTCCCAGGATATTGAGCATGTGATAGAGGCTCTGTACATATTCCCTGGCATCCGGGCCCTTCCCATCTTCCTGATAGAGCCGTTCCACCGCCATCAGATGATTTTTCATGTCGTGGATGGTTTTGCGGGATTCCTGGTATTTTTGTTCCAGCTGCTCATAATAGCGGTATTGCAGCTCGTTTTGTGCCTGATAGAGCTTTAAGTCCTGTTCCAGATGATTGCTGCGGAACAGATAGCCGAATAGGTATAGAAAATAAAAATTCAAAAGCAGCAGCGCGGCCAGATTGACGATGAGCAGTGCGAAGTTTTTCAACTGGACATAGACTAGGCTCATTTCCATGAGAGAGCAGAAGAAAAACATGCTGAAAATTGGAAGAATCAGTATGGATACCGCTTGTCTCTGGCTCAAGGCGCTGCTTTGGTACTGCTTCAGCCAGAAAATGCTCAAGGCCGTGACCAGGATCATCAGGATAAGTTTGGTTCCCATGGCCAGGATCCCAACCCAAGGCGCTGGTATTGCCTGGGTGAGCAGACGGATTTCATTTGCCAGAAAAATGCCGATCTCCATGGACAAAAATAAAAGAACGCCAAACAGCATGTCAAAGAAAATTGGCCAGGCCGTTTTGTGAAACAAAAGCCAGCTGATGATCACTATGCCGGAAAACATGAAGATCACACCAAGCCAGGGAAAACGATAGAGTTGACCGATGATAGTGAAAACGTAACTGCCGATGCCATAAAGGGTGAAGGCAGTGGGATACCAAATTTTCCGGGCATGGATTTCCGGCAGGCTATGCTTCATGAAGAAATACAAGCATAGGCAGGTAGTCAGCTGCTCTAAGATGGAAAATATGAAATTTAAAATTACCGCAAACATAGCAGTCCCTCCTTGCTTGTACTTGGTGCCTTTCTCCTATCAGATCTGCTGCGCCAGCCACTGGGCCAGCTGTTCCCGGAATTGGACGGATTTTTTCTGGGACAGCGGGAGAATGCTGCCATTGGTCAGATACAGATCGTAGCCCTTGATATTTTTCAAATGATTTAAGTTGACCACAAAGCTTTTGTGGGGAATCCCGAATCCAAATGCCATCATTTTATCGCCCAGGGCGCTGATGGTGCCGGATAGATGATAGGTTCCGGAAGTGGTGACGCCTTTGATCCTGCGGTTTTGGTATTCAAAATAGTAAATGTCCTTGATCAGCAGCTCTTGATAGCCCTCCTCCGTCTGAAGGCGGATCTTAGGTCCGTTTATTTCTTCTTCGGTATAATCCAGGGCTTCTTTAAGCAGGGAGAGGATCTGTTCCTTTTGTACCGGCTTTATCAGATAGCCGAAGGCATGTACGGAAAAAGCATAGCTTTGGAAATCCTCGTAAGCGGTCACATAGATGATCTTCGCTTTTTTATCCTTCAGGCGCAGCCGTCTGGCGGTATCGATGCCGGACATCCCTTTCATGTCGATATCCAGGAACAAAATATCGTAGGTGATGCCGGAAGAGAGCAGTTCCTCACCGCTTCCGTAGCAGTCTGTCTGGATGAGCGGGGAAAGCGCGGCCAGATATCCGGCCATTTGTTTTTGTACATCTGTTTCATCATCGCATATGGCTATTTTAGTCATCGGAAGCTCCCCTTTCTCGATTTTTTTCAGTATATCCCAATCTTTTTAGGAAAACAAGGGAAGGTGCATAAGAGACAGTTTTTTTGATCAAAAGACAGGGAGGGTCATGTGGTGTGGCAAGAAGCGCAGCTTTTTTTGAGGGGGTATCCGGAGCTTTTTTGATGAAATAAAAGAAGGACTGGCGGCTGTGACTGCCGTCAGTCCTGTCAATCGAGCATAATCGGTGGTCCGATTTGTTTGGTTTTTATTCGTTGTCCCAGTTGTCTGTATTTTCGTCTTCGGACCCTTCATCTTCAGGAGAAAAATCTCCGGAATCTTCTTCTGAGGATGCGACGGATTCGGAATCATTGCTGTCCCTGGAGCTGTCCTCATCCGTGGAAGCTTCATCCGTGGAACCGACATCTTTGGTATCTGGATCGGAAGGAGCCGGAACGTTGGTCAGATTGCCGAACAGGGCGCTTCCGATGGCGGGATCCAGTTGCAGCTTCCAGGTCACCCCATCGTTGACCAGCTGGACCTGTGCATTCACTGTCATGGTATCTGTGCTGTTTTGGACTTCTTCCAAAAGAAGCTCCTGGGATTTGTCCGTACGGCCGTCGGCGCCATCAATGACGGCTTCCGGAGTAGCCAGGTAGGCGTCCAATTTGGTTTCGTAGTTGGCCAGCACCTTTTTGGCATCCAAGGTGGTCAATTCCACATCCACATTAGCGGTGAAACCGTCATCCTTGGCATTTTGGATCTGATAATCAAAATGGTCATGTACCTGGGCCAGCAGTGCTTCAGCCAAATCTTTTTTAGCTGGATCTTCCGTATCCAATGCCTCATTTAAGCCCAGATAGTTGGAGAATTGGTCCTCATCCATATTTTTGATGGTATCAAAATAGATGTCCGCCGCATCCTTGGCGCTGAGCAGGCTGGTATCGGCCAGATAGGAGATAAAGCCGCCCACCAGTTCATTTTCCAGGGTGAGGTCGCTCTTAATATACCATGCGTCGTTGTTGTTGATTAAATGCATGGTACAAGTGTTTTCTACGGTAGGATAGTCCTTATTCTTCAGTATTTTATTCAATAATAAATAGTGTGCCTCTAAGGAATCATTGGCGTTTTCATTCGTATTTTGGGAATCGGCGGCAGCGGTGATGTACTGCTTCAGACGAGCGGCGGCAAAATCCTTTGCCAGAGTCTGTGCGTCGATGGTTTGCAGACGGATGTTGGCAGTGGCTGTTTCTTCTTCCACATCCAGAGAGAGGATTTTGTAATCAAAGTCCTTGAAAAAGAGAGAAAAGACTTCTTCCACTTCTGTAGGAATTGAGCTTGTCTTAGCCGCGTCCGGGAATAGTTCCTTGTAGGAGATATACTTTTGTGTAGTGGCGGTATCCAGATTCTTTAAAAGATCCAGCTTGCCGGTAATCACTTCTTCAATGTCAGGCTTTTCAATGTTGGCACATCCTGTTAAGGAGAACAAAGCCAGACAGAGCAGAAGAAATGATAGGTACCTAGCTATCTTCTTCATAAGTTCCTTCCTTTCTATCAGATCGGTGCCGGAAAAGGTACCGGCACCCTATCCTATAGTGTACCAGATGATGGAAAAATGTCAATATTAACGTATTTTATGGCCTTATCCGGTATTTTTCCTTTTTTTTTCACAGGTTGTTTGTTATAATGTAAATGATTTGTCAAAATGGCAGATGACAGCAGGGGAATAAATGTGGTTACAGAATTTTAGGAGGGAATATATGAAGAGAAAAATTGCCATTATCGGGGGGATAGTGGTTGTAGCAGGACTTCTGGCAGGCTTCGGATGGCATTTCTTCGGAGACCGCATAAGCGGCGGGAGCAAGGATTCGGGCAATGTGGTCTATGTATCCACCGTCAGCTCACTTACGGAGACTGCTTCCGGGACGCAGAACCGGTATGCCGGTGTGGTGGAGCCTCAACAGACGGTGGAGGTGAAGCTGGAGAGCAACCGTGTGGTTAAGGATGTGAAGGTTACAGCCGGGCAGGAGGTCAAGGCGGGAACTCCGCTTTTTGAATACGATGCCAGTGCCAGCCAGGACGACTTGGAGCAGGCACAGTTGGAGCTGGAGCAGCTGAAAAATGACGTAATGAGCCTTCAAGACCAGCTGGCAACGCTGGAGAAGGAGAAGAAGACGGCTACCCAGGACAACCAGCTTTCTTATACCATCCAGATTCAACAGACGAAGATGGACATTAAGAAAAATGAGTATTCCCAGAAAAGCAAAGCCAAGGAGATCGAGAAGCTTCAAAGTGCGGCAGCCAATACGGTGATCACCAGCGAAATCGACGGTGTGATCAAGAGCATTGACACCAGCAAACTGGACGAGAACTCTTCCGGGAGTCCGGGCGATCTGGATATGATGAACAGCGGAAGCGGCGATGGAGAAAATTCTGCGTTCATTACCATCTTAGGAACAGGTACCTACCGGGTGAAGGGCGTGGTCAATGAGACCAATGCCAGCTCTATCATTGAGGGCTCTCCAGTCATCATTCGTTCCCGCGTGGATCAGGACAAGACCTGGCAGGGTGCTATGGGTACCGTGGACCGGGAACACCCGATCAACAGCAGCAACAGCGGGGGCGGCAGCATGGTGATTGGCTATGGCATGAGCTCCGGCGGTGAGGAGGCGCAGACGTCCTCTTCTTCCTATCCGTTCTATGTATCCTTGGAGGATGCTTCCGGACTGATGCTGGGGCAGCATGTGTATATCGAAATGGACTTCGGCCAGGATGAGGTCAAGGACGGCCTGTGGCTGGATTCCTTCTATATAGCAGATGTGGATAAAGCTCCCTATGTTTGGATGGCCAATGACAAGGATAAGCTGGTGAAGCAGCCGGTAGAGCTGGGAGAATATGATGAGAACCTGGACAAATATGAAATTGTCAAGGGACTGGATATGGAGGACTGCATTGCATATCCCACAGCGGCGCTGGAAGAAGGGCTGCCCACGGAGATCAATGACGGGGCGCAGATTCCATATACCGGAGGCGATGAGGGGCAAAACCCGGAGGAAGGCCTTCCGGCTGACGGAGAAAATGCAGAAGAAGGTACTCCTATTGATGGAGAGCCTCTGGATGACAGTCCGATGATTGAACAGGGCCCAGGCGCGGATGCGGACTTAAGCGAACAGGATATGGAAAATATCAGTGAATCTCCCGACGGCCCATTTGCCGACGATGTGATCGTGCAGGAAAACGTGCAGGAGGGGGTGGCGCCGTAATGATTCTGGAACTTCGCAATATATACAAGGATTATATGCAGGGAAAAATCAAGGTGCCGGTACTGAAAAATGTAAATTTTACTATGGAGGAAGGCGAATATGCGGCTATTATGGGCCCTTCCGGTTCCGGTAAGACCACATTGATGAACATCATCGGTTGTTTGGATAAGGCCACCTCAGGGGATTTTTTCCTGGATGGACAGGATATTAACCACTGTACGGAAAATGAAATGTCTGATCTGCGGCTGCATAAGATCGGGTTTGTATTCCAGAGCTTTCATTTGCTGCCGAAGCAGACCGCCCTGGAAAACGTGGAAATGCCGTTGAACTATGCATCAGTGCCGAAGAAAGAACGGAAAGAGCGGGCGTTTAAGGCCCTGGAGCGCGTGGGGCTGGCGGACCGTGTGGATTTCCGGCCGAATCAGCTCTCCGGCGGACAGATGCAGCGTGTGGCTATCGCCCGGGCCATTGTGAACAATCCGAAGATCCTCCTGGCAGATGAGCCTACGGGCGCTTTGGACAGCAGGTCCGGAGACCAGGTGATGGAATTGTTCCAAAAGCTCAATGATGAAGGCGTTACGGTGCTGATGATCACCCATGATGCGGACATTGCCTCTCATGCCGCCAGGACCGTCCTGATCCGGGACGGGGAATTGACGGAGAAAGGAGGCGGCGATGAGCATTAAGAAAAAGGTTGTCATCAGCGTGGTCTCCGTACTGTTGGTTATTTCTTTAGTCACAGGCGGGATCATCGCGGCGAGAAATGCCAATGCCAAAACCGTTTTGGTGGTGCCAGTGTCCAACATGTCCATGGGAATGTACAATGAGGAAAGCATTGAGGGACAGGTTGCGACCAGCGTAACCCAGAAAGTGAAGCTGGACAAGGATTCCATCATAGAGAAGGTCTATGTGGCCCAGGGTGACCATGTGCGCCGGGGGGATAAGCTGATTACCTTTGATATGACTCTGAAAGAAATGGAATTGGAAATCGCTGTTCTCACCAAACAGCAACAGCAGCAAAACCTCAAAAAAGCTAAGGAGCGGCTGGCCAGCCTGCAAAATGGGGGGCCGATTGAGGAAGAGGAAGGCGAGACGAACGGGCCGTCTACACTGCCGGGAAGCGGCAGTGATGAAGACAAACCCAAAGCCAATTCGCTTTTCGGGGAGAATACAGGAGAGGATCCTGAGGAACCGAACGACCTGGACCCTTCCGAAGAGCCAGGCGGCAATATCGCTAGAACCAATGAGAGCGGAACAGAAAGCTCTGCTGTGGTATACGGCATTGCCATGCCGCCTCTGGATACGGATCATGTGACGGCTGCGGCATTTCCTTCTTTGATCTCTTTTGAGCCGGAGACAGGAGAGACGCCGGGATTTACACCGGAGGATCCATCCGGGGAGGAGGAAATTACGCCGACTCCGTCTCCCACACCTACGGAGACCCCGGCAGGAGACGAGAAAAACAAATTTTATACAGTTTTGGATTCTATAGAAGAAAAGCACAGCGGGACAGGCACGAAAGAAGACCCATTTGTATTTTTGTGCAGCAGTGCCACTGGCGAAGTGACCGTCAAGGGCTCCTTTTTGAATGAAGCCGCTGGTTATGATGCGGAGGGCGTGGAGCTGTTAAAAGAGGGCGGTTACTGGTTCCGCTTGGAATTCCATAAGGATGATAAACTGGATGAAGAGGATGGCAGCAAGTCTTTGATCGGCTATTACGTGCGCAACGGCGGCCTCTTGACCAATCCGGTGGATCCGAAGGAGACATCCGTCTATACGTTGGATCACGCCACGGATCCGGGAATGGATTTGGATCCGGATCAAGTGATCACTCCCACACCAACCCCGGAGCCGGAACCGGAAGAACCGGGGGATGATGACTGGGGCGACGATTGGGACGATGACGGCGGTGATGACTCCGGAATGACCAGAGAACAGGCCATCAAGGAGCAGAAACGGCAGATCAATGAGCTGGAAATCCAGATCAAGGCATCCGATATTAAAATATCCAGGCTCCAGAGAAGTCTGGACAAGAAGACAGTAGTCAGCGCTGTGAACGGCACGGTGACCAAGATGGGAGATCCGGTCACGGGAACCTATGAAGGGGATGCCTTTATGGAGATCCAAAGTGATGGCGGTTTTTATGTCAAGGGCAGCATCAGTGAGCTGATGCTGGAATCCATCAAAGAAGGAGATGTGCTCAATTGTACCTCTTATGAGACTGGTAACAGCTTCCAGGCGGAAATCACTGAGATTTCCCAATATCCTGGGAATTCCAGCGGTTATTATGGAAGCGGCAATACCAATTCCTCCTTCTACCCGTTTATTGCGGTGGTGTCCGACGATGTGCAGTTAAGCAATGGGGAGGGTGTGAATATCCTGCTCAGCGGCAGCCAGGCGGGCATGAGCGATAGCATTGATATCGCCAAGGCCTTTGTCCGTTCTGAAAATGGACAGTATTATGTGTATAAGGATGACAACGGAAAACTGAAAAAGCAGATTGTGGAAGCCAAGGTGAGTACGGACGGATATTCTGTGAAGATCTTAAGCGGCTTGACCATGGAAGATAAGATCGCTTTTCCTTACGGCAAAGAAGTGACAGACGGAGCGAAGACACGTGAAGGTTCAATGGATGAGCTTTACGGCGCTTATTAAGGAAGGAGGAGCGGATTATGTTAGAAAATATCAGACTTGCGTTTCAAGGAATTTGGTCTCATAAGATGCGTTCTTTCCTGACCATGCTGGGTATCATCATCGGAATTGCTTCCATCATTTCCATTGTGTCCACCATCAAAGGAACCAGCGAGCAGATCAAGCAGAATCTCATCGGCTCCGGCAACAACACGGTGAATGTCCGTCTCTATGATGGAGATATGGAATATGATGTGGAATATGGTACCGGCGCAAAAACATCGGTGATCACCGATGAGCAGAAGAAAGAGATCAAGAAGCTGCCCCATGTGAAAAATGCTTCTTTTTATTACAGCCGCAGCTATGCGGACAGCATTTTTTATAAGAACCAGGGCCTGCAAGGCGGCCAGGTGCTGGGAATCGATAAGGATTACCTGGATACCTGCGGTTATGTGGTACAGGCAGGCCGGGGATTTGTGGAAAAGGATTATGCGCAGTACCGCAAGGTGGCACTGCTGGATGAGAATTCCGCCAACGGGCTGTTCGGTGATGAAAGTCCGCTGGGACAGACCATCGAGATCAAGGGGGAGCCCTTTGTGGTAGTAGGAGTCATCATACAGCAGGACACCTATGAGCCGGTCATCAATTCCTTAGAGGAATACTACCAGTACAACCAGACAGAGAGCGGAAAGGTGCTGCTTCCCAGTGCGGCCTGGCCCATTGTGTACAAATACGATGAGCCACAGAACGCGGTGGTGCAGGCGGACAGCACAGAGAATATGAGCGCTGCCGGTCAGAAGACGGCAGATGTTCTCAACGAAGGAATTGATACGAAGACTGCCACGGTCAAATATAAGAATGAAGACGTGATGGAGCGCGTGCGGAACCTCCAAAGCCTGAGTGAAAGCACCAACAGCCAGCTGATTTGGATTGCCAGCATCTCACTTTTGGTCGGCGGCATCGGCGTTATGAACATTATGCTGGTTTCTGTTACGGAACGTACCAGCGAAATTGGTCTGAAAAAGGCCATCGGTGCCAGAAAGAAAAAGATACTGACCCAGTTTTTGACAGAGGCAGCCGTGCTCACCAGCATCGGCGGTGTGCTGGGCGTGATCTCAGGGGTGATTTTGTCACAGGTGGTATCCCAGGTGTCGAAGACGCCTACGGCTATCAGTATGCCAGCGATCATCGGTTCTGTGGTATTTTCCATGGCCATCGGTCTGGTATTCGGCTTGCTGCCATCTATTAAGGCTGCGAACCTGAATCCAATCGATGCGTTGAGAAGGGATTAAGACCTTTAGAATAAAAGCACGATAGAAAATAGACAGTCCCCATAAGACCTTATATGCTCTTATGGGGACTGTTTTCTTGTTATTTCCTGAGTGATGGCAGGCTGGTGTTTTGGGGCAGGAGTACGAGAAAGGAAGCGCCGCCTCCCGGGGTATCCATTACGGTGATCCTGCCGTGGTGCAGACGGATGATTTCCTCGGCTATGCAAAGCCCCAGGCCAAAATGCTCCCGGTCGTGATGGGCGCTGTCTGCCCGGTAAAAGCGGCGGAACACAGAGTCCTTTTGGTCATCGGGGATTCCGGGTCCATTGTCGGCTACGGTGATCTGGTAAAACTCTTTTTTCTTTTCCAGAGATAGCTCTATGCATCCCCCGGATGGCGTGTAGCTTACAGCGTTGTCCAGGAGAATGGAGAGCACCTGAAGGATGCGGGCTTCATCCAAGGGGCAAGGCTCCACGGCGTCCCAAGGCAGAGAAATCTGTAGATGAATTTGTTTTTTGGCAGCTATGGGTTCATAGCTTTCGTAAGCCTGCAGCAGCAGGGTATCCAGTTCAGCCGGATGAAGGGTGACGCTCCAGGTTTGGTTATCGGCATTTGCCAGGGAGAGCATGTCCTCTACCAGACGGGACATTCGGTTTCCTTCGCTCTCAATGGCCTGGTAAAAACGGGGAATGTCTGTTTCGTCCGCAATCTTCATTGCTGATAAGCTGGAGAGGATGACAGCCAGAGGCGCCCGAAGCTCATGGGAAGCCGCTGCGATGAACTGGGTCTGCCTTTTTTGGTTTTGCTCGATGGGAGCAAGGAGCCTGCCTGTATAGAACCAAGAGAAGATACCCAGGACCAGGACGGCCAAAACGGCGGCCAACAGAAAGTACAGCCGCCCTTGGGAGAATTGGCGGTATAGGTTATCCAAGGGATAGAGGCTGGTAACTTGGATTCCTCCTTCCTTTTTGGGGATCCAAGCGACACAGGCATAATATTTCTTTTGGTCCTCTGTTTTCATGGAAAATTCTACATGTTCTGTGATTTCCTGGTCAGAAGAAAAGAGCGCTTCGATTTCAAATTGTTCTTTGGCTGTTTTTTTGGCAGAGGAAAAGAGCTCTTCCAGAGATCTTTCATCCTCTAGGGCGGAGATGAAGAGGGGCTTTTGATTGTCCAGGATTTCCAGTGACAGGCCGTAACGCTGTTCAATTTCACGGATCCATTGGAGGGACAGAACCGGCTGGTTTTCCAGATAATCCAGGATGGAATTCATATCGTTAACGAAAGCAGTATAGCTGTTTTCCCGGCGGTCTGCTTCGGAAATATACAGGCAGACACAGGTCATAGCGGCGATTACCAAACCGGTGACGAGGGTAAAAAGTATGGTCAATTGGATATGAAGCTTGCGAAAAATCATGGCAGTTATCCGTCCTTTTTCTATGGTTTTTGATAGAAGCCTGGCAGAGAACCAGGCCTGAATCTGGACATCAGTATAACATAGAATCCTGAAAAAAACCTCTAAAGGATTAGAGATTCTTTAGAGAATGAGGTGTTACCATCGGATTACAAAATAGCCCGGTACTGGTCGGGCAGATGGGAGGATATTATGAATAAAAAAATATGGGGAATGGGAATGGCTTTGCTGCTGGCTGTATCTGCGGTGCTTTCGGGATGCGGAGGCAGCAAAGGAGAAGGAGAGGATACCGGCAGCGCAGCCATGGGACGATATCTGGAAGAGGAGATAGCATTGCCACAGGATGATCTGTCAGGCATCAAGGATATCACCATGCTGGAGGACGGCACCCTGCGCATGGCGGGAGCGGATCAGGAACAGAAGCTTCATATCTGGGATTACCAGGACGGGGCCTGGGTGGAAAATACAAAGCTGGGGGAGGCCCTTCCCCAGATAGAGGATAAGAACACCCAATTTATTGACCAGGTGGCCTTGGATACTTCCGGAAAAGCAGCGGTATCCATGTCCAACATGGAGGAGGGAAACGGAAAGCTTTTTGTGCTGGAGGCCGATGGGACAGTGCGGGATTTAAGCGATACGGTAAAACAAGATGCCAGCTATCCTCAGTTACTGAATATGGAATTCACCGGTGACGGCACTCTTGTGGCACAAGGCTTTTATGATTTGCTGGCAATGTATGATGGGACCACCGGGGAGACGATCCAGAATTTTGAGATTGATGGTGTGGTAACCTTTTCCGTGGTAGGAGATCGTATCGTGGTCATCGGAGACCATCAGGTGCAGCTATATGATGCAAAAAGCGGCAGCCCGCTGGATAAGGATGAGGTATTAAATGACCAGATATCCGATGACAAAAATAATTTAGAGCTGTTAAATACAAGCTCTAAGCCGGTGGTATTTACAAAGGGAGAGGAGGATGGGATTTTTTACTGTTCCCGTGAAGGGATCTTTTCCCACCATTTTGGCGGAAATACCGTGGAAAAGGTTGTGGATGGGAAACTGTGCAGTATTTCCAGCGCTTATGTGGGCTTTCAGAGGTTACTTAAGGGAAACGATAACGATTTCTTCCTTTTAGCTATGGATGATGTGAAGAGTAAAATTTATCATTATACCTATTCCAAGGATACACCTACGGTGCCAGGCACTACCTTGAAGCTTTATTCTCTGTTGGAGGATGATACTGTGAGCCAGGTGATTCCCATGTTTCAGAAAATGTATCCGGATATTTATGTGGATTACCAGGTTGGACTATCCGGTGAGGACGGCATGACGGTATCGGATGCCTTGAAAAACCTGAATACGGAGGTGATGGCAGGCAAGGGCCCTGATGTATTCCTGCTGGATAATATGCCGGTGGATTCCTACGCGGAAAAAGGGCTTTTAATGGATATCAGCGATGTCATAAAGGAAGTGGCAGACACCGATGGGATTTTAGAAAATATTACAAAGAGCTATGAAAACGACGGGAAAATCTATGTGATGCCAAGCCATATCGGCCTTCCGGTGATGATGGGAAAAGAAGAGGATTTGGACGGGATTGAGGATTTGAAGACCATGGCGGATGCCGGGGAACGGCTCCAGGCGGAAAATCCGGATGATTATGCATTTGGACCATATAAATGGGCTTATTCGCTGGTGGGGGAGTGGACCGACAATTGCTCCCCTGCCTGGACGAAGGAAGACGGTTCTGTGGATGAAGAAGCTTTGTCTGAATTTTACACGCAGCTCAAACGCATTTTTAAAACGGTAAAAAATCCACAGGCGAAAAATTATTCAGATGAGGATATGCTGGCAGATTATGATAGTATGGCCCATTATTATACGAGTATCGGTTCGGATCTGCTGATGCAGTATGGAGGCTTCTGCCGGCTGGCCTATGGCACCTTGTCCAGCCTTGACGGATACTCACAGGCATGTGCCGTTATGCGGGAAAAGGGATCTGTGATAGAGACATGGAACGGCCAGGCTGAGAATTGCTTTGTTCCCAATCTGATGCTGGGCATCAGTTCCAAGTGTAAGGAAGAAGACGCGGCGAAAAAGTTTGTATCGTATTTTCTTTCCAAGGATGCGCAGGCGGTTACTTCCTATGCAGGTTTCCCGGTCAACCGGGCAGTCTTGGAAGGCGGCAGCTATTGGAACTATGAGGGAGTATCTTCCAGTGGGACCACGATGGAAATTGATGGAAAAACTATTGATATCATATTGACAACCGTCGAATTCAAACAAGAGGAGATCGACTGGATGGTGGAGCATTTATCTTCGGCAGTAACGCCGGCTCCTTATAATTACCTGATTGTGGACGCGGTGCGCTCGCAGGCCATTGCCTACCTTAACGATAAGGTCAGTCTGGAGGAGGCTGTTTCTGCAGTCAGCCAGAAGATGAATTTATACTTGACAGAGTGAGCAAAAAAGGACAGCCAGGTTTTCATAACTTGGCTGTCCTTTTTGTTTCCTAGGAAATTGCGACCGATGAAATAAAAAGCATTTCATAGGGTTACCACTGACAGGGAGCAACCCTTAGTAAGGGGTTATTTAAATACTTCCAGGCAGTAGCCGATGCCCCGGACCGTCTTGAGGTTCAGTTGGCTGTGCACGGTCTTGAGCCTGCGGCGGAGGAAATGGATGTAATTGTCCAGATTTCCCTCTTCCACATCCGTGTCGGGTCCCCAGACACGCAGAAGCAGCGTGTTTCTAGGTAATGTCTGGCCAGGATTGCGAAGAAATACTTCCAGCAGGTCTCCCTCTCTTTTGGAAAGAGTGACCGAATATTCCTGTTTGCTCAGCTTTTTCTGATCCGGGTCATAGCGGATATCGCCCAGAGAGAGGAGCCGGCTGTCGTCCCAGCTGGCAGGGCGTCTGCGAATACAGCGGATTCTGGCCATGAGTTCCTGAAAAGCGAAAGGCTTAACGATATAATCGTCTGCGCCGCAATCCAGCCCGGTGACCTTATCGTCTAAGGTTCCCAAGGCGGTGACAAGGATTACCGGCGTTTTGATCTCTTCCTTCCGCATCTGCCTAAGCACCTGCAGGCCATCCATGGACGGCAGCATCCGGTCCAGCAGGATCAGATCATGGACCTGTTCACGGATGAAGAAGAGTCCGTCCTCCCCGTCGTGGCAGGCATCCACGGCAAAATCCTCTTTTTCCAACTGGTATTTCATGGATTCACATAATTTTAAGTCGTCTTCCACGATCAAAATTCTCATTGTACCAACCTTTCATCTGATTTTTGGGACCCATGAGGTGGGACCGTGTTTCTTAAAGTATTCTTTAGTATATCACGGGAATCTGTAAGAAACCTCTAAAAGATAGAAATAATTTTAGAGAAAAAATAGAGGTACAAAGTCTATGATAAGTAGGAATGATAGGAAAAGGGGGAAGATCATGTGAAAAAAAGAGAACGGATGGGTTATTTTTTTCTGCTTCCCAGTCTCTTTGGAACCAGTATTTTTATAGGGATTCCTTTTTTGGATGTGGTGCGCCGCTCGTTTACCGGCGCGGTGGACGGCACATTTGTGGGACTTGCAAATTATAAGACGATTTTTACCAATTCAGCATTTTTGCTGGCAGCCAAAAATACGCTGCGGTTTTTGGCCGTCTGCATCCCGCTGCTGGTTGGGCTTTCTCTGGTCATTGCCGTCCTGTTATATGGACAGAAACAGTTTGGGCAGATTTTAAAGAGTATATTTTTGTTTCCCATGGCCATTCCGGTGGCATCGGTAGTGCTTCTGTGGCGCGTGATGTTCCATGGGAACGGTATCCTCAACGGCTGGCTGGCTGTTTTTGGGATTGAGGGCATAGACTGGATGAATTCCAGCGCCGCCTTTTATGTGCTGGTGGTCAGCTATATATGGAGAAATCTGGGATATGATATTGTTCTGTGGGTGGCAGGGCTCTCCGGGATTTCAGAGAACCTATATGAAGCCGCCCGGGTGGATGGTGCCGGAAGATGGCAATGCTTTACCAGGATCACCCTGCCCAATTTGCTGCCGTCTCTTTTTACCATTGTGGTACTGAGCCTGCTCAATGCTTTTAAGGTATTTAGGGAGGCGTATCTGGTAGCCGGGGATTATCCCGATGAGAGCATGTACCTGCTGCAGCATCTGTTCAATAATTGGTACCGGGAGCTTTCACTGGATAAAATGGCTGCCGCCGCAGTGGTTTGTGCCGCAGTGATTTTCTGTCTGGTCTTGTGTCTGCAGAAGGCATGGGACACGCAGGAGGGAGGTGCATAGGTGATGAGACGCGTACTGCAGGGGATGCTCCTTTTATTGGCGCTGGTGGCGGCAGCGCCGTTGATCTTTCTGGTGGCTGGTTCGCTTATGGGACAGACGGAGCTGAACCAATGGCTGCTGCCCATCATGAAAGAAGGAAGCAGTGAATATGTGAAATGGCGGATGATGGCGCGTTATCCGACCCTATGGTCCTATGTGAAGCTTCTGCTGGATTCCCCTGCCTTTTTCGTGATGTTTTGGAATTCCGTGAAGCTGACGTTCGGCGTGCTCGCGGGACAGATCCTGGTGGGAGTTCCTGCGGCTTGGGCTTTTGCTAAATATCAATTTCGTGGAAAAAAATTTCTATTTACTTTATATATTGCCATGATGATGATGCCCTTTCAGGTGCTGATGCTGTCCAATTATTTGGTGCTGGATAGGCTGAAGCTTCTGGATTCTCTGGCGGGAATCCTATTGCCGGGCGTGTTTTCCACCTTTCCGGTATTTCTGATGTACCGTTTTTTCTGCGCTGTTCCCGATGCCCTTTTGGATGCGGCCAGGCTGGACGGCGCCGGCGAGATCCAGATATTTTTGCGGCTGGCGTTTCCCTTGGGATCGCCTGGAATCATTTCTGCAATGGTCTTAGGATTCTTGGAATATTGGAATCTGATCGAACAGCCGTTGGCGTTTTTGAAGGATAAATCCCTGTGGCCCATGTCTCTTTTTCTTCCCAATATCACGTTGGAGGAAGCGGGGCTGGCCTTTGCCACCTCGGTAGTGGCGCTCCTTCCGGCGCTGTTTGTGTTTCTGGCTGGACAGGACTATTTAGAGCAGGGGATCGTGGCAGCGGCCGTGAAGGAATAAAACAGGGGAGGAAGAATCGATTATGAACCGAAAAAAAGCGATGGAAATGTTCGGAATCTTTTTTGCACTGATGCTCATATTTACAGTGCTGTCCCGGGCGGCGGATTCCCTGACTGTGGCCAGGGTCCAAGTGAAGACGCCGGGGAGGCAGGTAATCACTCATACCGTGGCCGGGAGCGGGAAGGTGACTGGCTCTGAAGAAGAGGCTGTTTTTATGGAGGCAGATCAGAAGATCAGGAAGATGTATGTGGAGGAAGGCAGCCGGGTGAAAGCCGGGGATGTGCTTCTGGAGGTGGATATGGATAAGCTGGAGGAACAGATCAAAAGCAGGGAGCGGGAGGTATCCCAGCAGGATTTAAGCACTGGGGATGCGGCCAGTAAGCTGGATGTCCAGGGACAGAAGAAATCCACCGACCTTGCCAGGGCCCAGGAGGACTATGAGGATACGGTCAGCCAAGAGAACGCAGCTGTGGCCAATGCCCAGGCGGAGGTGGATGTGGCCTATGAGCGGCTGAATGAATTTTACCAGAGCCAGGAGGGATTTCATGCGGAAGACGAAACGGAGCCGCCAGATTCCAGCCAGATCAATGCCCTGTTGGATGATATACGGGCCAAGGAGCAGGCCTTGGAGGCTGCTGTGACCAAGCGGGATGAGAGCATCAAGGAGGCCGCCCGGAAGATAGAGGATGCCAAAATTTCAGAGGGACGGGATAGCTCTGTGGAGATTGGAAAGCTGCAGCAGGAGGAAAAGGATATGGCTCTGGATAAGCTGAAAAACCTAAAGGAGAAGGGTGGTAAGGTTTATGCGCCTACAGACGGGACCATCACTAAGCTGAATGTGCATACGGGAGAGGTGAGCACGGAGGGCGCGGTTCTTTTGATGGTGGAGGAAAAGACGGCCTTTCAGTTTGAAGCGCCCATAGCAGAAGAAGATGAAAAGTATGTGGAAAAAGGGGCTGCAGTCACTTTGGAAGGACCTAAAGTTTTGGAGGAGCAAAAGGATCTCACGGTGACGAATATTGTCACTTCAGAAGATGAGTCCGGCAGCAAGATCCGCAAGCTGGTGGTCAGCTTACCTGCAAATGTAGGGGACATCGGGGACGCAGCCGAATATACCGTCAAAAAAGAGTCCAAAACCTATGAGATTTGCGTTCCTGTTTCCGCGTTGCGTCAGGAAAACGGCAAATACTTTGTATATGTGATGGAAGAAAGAAACAGCGTCCTAGGGGAAGAGCTGGCAGTCCGGAAGAATCCGGTAGATGTGCTGGAGAAAAACGAAAGCTACGCGGCTTTGGCCGAAGGAGGGCTGAACAGCCAGCAAAAAATCATTGTAAATACGGACCGGGAGATTCAAGATGGCAGCCGGGTCCGCTTAGTTGAGGAGTGATGCTGATGAAGGGCGGAAAGTGGAAAAAGACAGCGTGGAGGGTATTATGGATTGTGGGAACGGCCGTCTGTTATCTGCTGGCGGTGACTTGCTACCAGAGGATGTATGAGGGGAGCGACCTGGTGTCCGTGGCACTTCACGGTGCCTTTCCCAATGTGAATGAGACGCAGAAAATGTATGAGTTGGAGAAAGAACAGGAGGTGCCGGTGGATTTTACCATGTGGGCATCTTTGGGAACGCAGCAGGTATCAAATCCGGATCTGGAGCGGCACAGCCAAGTGCCGGTGACCGCATTGTGCAGCCGGGCAGAATTATTTCTGCCACAGGCGATGGCTTTGGGGGAAGAGGATGAAAAGGGGTGTATCATCGACCGGAAAACGGCTCAGGAGCTGTTTGGAAGCGCAGAAGCGACAGGCCTTTCCCTGACTGTAGGGGGGAATATCTATGAGGTGAGGGATGTGATGGAGGAAAAGGAAAGGATGCTGCTGCTTTTAGGGAGAGGGGAGGATATGGTGTTTCCCATGGTGAATCTGAAGGTGCCACCTGACAGCAGTCCGAAGGAGACGGCAGATGCGTTTTTGATGCGTTATCATTTAGATGGGGAAGTGGTAGACAGCTCAGTGCTTTATGCTGTCAGCAAGGGACTTTTACTTCTGCTGCCGCTGATTTTGGGCATTCAGATGGTCCTGTTGCTTTGGGAAGCCTTCCGGGGACAGGAAAATTCTCTCCTGCGCCGTCTCTTTTTCGGAACGATTCTTTTTTTCCTCGTTGCAGCATTTCTCTATTGCTTTTTGGATTTCGTGTCCATTTCCAGGGACATGATCCCGTCCCGATGGTCGGATTTTGGCTTCTGGTCAGAGAAATGGAAGGAAAAAAAGAGTGCCCTTTCCATGTTCCTGCAAAGCGCAAAAAGCCCCGGGCAGATGCAGCAAATGACGGTATTCGCACAGAGCTGTGTCTTTAGCCTGGCTGCCTGCCTGGGGTGCTTTTTTACGCTGCACAGGAAACATTAGAAGCCTAGAGGTTCTCCCACTAAGATGACCGTGATTCTTCCGGGAACCTTAGAATTTCTGGTGATGACGGTCTGGCAGCAGATGGAGTTTGAGCCTAGGCAGTCGGCACATATGCCTGTCTTAGAGCAGGGCGTAGAAGCTTTT
Organism: Blautia sp.; assembly: GCA_050944615.1. Lineage (GTDB taxonomy): Bacteria > Bacillota > Clostridia > Lachnospirales > Lachnospiraceae > Blautia_A. The sequence continues at coordinate 20,776 of JBMNRL010000022.1, forward strand.
ACGCGGATGGCATTGGGCGGGCAGGCCAGGGTGTGCGCTCTGTTGACAGCGTCATCCAAGGTCCGGCACATTTTGTTCATGCTCGCCAGGACGATTACGTGAGAAGGGCCGTAACACAGGCAGGCCACACGGTTGCCCATGCCGTCGATGTTCACCAGCTCTCCGTCTTCGGTGAAGGCATTGGTACTCATGAGAAAATAATCAGCCAGTACAGCCTTGGAATAGATTTCCCGTGTCTCCTGGAAATCTTTTCCGGCGGTGCGGTCAATGAACTGGTAATCCGGTCCCTTGACGGCATCCATTACCCCGGCCTCGGCCATGGATTCACTGCCCCCGGCGGTGATGACAGCGCCTTTGGGGATCAATTCTAATATCTTATCTTTGGCTTCTTCTTTGGTGGCGCAGTAATAGGCGTTCATGCTGCGTTTTTCAAATTTTTTGATGACTGTTTTTGCTGCCAGCTCCCAGCTGTCGGTGATGTATGACATAATGATTCCTCCTCCTTTTATCAAGCGGATCTTCGTGATCCAGACTCCTGCATATTTATGATTCTGAAACTATCTTTAGTATATCATCCTTAAAAATTGTTTTCAAGAATGAAGGGATGTGGGAAAAGGGGTACTGTTCACAGGGCACCAGTGCACGGTAACGGAAAAGGGGGATTTTCATATAAAAAGCGGGAAATTTCAATTGAGATAGTATGATTTTTATGATAGAATATACTGTACTTCATATGAAATGTAAGGACCGCTGCCAAGGCGGGACCATAAAAACTAAGAAAGCTGGTAAATAATGAAAAAAATTGCAATTGTTACAGACAGTAACAGCGGCATAACCCAAAAACAAAGCAAGGAAATGGGCGTATATGTGCTGCCGATGCCTTTTTACATCGACGGAAAACTCTATTTGGAAGATATTACATTGACGCAGGAGGAATTCTACGAAAAGATGGCGATGGATGCGGATATATCCACATCCCAGCCCTCTCCGGCAGATGTCACCGAGTTATGGGATAAGCTGCTGAAGGATTATGAAGAGATTGTCCATATCCCCATGTCCAGTGGTCTGTCTGCTTCTTATGAGACTGCGGCCATGCTGTCTTTGGACTATGACGGAAAGGTCCAGGTGGTGAATAACCAGCGGATTTCCGTGACCCAGAAGCAGTCTGTGGCAGATGCCATGTATTTGATCGAAAATGGGGCAGATGCTGCGAAGATCAAAGAGATCCTGGAGAGGGAGAAGCTGGAATCCAGCATTTATATCACATTGGAGACGCTGAAATATCTGAAAAAGGGCGGAAGGATCACACCGGCCGCTGCTGCGATCGGGACCGTGCTGAATTTAAAACCCGTTCTTCAGATCCAGGGAGAGAAGCTGGATGCCTATGCGAAGGTGCGCGGCAAGAAGCAGGCGAAGAAGGTCATGCTGCGGGCCATGGCGGATGATTTTGAGAAGCGCTTTGCTGATGCGGCCGCCAGGGGTGAGATGTGTCTGCAGGCTGCCTATACAGGCAATCCAGAGGAGGCACAGGAATTCAAAAAAGAAATCCAGAGTCTGTTTCCCGGGTATGATCTGGTGATGGATCCCCTTTCCCTGAGCGTGTCCTGCCATATCGGGCAGGGAGCGTTGGCGATTGCCTGCTCCAAACGGGTCGTTTTGTCTTAGAAATTATCAGCAGAGGAGTTTAGAAGCATGAAAAAATTGATGGAATTGCTGGCAGAGGAATTGTCAGCAGCATTTGAAAGAGCAGGATATGACCCTTCCTATGGGAGAGTGAGCATATCCAACCGGCCGGATCTGTGTGAATTTCAGTGCAACGGAGCGATGGCCGGAGCGAAAGCCTACAAAAAAGCCCCCATCATGATTGCCAAGGATGTGGTGGAGGCGCTGGCAGACAGCCCGGTATTTTCCATGATCGAAGCGGTCAATCCTGGGTTCATCAATATGAAAGTGGAAGAGGGATATCTGGTGTCTTATCTCAATGAGATGCAGAAGGATAAGAAGCTCTCTGTGAATCCTGCCGAGAAGCCTAAGACGATCATGATTGATTACGGCGGCCCCAATGTGGCCAAGCCACTCCATGTGGGACATCTGCGTTCTGCCATCATCGGTGAGAGCTTAAAAAGAATGGGCCGTTTTATGGGGCATAAGGTCATCGGTGACGTGCACTTGGGGGACTGGGGTCTGCAGATGGGGCTGATCATCACAGAACTGCGTCACAGACAGCCGGAGCTGGTGTATTTTGATGAGCAGTATACCGGAGCATATCCGGAGGAGCCGCCTTTTACTATTAGTGATTTGGAAGAAATTTATCCTACAGCCAGCGGCAAATCCAAGGAGGACGAAGCCTATAAGGAAGAGGCGCTGGAGGCTACCTTCCAGCTTCAAAGCGGCAGACCTGGTTACCGGGCATTGTGGCAGCATATCATAAATGTTTCTGTTAGCGACTTGAAGAGAAATTACCAGAGACTGAATGTGGATTTTGACCTTTGGAAGGGAGAATCCGATGCGCAGGCATATATTCCGGATCTGGTACAGGATCTCAAAGACAGAGGAATTGCCTATGAGGACCAGGGTGCATTGGTGGTGGACGTGAAGGAAGCGTCTGACACCAAGGAGGTTCCGCCTTGTATGATCCTCAAGTCAGACGGTGCAGCATTGTATACTACCACAGACCTGGCCACGATTGTGGAGAGGATGAAGTTGTATGCGCCGGATGAGATCATTTATGTGGTGGATAAGCGCCAGGAGATGCATTTTACCCAAGTGTTCCGATGTGCGAGAAAAGCCGGCCTGGTGACTGAGGATACCGGATTTTATTTCCTGGGCTTTGGAACGATGAACGGCAAAGACGGAAAGCCCTTTAAGACCAGGGAAGGCGGCGTTATGCGCCTGGAGAATCTGATCGGGGATATCAATCAGGAGATGTTTTGCAAGATCGTGGAGAACCGGAGCGTCAAAGATAAGGATGCCGAGGAGACAGCCAAGATTGTAGGACTTTCTGCTATCAAATACGGAGATCTGTCCAATCAGGCTACGAAGGATTATGTATTTGATATTGACCGTTTTACTTCCTTTGAGGGAAATACCGGGCCATATATTTTATATACGATCGTAAGGATGAAATCCATCCTGAACCGCTATTATGAGGAGACAGGCAAAAAGGGAGCAGAGCTTTTACAAAAGCCTTCTTCTGAAAGTGAGAAAGCACTCATGTTGGCGTTGACAGGGTTTGGTTTAGCCATTGAGGACGCCTATGCAGAAAAAGCGCCCCATAAGATCTGCTCTTATATCTATGAATTGTCTAATACCTTCAACCGTTTCTATCATGAGACAAAGATTTTGGGTGAAGAGGATGAGGACCGGAAGGCTTCCTGGATCTCATTGCTGGAGCTGACGAAGAAGGTACTGGAGACGAGCATCGATTTGCTGGGCTTTGAAGCACCTGAGAAAATGTAATAATGCGGAAGCGGCTGTGGCATACCAAGGCCCACGGCCGCTTTTCTTATTTCATAGGAATTTGCGTCCTATGAAACAAAAAGCACTCCGTGCGGGATTGCACTGCTACCTGTATTCTATCAAATAAAAGCATTCTGCGGGAGCGCGTTTGGCCGGAAATTTTTTTGCATGATTTGTGATAGGAAAAGCACTCTATGGGGGATCGTACTGCGGCGGAAGGGAAGGATGCCGTTTCTGTGGTCTGGAGCAGGCGGAGAATCCTGCGGCCGGGAGTCTTTTTACTATAATTAGGATATAGGATGACTTGCATATTTTAGGAGGCTCCTGTGTCCAGGAAGATGTGAGGCTTCATGAAAGAGAAACCTGGCGGAAAATTCCACCGGAAGAGGATATTAGAAAAGGAGGTATTTTTATGGAAGGCAAAGTGTATGAATCATGGGATGTGCTGGAACGGTTTATGACGCAGGTGTTTGAGAAAATGGGAGTGCCAAAAGAAGATGCCAAAGTCTGTACAGACGTGCTTTTGGAAAGTGACCGGCGCGGCATCGAAAGCCATGGCTGCAACCGTTTCAAACCTATCTACATTGACCGGATCCGGGATAGGATCTTAAATCCTGTGACAGAGATTGAGATCCTGAAGGAGACTCCGACCACAACGGTTTTGGATGGACACAATGGTATGGGCATGGTCGTGGGCAAAAAGGCAATGGAAATGGCTATTGAGAAGGCCAGAAAATATGGTCTGGGCATGACGGCAGTCCGCAATTCCACCCATTATGGCATCGCCGGGTATTATGCAACCATGTGCACGAAGGAAAACATGATCGGTGTTACAGGGACAAATGCCAGGCCTTCCATTGCGCCTACCTTCGGGGTGGAAAATATGCTGGGCACCAATCCCTTGACCTTTGGAATTCCCACCGATGAGGAATTTCCTTTTGTGCTGGATTGTGCTACCTCCATATCCCAACGAGGAAAGATTGAATATTATGCCCGCATGGGAATGGAGACGCCGGAAGGCATGGTGATCGGAAGAGATGGGAAGGCGAAGACGGACAGCCCGCAAATCTTGAAAGATTTGACCAGCGGCCAGGCGGCTTTGGCCCCTTTGGGCGGCATCGGCGAACGGCTGGGCGGCTATAAAGGCTATGGGTATGCCACCGTGGTGGAAATCCTTTCTGCAGCTCTTCAAGATGGCAGTTTCCTAAAAAATCTGGGCGGCTTTGATGAGAACGGCAATAAGATTCCTTATCCTCTGGGACATTTCTTCCTGGCCATCAATACAGAGGCGTTCATGGGTGCAGAGACCTTTAAGAAAGTGGCCGGAACGATCCTCCGTCAGCTGCGCGCATCTGAAAAAGCGCCGGAGAGTGAACGTATTTATACTGCTGGAGAGAAGGAACATCTGGTATGGCTGGAGCGCAAGGACAAGGGCGTTCCCTTAAATTCTGCAGTGCAGAAGGAATTTATGAAACTCAGGGACGAGTTGGGACTGACGGATATCCATTTTCGTTTTGAATAAAAACAGATAAGTCTTTTTTGTGTTATTTTTCAATAATATTGGCATTTCTCACTGGCCAGAAGCACAGCAGCATGATGAGGGATAGGCCGGCGAAGACAGCCAGGAGCAGATAGGAGACAGGGTAAGATTGAGCCCGTTCGAATATCTGCCCGAAGCAAAAGGGACCTAAAATGCTTCCTGCCAGGGTGTATAAGCCGATGACGCTGAAATTTTGGGCAAAATTGCGGGCGCCAAAATAATCATAAGTAAAGGGAGACGATACGCTGGGTACGCCTCCATAGCTGAAACCCATCAAGGCCAGAGCCGGATATAGCAGGGAAGAAATGCCCTTGGTCTGGATCAGAAGCAGCAAAAGGGTGCTTGCCGTAAACGTGGAGAACAGTGTTACCATGGAAAGGGGGGCGCCCATTTTGTCATAGAGCCGGCCCATGATGAGACGGCTCGCAGCGTTGAAAATAGAAAAAATGCTGGTTCCCAGGGCAGCTGCGGCTGGAGTAAGCCCAGCCCGCAGGGCCAAGGGCGCGCTGTCACTGATGACGATCATTCCGCCGGAGAGGATCATGATGACCCACAGAAAGTAGGTCTGGAACTGGCGGGTTTTCAGCATTTGGATGGCGTTCATCCCTGGACTTTGGGTGATGTTTTCGCAAACCTCGCAAGCCGGCTGCAGGATGAGGATGCTGATTAAGATGGCAAAAAAGCAGCACAGACTTAACAGCCGGAAAGCAAACGGGCTGCCAAAGGTGTAAATTAGACGGCTTAAGGGGACGGCAAATATCATGGCGCTCATTCCCACACCCATGAAGAGCAGTCCTCCTGCCAGGCCGGAATGGTCAGGGAACCAGGGGACCACGGCGGAAATTACCGTATTATAGCCTAACCCCACACCGAAACCATAAAGGATACCGTAAGTGAGGGTGAGCATTCCAACAGATCCGGCAAAGCTGGAACCGAGCAGGCCCATGCATACCAGGGCAGCGGAAATTGCCAGGGCGGATTTGGGCCGCTGTCCGCCCTTATACCAGCCGCAGAACAGCGCTCCGAAGCAGAAGCAGGCTAAGAAAACGGTGTAGACAGAGGAAATTTCTCCTTTGGAACATTGCAGGAACTGCTGAAGCGGATCCACGAAAACGGACCAAGCCAGATACAGGCCCAGAAAGAGCATGGAGACCACGCCGGAGATTAGGTATTTGATTTTTTTCTTCATAGGCGCACACTTTCATGAATGATAATATTTTATTTTCATATAATAAGATTTATTTGATGCTATCTAAAAATATTCTACCATAGATTCCTTTTTCAGAACGCCAAAATTTCAGAGGATTTTTTGGTGCTTTTTATTTGGGAGGATAGTCCATTTTGGACTTGTCAGGAAATGGGTTCTATGGTAATCTGAGTATACAGTTCGGAGGGCGTTTCTGCCCGAATTTCCATTATGTAATAATCAAAATGAATAAAATAGAGGTGAGGGCCATCGTAGAGATCGGAACATTGCTCAAGGAGAAATACTGTCTTTTGGAGAAAATAGGCAGCGGTGGAGAGGGTATCGTCTATCTGGCCAGAGATATGTGTCTGGAACGTCTTTGGTGTATTAAAATTTCGGAAATATCGGATGGACAGAGAATTTTTTGCCGTCTGGGGTACGGGCGGATTCCGCAGGCTGTGGACTATTGGGAGGAGCAAGGCAAAGCCTATCTGGTCATGGAATATATTCCGGGGTGTTCTCTGAAAGAGAGGCTGAGCCGGGATAAGGTTTCCAGAAAATTGCGGATACACTGGAGCAGACAGCTGTTACAGGCGGTGCGTTATCTTCACCGGCAAAAGCCTCCTGTGGTGCACGGGGATATTAAGCCGGAGAATCTCTTGATTTCCCAGGAGGAACATTTGTATCTCATTGATTTCGGGAGCGCAGGACTGGTGGATGGCGGTCAGGTGAGGACACGAAAAGGGACCAGACAATTTGCTGCTCCAGAACAGGAGATAGGCTGCTGTACCGTACAAAGTGATATTTATGGGGTGGGCAACGTACTCCGCTTGCTGTGGAAGGGGCATAGCTATGGTAATTGGCGGCTGCACTCCGTGGTCCGGAGAGCGCTTCGGAAAAATCTCCGTGATAGGTATCCAGATTGTGAAAAGCTGCAGCAGGATATGGAACGGGCCTTTTGGGTCTGGAGCCGGGGGAGCTCATGGATGCGGCTATGCGGGGCTGTGGGTCTTAGCGTCATCTTGGCAGCCGGATGTTTCTTGAGTCTGTCCCAAGAAAAGGATAAGAACAAAGACAGTGGCCGGATGGAAAGCCAGGCGGAGAGGAAAGACTGGGAGGTGACTTTAGAAGACGTTCACAATGCGGCGGTCGATGCCTTTCAAATTGGTGCGGCCTCAGGAAGCGGAAACCAGTTTTTTGGAGCTGCCAAGAGGCTGGGACAGACATTCTTGCAGCGGGCCGGGGGAGGAAAGGAGGGACATCTGCTTCTGCTTTTGGCGCAGCTTTGCCAGGCGAACGGGGATGCAGCGGGGGCAGAGGTTTTTTATAAGGCGTGGATGGAAAAGTATCCGGCTGGGACAGAGGGACGGATTCTATATGGACTGATGCTTCTGCGTCAGGGGGATAAGGAAGCTTCCCTTCGTCTGTTTGAGGCATGCCGGAGGCTGATGGCAGGAGAAGATACCCATAATTATCATATTTGGAAGGAGAAGCTGGAGGCGGCGGAGGAACGCTGACGGAGGTGGGCTTGCCCACTTTGTTCTTTCATAGGAAATTGCGTCCTATGAAACAAAAAGCCCTCCGGGCAGGATGCGCACAGATACAAGAGGAACGTGCGTCTGGCGCGCAAAGCTGTGGGGCCCCTCAAGGCTTGAGGGGTGGGGGAGCTTGAAGCGGGCTTGCCCGCTTTGTTCTATGAGACAGGAGGATGTTTATGAAAAAGAAGAAAAAATGGCTGTTTTTGGCGGGCTGTCTGTTGTTGTGGCTGACGCCTGTACAGGCGGGGAGCACAGAGCTAGGCGGCTTTGATGTGGAGATCGGAGAAGGGATTCTTGTCCCGACACCAGAACCGACAGTGACGGTTAAGCCAGAACCTACGGCAGCGCCAAAGCCTACTAGCATGCCAAGGCCGACCAATGCACCGAAGCCAACCAGTGAGCCAAGGCCCACCAGTACGCCGAGGCCGACCAGCGTGCCGAAGCCGACCAATGCACCGAAGCCGACCAGCGCGCCAAGGCCCACCAGTACGCCGAGGCCGACCAATGTACCGAAGCCGACCAGCGTGCCAAGGCCGACCAGTGCGCCCAAGCCGACTAATACACCGAGGCCGACCAGCGTGCCGAAGCCGACCAGTGCGCCCAAGCCGACTAATGCACCAAAACCGACTAGCGCGCCAGGGTCCACAACCAATGCGAATCTCTCCGGTGTGTCAAGCCCCGCAACGGGTACGAAGCCATCTAGTCTGCCGACTCCCACACCAGCAGCCAGATCTGCCAATGTTTCAAAGTCTGCCAGTTCATCCGAGCCGGCTAGCCGGGCAATGCCGTCTCAACCTACAGTGCCTCCAAAATCTGAAGGTTTCTCCCAATCTGGCAGTGAAAGCGAGTTGCCAAGGCCCAAGAATCGGTTGGATACCGTAAGATCTGACAAAAAGGCGGCGCATTCCTTGAGTCATAGCCTAAAAAGGGAGCAGGAGAGGGATTTTATCCCTAAGATCCTGGTGAAAAGTGATTATGAAATCTATGTACTCTCATACCGCGTGAATGGAATAGAAGTGCTTTGGCACTGGGAGGGAAATTGGCTGATACCTGAAGATGCTGGCCTGGGCGAGGGGGAGAATGAGGTGACATTGTTGCTGCTGGAGGATGGAAGGAGGCTGTGGGAAATGGAAAGCTGGCTGTTTTTTATCCGGTAAGGTTTAAAGGGCAGTGTGCTTACGGCAGTTTTCGTTTTACTATAAGCTATTTTTCCACGTATAAGAATTTTTGAAGAGTCTGTGACCTTCCTTGCGGCAGTACAGGGGGTGTGATATAATTCCTTTTAACTAACGTCAGCAGAATGCAGAAGACACATTGGAGGGAATTATGTATCGAGCGATATTATTTGACCTGGACGGCACATTGACCGCATCGGGAGAGGGCATTACCAAATGCGTGCAATATGCGATGAGTAAGTTTGGGATTTATGAACCAGATCTGCACAAATTGGAGGTGTTCATTGGACCGCCTCTGGTGGGGCAGTTCATGAAGTACTGCGGTTTTACCGAGGCACAGGCGCGCCAGGCGGTGGAATATTACCGGGAGCGCTATACGGATGTGGGAATTTTTGAAAATGAGCCTTATCCAGGGATCGGCGAGCTTTTGGCAGAGCTTAAGAGAAAGGGGTATCTGCTGGCGGTGGCATCATCAAAGCCTACGAAGTTTGTGTTGAAGGTGCTGGAGCATTTCGGATTGACCGGGTATTTCCATGAAATTGTGGGTGCCGAGATGGACGGAAGCCGCACCCAGAAGGCAGAGGTGATTGAGGAAGCCCTGCGCCGTCTGGGAATGGAGGACCAGCGGGAAGACGTCATTATGGTAGGTGATAAGGAACACGATGTCTATGGAGCCAGGCAGATGGGCTTGAAATGTGTGGCAGTCACATATGGATATGGCACCTTGGAGGAGCTTACAAAGGCAAATCCCTATTATTTTGCAGAGTCGGTGGAACAGCTTAGGGAATTCTTTTTGTCCGGTCCCTTGAGGGAGCAGTCCGTACCCCGTAAGATTTTTCGAACAGTGTATCCTATCGGGATCCATTTTATCCTTACTCAGGTGGTAGCGCTGCTATTTTTAGGAATTTATATGGCGGTTACCGGTAAGTCAAATACCACTGGTTCCACGCTGTTAATATTGGCAGTGGTTTCCCTTCTTGTGATACCAATTTCTCTATTGCTGATGCGGATGGACGACAGGCTTCGGGGACATCGGGGTAATATTTGGAAAATCTCATTGACAGATGGGATTTTGACCTTTCTCTTGGGGATGGCTTATGGGCAGATTGGCAATACTGCACTTGGATTTTTGGAGTTGTTCCATAAATTTCCGGGATATGATGAGATGATGTCCCAGGTTTTGGAAAATCAAAGCTTTTTTCTCATGCTTCTCAGCATGGGAATTCTGGCACCCATTGCCGAAGAATTGATCTTCCGGGGACTAGTATACCGGAGGCTGAAGGATTATCTGTCTCCAACAGCAGCCTTGATTATTTCTTCCGTGGCGTTTGGTATTTATCATGGAAATATGATCCAGTTTCTCTATGCGACCTTTGTGGGAATGCTGTTCGTGCTTTTGATGGAACGTTCCGGAAGCCTCTGGGGAAGTATATTAGCCCATATGGGAGCAAACATCTGGTCCGTGATCCTCACCTGCTTTGGGAACCGGCTTATGGAAGCAGCAGGAGGCTTGGTACTGAGTATGCTGGTTCTGGCTATGTTCGTGGGCGGTATTTTCGGAATCCTTTATCTGAAGCCGTCTAAGAAGAGGATGTAGGATCATGAAGAGGATCTGCGTGGCAGCGGGATTGGGGATATTCGATCTGCTCCTGTTGTTTCTGGCACAGCATTTTCAAGTGGTGACCCAGTTTTATGCCGGAGTTATTCATCCTTTTCTGCTCGGGACCTTTGGCCGCCTGTTTTCCTGGTATCCCTGGTCGGCAGGGGAGCTGGTGATCTATATGACTGCTGTAGTGTGCGTGGTATGGCTGGTGCGGCTCACTGCAAAATGGATCCGGAAGGATCCAGGAAGAAGGACCTTTCTAAAAAACGGTATCTGGAACCTTATTCTGGCAGCGGTGATTTTCTTCACGCTGTTTGCTGTTGCAGAGGGACCCAATTATTACCGCCCGTCTTTTGCTGAACAATATCAGGTAGCCCGGAGAGAATATACCGATGAGGAATTACTGGATGCGTATGAACAATTAAAACGGCAGGCGGATGATCTGGCACCGGTAGTCCTAAGAGATGCTGACGGGAGGATGCAGGTATCGGAAGATGCCGGGGCGGAGGCAGTGGAAGCCATGAAAAAGCTTGGCATTATCTATCCTTCCCTGGGAGGCTATTATCCCCGTCCAAAACCAGTGATGTTGTCCTGGGCCCTCTCTTTATTGGATATCACAGGAATGTATACGCCGTTTACCATGGAAGCCAATTATAACCGGGATGTGGTGGATTACAATCAACCTTTTACCATGTGTCATGAATTAAGCCATTTAAAGGGCTATATGCAGGAGCAGGAGGCCAACTTTATTGCATATCTGGCCTGTGAGCAGTCCGAAAGCCCGGAATTTCAATACAGTGGTGCATTGCTGGGAATGATCTATTGCGGCAATGAGCTGGCGAAGCGGTCGCCGGAGATTTATCACAGGGTATCCAGGGAGGTTTCATCCTTGGTGAGGGAGGATCTGGATGCTAACAGCCGGTATTGGGACACCTATGACGGCTTGCTGGCCACGTTTTCCCATAAGGTAAATGATGTCTATCTGAAGGTAAACCAACAGGCAGAAGGAGTCAAAAGCTATGACCGGGTGGTGGACTATATTGTCCAGCATTTGAATCAAAAATAGAATTCCAAGTCTATTTTAGGAGACCGTAGCTGTCTACCTCTTTGGTTGGCAGAAGCTTGTAAAATAGAATGAACGAACGGCTGCAGGGGCGGAATATTTTGCCCTTGCAGCCGTTCGTATTGTTGTTAGGATATCATTAAAAGGTGGTGCTGTGTATTCTTTTTGAGACCCCAAACCCTGGTTAAAATTTTAATCCAGGATTTTAATATCTCCGCTTTCACAGTAGACAGATATGGTTTTGCTGGTTTTGCCCGCTGTTTTATATTCTGTGGTATCAGAAGAATTAGCAAAAGTGGAATCGGAAAGGGAGATCTCCCCATATTCTGTGGTCAGGCTGCTTTGGTACTGCTCCAGCTTTTCCGGAATCTGTAAAGTTACATTTCCATATTCGTTCTTCACGGAGAGCGCCTGGATGCCGTCCAAAGCGGCGGTCATGCTGCCGGACTCCAATGTAAATTTGCCGTTTTCCAAGGTGCCTTTATTAATTGTCACATCCCCATATTCATTGTTCACCTGCAGTTCGTCGAAATCCAGATGTTCTGCACGGAAATTTCCATAATCCAGTAAGACTTCCGCTTTTTTTCCTTTCAAAGAGCTGCCGGTGATACTCCCATAGGAATTGTCCAGATCCATGGTGTCGGATTGAATTTTATTGAGCTCCATATCACCATTTTCACAATTCAGGTCAGTGTTTCTGGAGGTGAGTGATTGGATGATGATATCTCCATAATCCGCGGTGATTTTGGCCGTTTGGCTTTTGAGGCGGTCAACGCTGACATCGCCGCAGTCGTTGTATATTTTCACGGAATCCAGGGCAGCATCCTTGGGCAGGTACAGATTAATGGAATAATCATTGTAAGAATTGTTGTCATTGAAGCCAAAGGAGTTAAAACCGGAGCCGAAAAAGATCACCTGGTTTTTCTGCTGACGTTCATGCAAAGTCAGGGTATCATTTTTGACCTCATAAAAGGGTTTGGTATTGCTGCCGGCGATCTTGTATTCCAGATAATAGCCATCGGATTCTATGATATTTACGTTGGAATAATCCGCATAGAGCTCCACATTTTCAAAAGCCTCCAGCTTTGTTTTTTTCAAAACGTAAGGCTCGTGGGAATGTTTTTTATTTTCTGCGGAGCTATGGACCCCTTCGCTGTCGATATAGAACCCCGGGGTGCCTCCCAAGACGAGAGAAGTCCCTAAGATCAGGCTGCCTAATACGACGCAGCCTAAACCGGCCATGAGTATGGTTTTATTTTTTTCCATTCTTTTTTCCTCCCTTACGCATCAGTCTTTTAAAGAAACGTGCCAGCAAGACAAAAAGCTTTTTGCACAGCCAAATAGCAGCATAGGTGATTAAAATGCTTATGCCTACAGCAATCAGTCCCGCACCCAATACAGCCATACCGTTGATCGGAGAAGTGAATAAAAGCCAGATTCCTGCGATTACACTGATGATGGAAGCGCCTATCATACAGATTGCCACCAGGATAACAGAGGCGATCAGGCTTAAGATGGCGATCACGACGGAGAAGATTACCGCACAGCCAGCGATTGCCAGAGGTAGTGCGATGGGTGAGGCAAAAATTGCCAGAATCACAATCCATATGGTGGACAAGTTCCGCTTCAAGCTTTTTTCCTGCGGAGGAGTATTTAACTGCTGATAAGCCATATCCCGGATAATGGCGTCAGCTGCGTCCTCTGGAGATCCCAGATCCCGGATCGCCTGTTGTTCATTTTCCGGTCCCGCTTCATCAAAATATTCAGTAAAATACTCCATGGCAATGTCGAAATCTTCTTTTGGAAGACGACGCAGTCTTCGTGACAAGTAATTAAGATATTCCGTTTTCGTCATTGTCACATCCCCCTTTCAAAATGTTATCGATAATTCCTGTAAATTCCTTCCATTCTTTTTTCAGCATTTCGTAATGTGTCCGTCCCTGCGGCGTGATGCTGTAATACTTCCGGTTCCGTCCCTGATACTGCAGATCGTAGGTGATGACATATTTATTTTCCTGAAGACGGCGAAGAATCGGGTAGAGTGTGGAATCTTTTGTGTTTGACGCTTGTTTGATGACCTGACTGATCTGGTACCCATAGGCATCGCCTTGGGATATGACAGCTAATACCAGAAGATCGAACATAGGCGCGTTTAATGAATAAATCATACCATCCCTTCCTTCATGTGTTTAATTTTATATATGTTTTATATGAGCATATTATATGCTATATAATATAAAATGTCAATACATATATTTAAAAAAAATATATGGTAAAAATTAAAAAAACAATAATTGGATAAAAAAAGTATAGATTGTGGTTTTCTTTCCTGGGAAAAAGGATTATAATAAAGAAAAAACAGGCAGGGAGGTGCGCAATGAAAGATTATTATCAGATTTTAGGCGTGAAACGGAATGCTGGATTAAGCGAGATCAAGAAGGCTTACCGGATCCTTGCAAAAAAATATCATCCGGACAGCAGCGGCGGAGACGAGGAGGTCAAGAGGAAATTTCAGGAGATTACGGAGGCTTATCGGGTCCTGTCGGATGAGAAGGCCAGAAAGCAGTATAATTCCTGGGGACATGCGGCTTATACGGAGCAATCCAGACGGCATACGGGCGAGCCTGCCGGGGAAGACGGCCACTGCGGGGCCTGCCAGAGAAGAAATCCCAGACCGAAGGAGGAAGGACCGCCTCCATACAGTCTGCGGGCTGCGGTGCACATGGTTTATGGGGAATTGCTCACAGGTGCCGAGAAGGAAGCGGAGGTACGGTATAAAGAGAATTGTCCCCATTGCAAAGGCACTGTGGGGCACGGTTTGGAGGATCAGGAAGAAAAATGTCCGTTTTGCAAAGGAAGAGGATATCTGGAACGTTCCCGGAAAGTGCGGGTAAGGATTCCCGAAAGATCTTATGACGGTTGTTTCTATCATTTGGAGGATGTGCTGTGTGAGGGCCAGGAGGAGGTGCTTCAGAAGAATATTGTGATCATTGTGTTGGTTGATGATGATCCGGGGTATATCCGTCAAGGATACCATCTGTATTCCTCCAAATTGGTGGATTTTGCAGATTTGGTGCTGGGTGCAACGATTGAGATTGACACTGTGGAGGGGAAGCAGGAATATGCGGTGGCGCCCGGAACCCAAAATGGCGCCCGGATCCGCCTGGCTGGAAAAGGGCTGTGGATGCCGCCCAAAATTGGAAAACGGGGAGATCTGTATGTGACCTTGCAGGTGGAAATTCCCCAGACGCTGACCAAAGAGCAGAGGCAGGCCTTGGAGGCTTACCGCCGGGCTATGAAGAATGGCTCCAAGCCAGGTTGACGATATTTTACAAGCCAGATGATGACGTTGGAGGTAAAATGGGGCAAAGGAAAAAAGATGCATGAAATAAGAAAAGAGGAGAAAGATGGATTTACAAAATGAAAAATGTGTCATGGTCATTGACGAGAGTTTGCCCCTGGGAATTATAGCGAATACAGCGGCTGTTATGGGGATCACTTTGGGCAGGCAGATGCCGGAGGTGGTCGGTGTAGATGTGACAGACCAAAGCGGGAATGGTCATTTGGGAATCACCGCATTGCCGGTGCCGATTCTGAAAGGTTCCACAGAAATGATTAAGGAGATTCGGCAGAAGCTGTATCAGCCGGATTTTGAAGATGTGACTGTGGTGGATTTCTCAGATCTGGCCCAGAGCTGTAATGATTATGAGGAGTTTATCAAAAAGATGAATCACGTGCCGGAGGATTCCCTGCAGTATTTTGGCGTGGGCATCTGTGGCCCAAAGAAAAAAGTGAATAAGCTCACCGGCAGCATGCCGCTGCTGCGCTGATTTAGTATGCGGAACGGTCCTTAAGGAGCGTTCCGTGTTTTTTATTTCATTGGAAATTGCGTCCTGTGAAATAAAAAAGCACTCCGTGCGGGATCGCACTGCGGCGGAAGGGAAGAATGCCGCATATGCGACCCGCCGCAGGCGGAGAATCCTGCGAGCAGGATTCTTCCTTATTTCATAGGAAATGTAATCCTTTGATAATTTGTTGCTTGACAGAAGTGATCCGGAAGCATATAATGATAGCAAGATACGACACCCCGGTGGGGTATTTGAAAAAGGATTCATAAGGATCCAAAGAATGAAAAACGGGGAAAGATTCCCCATAGGATAGAGGATAAGGGAGGATTCCGATGAAGGCGGATAATGCGAAGATTAACCGTATGCTGAAGACTGCCAGAGGGCAGATTGACGGGATTTTGAAAATGGTGGAGGAAGACCGCTATTGCATTGATATTGCCCAGCAGCTGATGGCTACAGAGGCGATTTTGAACCGGGTGAATAAGGAGATTCTTACGGCACATTTAAAGTGCTGTGTATCCAATGCCGAGACCCAGGAGGAAAAAGAAGAGAAAATCGATGAATTAGTTTCCATGTTGGGAAAGATACTAAAATAGCGAAAGTCCGAGGAAAGGATGGCATAGGAAATGAAACAGAAATTCGATGTGACAGGAATGACGTGTTCGGCCTGTTCTTCCAGAGTGGAAAAATGTGTTTCCAAATTGGAAGGAATGGAAAATGTTACGGTGAATCTGCTCACGAACAGTATGCAGGTGGAATATGATGAGAATCAGTTAAATGAGAGAAAGATCGTGGATGCGGTAACCAAAGCCGGCTATGGTGCCAGCCTCTGGCAGGAAGGAGGAACGAAGGCGCAGAGCGGGGGATCTGCAGATGCACAGATGAAGGAGAATCCGGTGGAACAGCAGATGAAGGAAATGAGGTTCCGGCTCATTGTTTCATTTGTTTTTCTGATTCCGCTGATGTATGTTTCTATGGGGCATATGGTGGGGCTGCCTTTGCCGGGCTTTCTTACAGGCATGGAAAATGCAGTGGGTTATGCACTGACCCAATTTTTATTATGTCTTCCAGTGGCCTATGTGAACCGGAAATATTATACGAAGGGTTTTTCTACATTATTTCACGGAGCGCCGAATATGGACAGTCTTATCGCCATCGGTTCCACGGCTTCACTGGCTTACGGACTGTTTGCCATTTACCGGATGGGCTATGGCTTAGGTGTGCAGGATATGGAGTTGGTGCACCGGTACCATATGGATCTGTATTTTGAGTCCGCAGTTATGATATTGGCGCTGATCAATGTGGGAAAATATCTGGAAGCAAAATCTAAGGGGAGGACCAGTGAGGCCATTACCAAGCTTTTAGATCTGGCCCCTAAAAAGGCTGTGGTAGAGCGGGATGGCATGGAAGTTGAGGTTCCTGTGGAGGAAGTGCAGACCGGAGATATCGTGGTGGTACGCCCCGGAGGGAGCGTTCCTGTGGATGGGTTTATCCTGGAAGGGACCACCAGCATCGATGAGGCGGCCATCACCGGGGAGAGCATTCCTGTGGAAAAGCATCCTTCGGATACCGTCATTGCCGCTACGATCAATAAAACAGGATTTGTGAAGGTCAAAGCCACCCGGGTGGGCAGCGATACGACATTTTCCCAAATTATCCGCCTGGTAGAGGAGGCCAGCTCCAGTAAGGCTCCTATTGCAAAAATTGCGGATAAGATCGCAGGCGTTTTTGTGCCTATCGTCATCGGAATCGCTCTGGTGACGGCAGTCGTATGGCTGTTCTCTGGAGCTTCCTTTGAATTTGCCCTGTCCTGTGCCATCAGTGTATTGGTAATATCCTGCCCTTGTGCGCTGGGTCTGGCGACTCCTGTGGCAATCATGGTGGGGACCGGAAAAGGAGCTGAAAACGGTATTTTGATCAAATCCGGGGAAGCCCTGGAGACGGCGCATAATTTAAAATGTGTCGTAATGGATAAAACTGGGACCATTACACAGGGAAAACCTGTGGTTACCAATGTGGAATCTGTATGGGGAAATGGCAAGCGTCTGTTGGCGATTGCGGCAGGGCTGGAATCCGGCAGTGAACATCCGCTGGCTGAGGCAATCTTGGAATATGCCAAGAACATGCAGGTGGAAATTCCCAAGGTGGAGGAATTTCGCGCCATTTTAGGCAAAGGAGTGCAGGGCAGAATCGGCGGCACGCTGTATTATGCGGGCAACCTAAGCCTGATGGAGGAGAAGAAAATTTCCGTAGGCGGCTTTAGGAATCGTTTGGATGAGCTGGCAGACGAGGGAAAGACACCGATGCTTTTTGCGGATGAGACGCAGGTGCTGGGAATCATCTCTGTGGCGGATGTGGTGAAGCCCACCAGTCAGGAGGCAGTGAAGCAGTTTAAGAGCCTGGGCATTGAAGTGGTCATGCTCACAGGTGACAATAAACGGACGGCAGAGGCAATCCGCAGGCAGCTGGATATCGATACGGTGATCGCAGAAGTGCTGCCGCAGGATAAGGAGAGGGAGATTGCAAGGCTTCAAAGCCAGGGCCGGCAGGTAGCGATGATCGGGGACGGCGTCAATGATGCGCCCGCGCTGGCCAGAGCGGATGTGGGAATGGCCATCGGCGCAGGTACGGACGTGGCCATCGAAAGTGCAGATGTGGTGCTGATGAAGAACGATCTGCTGGATGCGGTAACCGCAGTACGATTAAGTAAGGCTGTGATCCGGAACATCAAGGAAAACCTCTTTTGGGCATTTTTCTATAATTGCCTTTGCATTCCGGTAGCAGCCGGTGTATTCTATCCATGGTCAGGGCTGAAGCTCAATCCCATGATCGGTGCAGCGGCTATGAGTGTGAGCAGTATTTTCGTAGTGACCAACGCGCTGCGTCTGAAACGTTTTAAAGTGAGCAAGAGCGGTACCGGGAATCTCCCGGATCCGATAGAACAAACAGAGATTTCCGGGGGAAATCCCTCAAATAACGCCGGATATGCGGCGGAGAACCGAAAGGAGAACAATACTATGATTACCATGAAGATCAATGGAATGATGTGCGGACACTGTAAGGCCGCGGTGGAAAAAGCGTTAGGAGCCGTGGCAGGTGTGGAGAAGGCAGAGGTGAATCTGGAGGAAAAAGCGGCTTATGTGACCGCGGATGCAGGCATCTCCAAAGAAGACTTGAAAAATGCAGTGACAGAAGCAGGCTATGAAGTGGTGAGCGTGGAATAAGCTGTGCTGTTTCCATAGAAGCACCGGATAAAGAGTGAAGAATGAAAAATGGAAGCCAGGCAGGAGACGATGGATCTTCTGCCTGGCTTTGGTATTTCTTAAGAAAGTATAAATTGTCCGCGAAGTGTTGACGTCTGGCAGGATCTTTATTAGAATAAGTGTATTAATACTATTAGTACACTTAGTACACATAAGGCAGGTGTACTATGACATTGGAAAGGAGAAGGCTATGATTATACTGGATTATCAGGATCGGCGGCCTATCTATGAGCAGATTGTGGAGAAATTCCAGCTTCTGATCGTGCAGGGGGTACTGGAGCCGGATGGGCAGATGCCTTCTGTACGGAAGCTGGCCATGGAACTTTCCATCAATCCCAATACCATTCAGAGAGCGTATACCGAATTGGAGAAACAGGGGTTTATCTATCCGGTCAAGGGAAGAGGGAATTTTGTTTCCCCTAATCCGGAAATTGTGGAGAGAAAACGTCAGGTATATTTTGAGGGATTGAGGAAGGTTATTGCCCAAGGGAGAAATCTTGGCATTCCGAAAGATATCCTTTTGGAACAGGCGCGTAAATATTATGAGGAGGGGCTAGCATGATACAGACAGTAGAGATCAGTAAAAAATTCGGCACTGTCCAAGCCGTATCTAAGGTGTCTTTGAAGCTGCGGGAGGGGGAAGTATTCGGACTGGTAGGAACCAACGGAGCCGGAAAAAGTACCTTGCTGCGTATGCTTAGCGGAATCTTAAAACCGGATGAGGGGAGTATTACGATAGATGGACAGACGGTATTTGAAAATGAGGAGACGAAGAGGAACGTTTTCTACATATCAGATGAAGCGTATTTTTTTGCAAATACCACGCCGCAGGAAATGGAGAATTATTACCGGATGTTTTATCCGCAATATGACTCCAAGCGTTATTATGAAATGCTGAAATTATTCAATTTGAAGAAGGATCGGAAGGTGAATACCTTTTCCAAAGGGATGAAAAAGCAGCTTAGCCTGCTGCTTGGAATCTGCGCCGGCACCAAGTATCTGCTGTGTGACGAGACTTTTGACGGACTGGATCCGGTGATGCGCCAGACGGTGAAGAGTCTGTTCGCATCAGAGATGCTCAGCCGTGAATTCACACCGGTCATCGCTTCCCACAATCTCAGGGAGCTCGAAGATATCTGTGACCATGTGGGGTTATTACATAAAGGAGGCGTGCTGCTTTCCAAGGACTTAGAGGATATGAAATTCCATATTCACAAGGTACAGTGCGTGCTGACGGATAAGGCGAAAGAAGAACAGATCCTAAAGGAGCTGGAGGTGCTCCGCTGTGATCATCAGGGCTCCCTTTTGATGATTACTGCCAGAGGCACGAGGACGGAGATTCTGGAACGGATCAATAGTCAAAAGCCTTTGTTTTGTGAAATTATCCCTCTTACCTTAGAGGAAATCTTTATTAGTGAAACGGAGGTGGCAGGATATGAAATCAAAGATCTTATCTGCTAGTCTGATATGGGAGAATATGAAAAAACAGATATGGATGCTGGCGATAATCTTCCTGGGACTGCTGATGGTCTACCCGGTAAGCACATTTGTTGCATTTGATGAATGGAACCGGTATTTGGGGTCTTATCCGGAAATCCTGGAACGGTATCTGTATTTTATTAAGTTTACCCTTTCCAGAACGGGCCTTTTGTTTTTAATCGCCGCCGCGCTGCTCAACGGAATTTTTGGTTTCAGCTGGCTGCATTCCAAGCAAAAGGTGGACTTTTATCATAGCCTTCCAATCCGCAGGGAAAAGCTGTTTTGGAATCAGGCAGTGACAGGGGTGGTGTTCTATGCGGTGCCGGAGATTCTGGCCTCCCTTTTGTGTCTGTGCATTGGAGCTTCCAAAGGATATTTTACGATGGAATTGGTGGGAACGATGGCAGTTACGGCAGCGCTGCACATTCTGTTCTACCTGATGGCATATGGAACCACGATTTTAGCGATGATGCTTACCGGCCGTATATTGGTGGGCATCTTAGGCGCAGGGGCCTTCCTTATTTATATTCCGGGCGTTGCCTATTTGCTGTCACAGTATTCGAAGGTGTTTTTTACAACGTATTTGCAGGGCTATGATTTGTCTACCTTAAGTAAGAGTGTTGCAGCTTATGGTTCCCCTGCGGTATGGTATCTGAGGCTTTCCAGACAGATGGAAATTGACGGAAGAATGCTGCCATTGGCGGTTATCGCTGCGGTGGTGTTCTGCATTGTTGTTTTTATACTGAATCTTTGGCTTTATAAGATCCGGCCGTCGGAAGGGACTGGGAAATCCATGGTGTTTGCCGGCGTGGGAAAAGCGGTGAAGTTTTTGGTTGAAATTCCGGTCAGCCTGATGGTGGGCCTTTTGGCGTATGCAATGGCCCCGTCCGGAAGTCATAAGCTGTGGTGGATCATCGGTCTGGTTTTAGGACTGGTATTGGCCCACGGAGTGATGGAGATCATCTACCAGATGGATTTCAAGAAATTCTTTTCCCATTGGATGGAGCTTGGGATTGAAGCAGTGCTCACAGCAGCAGTGGCTTCCATATTTGTATTTGATTTCATCGGCTATGATACCTATATGCCCAAACAAGAGGAAATCCAATCCATATCCTTTGATTCCCAGCAGCTTACCAGGGAAATGAAGATCTATCTTCCTGAGAATGAGGAGGATATACCTGCCCAGGTTTATGACTCAGAAAATATTTGGAATCGGATGCAGCTTGAGCCGGATGACAGCCTTTATGGGCTTTTGGGAGAATTGGTTGAAAAGCGGCGCCGGTTTAGCTGGAACGGTTGGGAGGAAAGATATCTCCGTGGAGGAGATACCCTATCTTTAAGTACGATTTATCACTTATCCAATGGAAAGAACGTAAAACGAAATTATGAGGTGAAACTTGATGATGAAATGCGTTCTGCACTTTGTGCTCTTTGGAAAAGGGAGGATTTCCGGAAAGGTATGTATGCTGGGGTGGATGACACCCGTTTCCTCAAAGAGATCAATATCGACAGTTGGGGCAATGAACGGGAGCTGTTTGCAAAGAATGACAGCGGACGGATAGAGTTTGTGGATGCGCTGTGGCAGGATATACAAGAAGCGGATATGAATACCTATCTGGAAAATCCCGTGGGAAAAATTGTTCTTAATTATGGAAGAGGAGAGGGCGTAAACGAAAATTTTGTGGGAAATAATGATGTTATCCTCTACCCAGGTTACCGACGCGTGATGGAAATACTGAAAGAAAAAGGGGTTTCTGTAAGTGCACATCCGGATCCGGATGCGATCACCTCCATCATGGTCAATGATTACCGGAAGGCATCCAAGAGCGGTGAAGGTATCGTGGAGACGGAGGTTACCGGGAAAAAAGAAATCGAGCAGATGCTGCCGCTTCTGTACTTTGGAGGCTACTGGAGTTATCAAAATGGTGGGGAAGAGTCGGATATGAATGTGGTTATTGAATGGAAGGACCAAAATGGAAATCCGGTAGAAACCTATTTTTCTTTCCGTAGAGGGATGATTCCTGAGGAGTTTGCATGAATTATTTAAGAAACATACTGCCGATGCTGCCGGTGGCGGCTATTGCTGCCCTGGCGGTGTGTAAGCTGTCGGGCAGTTTAAGAAAGAAAAGCTTGATCAAAGAGAAGGGGATTGGCAGAGCGCTGGCTGTCTATCTGTTGATAGGCTGGGGGTTTTTGTTTTTCTATGTGACTTTGCTGTTATCTTTGGGAAATGGTATGGGGGAAGCGGTGAATTTGAAACCGCTTCGCCCCTTTGCCGTTGCGGCCAGATATGGAACGGTAAATGCGCCTATGGTAGAGCAGTTTTGGCTGAACATGGCCATGTTCGTACCTCTGGGTGTGCTGTTGCCGGCGGTGTCTGTCCGGTGCGGGAAATTTTGGCAGACGTCAGTGGTTTCCTTTGTAGTTTCGGCAGTTACCGAGTGCCTGCAGTTTTTCATAAAAAGAGGGGCGGATATTGATGATGTCATTGCCAATACCTTGGGTGGAATGCTGGGGTATGGGCTTTTTGTGCTGGGGACGGGCTTTTGGCTTTTGTGGAAATGGAGACAGAACCCTTGTGAGGGGGCGGTGCATAGATCTGTCAGGCGTCAGGCGCTGCGGTCTATTTTGTCTGTGCTTGGGATTTTATTTTTGGCAGCTTCTGTGATCGGCCTGCATTATGCGGATACCCGCCATATTTACGGGACTTTTTATTATGGGCATTTAAGGCCTGGGAAGGTTGAAATTCCAGAAGGGACCAGCGAGACTTCTTTTCTATCCCCCATCTATCTATATGAAGAAGAGGAAGACGTGGAAGAATTGATGGACCGCCTCAAGGAACGGACCGGGTTTGCCGGGGAATTTGAGGAAAAAGGAGACACTTGGACATTGAAGGACGGGGATAGACAGCGGATTTTTGTCTATCCCTGGAACCGTTGGAGGATATGCTGGAATTATGGAGTCAAACATACAGCGGATCCTAAGCTTATTCCATTGGAAAAAGATGCCAAGGAAGCAGCAGACGTTTTACTGCACCGCTTGGGACTTGAGGAGCTGAAGTATGTGGAGTCTTTGGCTGGATATGAGGATGGAAATCTGCATCTGGCTTATGAGAGAAGGGACCAAAAAGAAGAACAGGGGAAGATGGCATGGGGCCGGTGTGTGGTCACAGTGGGAGAAAACGGTCATGTGCTGGAGGTGGATTCGTCTATTGTCACCTGCAAGTTTGTGACCAGAGAAAGCACGATTTCCCCCAAACAGGCAGCCAAAACGGCCGGTGACGTGGGAGTAGGCCGGTGGAGCGGGAAAGCGGTGGTGGAGACAGTGGAGCCCACCTGGTATTTTCATGAGGACACTGGTTACCTGACGCCTGCCTGGAAGATCATCGGCGTGATGCACACAGAGAGCAAAGAAACGTATCCGTGGGAGCCTGTGATCGACGGGATCCAATGATGGCTGTCTGTCGGATTTTTTAGCAAAATCTTCATTTTCATTCTTGCATGTGACAGCAGGATATGCTATAATCCAAAGGTCGCAAAAATATACACGTATAGGGATTTTCGGGGACGGTGCCTGTAGAAACGCCGGCAGGTTTCCTGAAAAAATGACTTATACGGAAGAAAACAACCAAAAAGGAGATTAGAAACATGGGCGTTATTTCAATGAAACAACTTTTAGAAGCAGGTGTTCATTTCGGACATCAGACCAGAAGATGGAACCCTAAAATGGCTCCATACATTTATACCGAGAGAAATGGTATCTACATCATCGACCTGCAGCAGTCTGTAGGTATGGTAGATGACGCTTACAATGCAATTGCTGACATCGTGGCAAACGGCGGCAGCATTCTGTTTGTAGGAACCAAAAAACAGGCGCAGGATGCCATCAAGACAGAGGCAGAGCGCTGCGGTATGTTCTATGTGAATGAAAGATGGCTGGGCGGTATGCTCACCAACTTCAAGACCATCCAGAGCAGAATCGCAAGATTAAAAGAAATCGAGAACATGGAAGCAGATGGAACCTTCGAGGTACTTCCTAAGAAAGAAGTCATCGAGCTGAAAAAAGAGCAGGCGAAACTTCAGAAAAACTTAGGCGGCATCAAAGAGATGAAGAGAATTCCGGACGCTATTTTCATCGTAGATCCTAAGAAGGAAAGAATCTGTGTGCAGGAAGCTCACAGCTTAGGTATTCCGCTGATTGGTATTTGTGATACAAACTGTGATCCGGAAGAGCTGGACTATGTGATCCCGGGCAATGACGACGCGATCCGTGCCGTAAAACTGATTGTTTCCAAGATGGCTGATGCCGTGATCGAAGCAAATCAGGGCGCTGCTCAGGACGAGGCTGCTCCTGTGGTAGCTGAGGAAGAATTTGCAGAAACCGCTACAGAAGAAGCGTAATTATATTTGACAGCGAATATCACTAATTGGAGGAAAATAAAATGGCAATTACAGCAGCAATGGTAAAAGAATTAAGAGAAGCTACTGGAGCCGGCATGATGGATTGCAAGAAGGCTCTGACTGCCACCGAAGGCGATATGGACAAAGCAGTTGAATTCTTAAGAGAAAAAGGTCTGGCTACTGCTCAGAAGAAAGCCAGCCGTGTAGCAGCAGAAGGTCTTTGCAAGACATTACTGACAGATGACTGCAAGAAAGCAGTTGTGGTAGAAGTAAATGCGGAGACAGACTTCGTAGCCAAGAATGAAAAATTCCAGGGATATGTGGCACAGGTAGCTGAGCAGGCTCTGGAGACAAGCGCAGCAGACATCGAAGCTTTCCTGGCTGAGCCTTGGAAATTCGATACCACTAAGACTGTGAAGGAAGCATTGGCAGGACAGATCGCTGTGATCGGCGAGAACATGAATATCCGTAGATTCCAGCAGGTAGCAGAAGAGAACGGTTTCGTTGCTTCTTATACCCATATGGGTGGAAAGATCGGCGTATTGGTTGACGTAGAGACAGACGTGATCAACGATGCAGTCAAAGAGATGGCTAAGAACGTTGCTATGCAGTGTGCCGCTCTGAAACCAGAGTACACCACCCGTGAGGAGATCAGCGAGGAATATATCGCACATGAGAAAGAGATCCTTCTGGCTCAGATCATGAATGACCCGAAAGAGTCTTCCAAACCTGAGAAGGTGATCCAGGGCATGATCAACGGACGTATCAACAAAGAGCTGAAAGAAATCTGCCTGATGGATCAAGTATATGTCAAAGCAGAAGACGGCAAACAGTCCGTTGCAAAATATATCGAGGAAGTTGCCAAAGCAAACGGCGCAAACATCAAAGTCAAAGGCTTTGTACGTTTTGAGACCGGCGAAGGCATCGAGAAGAAGGAAGAAGATTTTGCAGCAGAAGTTGCAAAGCAGATGGGACAGTAATCTAAAAGAGAAGCTGCCCGGTGGAAATCCTTGAAAACAGAGGAAGAGCGAGTGTTTTTGTACATTTTGCAGATGAAAAGCGGTTATCATAAGCTATCGTAAATCATCGCAAGGTATCATGACATTTTTGGTAAAAATTTGGTATAGATTTTGGTACAAAGTTTTACCAAGGCCATTCATGCAAAGTTTGCGTGTCTCTTCATTTGCTGGAAGGATGGACAATCAATGAAATAGTTTTGAGTATTAGCATAAGGGTGCACTTATTGGTTCCGACCGATGGGTGTGCCCTTATTTTAGTGCTTAAAAGATCCTATAAGGGACCGGTGATTTGTTGTTTGATAGATGATGCATTTGAAGTTAGGAAAGTGAGGAAAACAATTATGGCAAAAAAATATGAAGAGGAGCAATATTTTGAAAAACCGGTGGCAGAGCTGCTCACAGGCTTTACGAATTACGACAGGCTGCTGGTGGAATTGAATAACCGGGAATATTATGACAGGTATACATATATTAGATTTCTGAATGAAAATGGTTTGGATGCAGAGGCGGAATATAATAAAAATACGGATCATGCGCAGATGCTGGAAACAGTTTATGCCATTCTGCACACACTGTTGTCCAATATTGATGCGTACCGGAAAATAGAGACGGAATTTGTTACACAGGGGGACGCGGCTACAGCTTTACAAAACCGCTTAAAATATCTGCGGACGGAAATTGATAGGGTGAAGGCAGATATGCATTATGAAGACTCTGATTTTACATTTCTGTATTATACGCGTTAGGAGGAAGAAATGATGGATATACAAACATCTGATAAACTGATGTATTCACCGCTGGAAAGTGCTTTTCATTCGGTAATGGAGCGGGAAGGGAGGATGGTGACTGCGGTTACAAGCGGTTCCCAGTTTAAGGCATTCCTGCGCCGCAATGATGACGGCAATCATTTGGAAGACAGGATCACATTGTTTTATGGGAGATATGCGCCAGTGGGCCAGGGAAGCATTATTTCTCTGGGGAGCAAGCGGTATCTTTTGATTAACTGTGAGTCTGAGGAAAATGATTGCTATTACAAGTCTTCGGGTTTGGCCTGCAACGGCCAGATTACGTTGAATGACGGTACCCTTACAGAAATTCCCTGCTATGCTTTTAACATGAGCGGCGGATTGCCCAATGGAGGCAACAGCTTTTCGTTTATTGATGGCAGCATGGAATTTATGACAGAGGATAATCAAAAGAGCAGAAGGCTTCAGGTCAATGACCGGTTTAATGAGTTTGGGAGGACCTGGAAGATCTCTAATGTTTATCATAAGGATGGGATCTTGCAATTGGTGACAGAGATTTGTGCGGATGAGGGGCCTTTTGATAAGAAGGAGGCGGATCAGGAGGTTGTGAATCATATGGAGGAAGCGGGCGGATCCCAGCAGGCGGCAGGCTATGAGGTGGTGTTTACCGGTGCGAATGAAATTCGGAATGGATTCCGTACGGTATTGTCGGCTCATTTATATCAGGGAAAGACAGAGGTGGACGGGAGCTGGACATTTGAAACAGGCTTTCCTTACCCGGATGCGGTTTCAGTCGTTCAGGATGGAAATAAGATCACGGTTTGCATTTCCGATGATAGTCATAATTTAGATGAGATTATCACGGTTACCGCCGTGGAGCACACGCATAGATTATCTGTGACAAGGAGTTTGCATGTGAGGCCTTTGTTTTAAAATAGAGTTTTAGACAGCGCAGCAGTCGGATTGATTGCCGCGTTGTTTTTTGTTTCATAGGAAATTGCGTCCTATGAAACAAAAAGCCCTCCGGGCAGGATGCGCACAGATGCAAGAGGAAGGTGCATCTGGCGCGCAAAGCGGTCAAGCCCCTCAAAGATTGAGGGGTTGGGAGGAGCTGAGGTGGGCTTGCCCACTTTGTTCTTTCATAGGAAATTGCGTCCTATGAAACAAAAAGCCCTCCGGGCAGGATGCGCACAGATGCAAGAGGAAGGTGCATCTGGCGCGCAAAGCGGTCAAGCCCCTCAAAGATTGAGTTGTCCATGCCCAAACGATAACAAAAGGAACGGTGACTTTAATGGCCAATAAGGAAAATCGTTTAACGCACACGAAGGGAATGTGTGAGCACCACAATGTGTTTACTCCTAAGTATAGAAGAAAAATAATTTGTATTCTATAAGGAGGGTAGAAAGGTCTCCTTTGAGCTTACGCATCATCAGAAGCTGTTATTAAAAAATTTTTCAAAATACAATCTGGTGGCAAAGAGCCGTCAGCTGGGAGTAACTTCTCTGGCTTTGGCGTACAGCTTATATTTGACACACACGGAGCCGGATTGTGTCTGTATGATCATGTCTTATTCTTTGGATTCCGTCGATTTTGTGTTTAAAAAGCTGAAGGCTATGTATGAGGATCTGAATCCTGCCGTTAAGATCCGTGATGTGGCGAATAATAGAAAGGAATTGATACTGGAAAACAGGAGCCGGATCATTTGTTGCGTATGTGGGACAAAGGATGCCGCCAGGGGAGCAACCTTACGGTATGTTCATCTCACGGAGGTTGCCAGCATGGATGATGATAAGCTGAAAAATCAGCTGGTGGCCATTGAGGCTGCGTTGCGTCCAGATGGGCAGATGGTACTGGAATCTACCAGCAAGGGTATGAATTACTGGTTTGAGCTATGGATGAAGGCGGTGAATAAAGAGTCGCAGTACCGGCCTTTTTTCTTTTCCTGGATCAATGATTCCAGGCTTTTTATCCGGGATTATGAGGAATCCACGGAGGTGTATAAGAACCGGTATGGAGGGGATTTGACAAGAAATGATCTCGATGAGGAGGAGGTACATCTATATGAGGAGATGGGGGGAGAAGAAAATCCGCTGGCTTTGAAAAAGCTGATGTGGAGGAGAATGAAGATTTCCAACATCGGGACAGAGAAATTCCGTCAGGAGTATCCGTCAAATGCCATGGAATCGTTTCTAGTGTCTGGCAATAATATCTTTGATTTGGAAAAGATCCAGGAGCGTTTCATGACTGTGGATACGGCACCTAAGTTTAAGCTGACAAAGGATGCACCTGCTATCTTGCGAAAGTGGAGGAATTACTGTTCACTTTGGCGTCTTCCAAGGAAGGACGAGAGGTATTACTGCGGTGTGGATACCGGAGAGGGGATCGGTTCTGATAACAGCGTCATAGAGATTGTTGACCAGGCCGGATACCAGGTATTTGAATTTGTGAGCAATAAGATTAAGCCTTATGAATTTTCTGAGTTGGTGCGGGCAGTCGGCATTTATTATGGGAAATGTTTGCTGGTAGTGGAGAAGATGTCAGCAGGGCATACGGTTGTGGACAATTTATATGATTCGAAGAACCGGTATTTGAATCTGTATAAATATAAGCAATATGACAGTAAGGGTAGGGTCAGGAAGAAGCCTGGATTTGAAACCAGTGGAAAAAGCCGTCCGATCATCATCAACCGGTTTGTGGAGTGGTTCGATAAGGGGGAAGTCTGTATCAATTCGAAAGGGCTTTTAAATGAAATGAAGACGTTTCAAATGGATGATAAGGGAAAGGTACAGGCGGTGACAGGATCTAAGGATGACAGAGTGATGGCATTTTGTATGGCGCTGGAAGGGTTAGTAAATGGCTTGTGGTATGTTTGGTAGTGTGGGAATGGATGCCCTGTGGTTTTATAGAAAGGATGTCCCTGTGGGAGGATCGATGGAAAGGACAGGTATATGAAGCATAGCCTTTTAGTACAGATAAAAGATTACATAAGGTCAGTTGTTGGCAGTATGGCAGAAGGAGGGAAAATGGAAGCAGGCAGTACGACATGGTTTGAGGAAGAAATTGAAAAAATAAAGTATCAGGACAGGATCAGCCGTGTCAATCATATTGATGAGTATTTGAGACGGGAGCATAAGGTATTGTCCCGGCCGGATTTTGAGTTTAAGGAGAAGACGTTTGAAACGGCGAAAATCATATTGCAGACATTGAAGTCCATTATCAAGTTTCACACCTCTTATATTTGTGGAAATTCGGTCAGTATTACCGGCGATAAGGAGCTGGTTTCTTATTTGAACAAGGTGTATAAAAGAGGAAATTACAGCAAGGTTGATCTGGAGGTGACGAAGGATTTGATCACTTACGGAGATGCGTTTGAGTATGTGTATATGGACGAGGAGGAGCACATCCGTTCCAAGGTGATCAGGAATAAGGATTCTTATCCGATCTATGACAGCAATGGCGGCTACACTCATTTTGTGGAATATTGGAAGGATGAGGATACCAGGAAACCGCATTACGTCGTGTATTATCCTGAGAGGGTAGAGATTTATGACGATGGAGTATTGACGGATACAAGGGAGAATTTAACGGGACTTCCGATTTGGTATGAGAGTATTGATAAATCAAGATATGATAAATTCGGTGATCCGTTGATCATGGACCTAATCCCTTTGATGGATACGGTGGAGCATCTTCTTTCGAAGCTGGATGATGCGGTGACGACGTTGTCGCTCAATCCATTGGGTGTTGTCTGCGGGCAGAGGATCGATTCTTCAATTCCCAGCAATATCATTGGCACGGTTTTAAATCTGGATGACGGTGCAGACTTTAAGTACGCTTCTGCGGATATGGACAGAGAGAGTATCAAGCTGGAGCTGGATTATTTGATCCAGCAGTTTTATGCGGTTGCGAGTGTACCGGCTTCTTTTTTAGGACAGTCCAATGTGGCCAATGTTTCAGAGACATCTATCACGATGCTTTATCAACAGACGGATAATATTGCCAGACAGCATATTGTTAACCTGACGGAAGGTTTTATGACAAGGCTTGAGTATATCCGCAAACTCATGATGCTCAAGGGGATTACAATTTCAGATGAGGTGTTTGACAGTATCAGCATAGCGTTTAATGTGAGCCGCCCAGTGGATAATAAATCTGATATGGAGAATATGAAGATGCAGTATGAGTGCGGTGCGATGAGCCGTCAGACGATCATTGACAGGTCACCGTATACAACGGACACAGTGTTGGAATTGGAACGGATAGAGGCGGATGTCAAACAACGGCAGGAGGTTGTGACAAGCAGTGAAGCGAGTCAGGAGGATGCAGCGGGTGATGAAGTGGATCAGGAAGCATGGAAGGGGAGTACCAAGCAGGTAAATGGACATAAGAAGGAAGAAGTGATTGATGTCAAGGCAGATTGAGTCTGTTTCATATGAACGAAAGTGAGGTTTCTTATGTATCCGGAATTTCAGTTAATACAAATTGTAGAGCTGCCCAAGAATGGCGATACTTCTCCCTATGCGGTGCGGCAGTTTGCACGTATGGAATATTTTAATTTTGATTTCATGTGTAAAAACTCCCTTAAAAAATTTTTCATTGAGCATCATATGGAGAATGGGGAATATTTGATCATCCGTGAAAACGACCGCCTGGGGGACAAGTTTATCATTGAAGCGATCTGTATCTTCCGGGCGAAGGAGAGCGGAAATTTTGTGGATTTTAAACGTCCTGGGGAAAAGTGGATTGAGCTTGTCCGGGAGGTCATGGAAGAAATTGAAATCATCCCCATTGGTCTTAGGATTCAGACGATGCAGAAGATGTCAATCCCTAAGATCGGGGCAGAGATTCAGGATGTGGCATTGGAGGATTAATGGAAGGATGCTGTTAAGCTATGGAAGAGCACTCCATAGTTTGGTTTAAAATGCAGCAATTTGGGCAGGAAGGGCCTTGCAAGAAATGAGGCTATGATTTAGAGGCTGTGGATAGAAGGCTGGTATTTATCAGGAAATATGGCTGTCTGACAGGGGGAAAAGGCTTTTGCTTTGGGGTGTAAAGTAAACCTAGAAGAACACTAGGGATTAAGGGGAAAATGTTTTGTTAAGGCAGAGCCCCCCTGTTTGGACAATCCGACCTGCGTATTCTGCTTTTTTTACACCGGTCAAATTTTGGCACGGTATTATTTTATTGGATTTGAGATTGGAAAAGAACAGGAAGGAATGATATTTATAAGCGTGACAGAAAAAGTCCTAGTGGATAAGAGGTTGCTCAACATTGATGAGGTTTGTGCGTATTTAGGGATTGGACAGACAAAGGCACGGGAGATTCTGACAAAAACGGACAATCCATTTACGGTACGGTTGGGAAACCGGCTGTATGCCAACAAGATATTGTTGGATAAGTGGATCGATTCCATCAGTGGAAATCGGATTAGAAAGGTAATTTGAGAATGGAAATGAGGAGGACTCTGTTTAGAATCGATGGGGAGAAGGTTTCATTTCTCTCTCTGTTTTCATTGGGAAGGGTGGGAATGCTATGCCAAGGGATTTAAAGGGCAGGGAGCTGCCAAAAGGCATTTATCAGAGAAAGGACGGGCGGTATGAGGCCAGGGCGTCGATCCATGGCATCAAGGTTCAACTGTATAATTTCAATTTAAAGGAACTAAAGGCTGACTTTGAGAGGGAAAAGGAGGCAGCCAGGCAGGGCGTGGATCAGAAGCTGTCGGTGATGACATTGAATGAATGGTTTGAAATATGGTTTGAAAGGTATAAGGTGCCGAAGATTAAGGTCACAAGCATCTATCCCATGAGGACAAAATACAGAAGTAATTTTGGCAGACTGATCGGAGATATGAGGGTGGCAGATATCCGAAGCATGGATATCCAGGGGGTGATCAATACCTTGCAAAAGGAGGGGAAGGCGGCCTCCACCATAAGGGATGCGCTGGGAAGAGTGCGGGACTGCTTGGAGGCGGCGAAGAATAACCATATCATATCGGAGAATCCTTGTTTTGATATTACTATACCTTGGGAAAACCGGACGGTGGAAAGACGTTTTTTATCTCAGGAGGAGCAGAATACATTTTT
>JBMNRL010000023.1:0-50848 GCA_050944615.1 Blautia sp.
ATTGGAGGTTTGACAATGAATCAAGTGGTAATCATAAGAAATGAACAAAAGAAGGACTTTGAAAAAGTAGAAAAAATTACAAGGGAAGCTTTTTACAATCTCTATGTTCCCGGCTGCGTGGAACACTATTTAGTCCACATCATGAGGGAGCATAAGGATTTTATCCCTGAACTGGATTTTGTTTTGGAATTGAACGGCGAGGTAATCGGAAATATCATGTATACCAAAGCATCCTTAACAGATGAAAACCAAGTCCGAAAAGAAATTCTCACCTTTGGCCCCGTTTGTATCATACCAAAATATCAAAGAATGGGATATGGAAAAATGCTCATAGAGCATTCTTTTGCGCGTGCAATAGAACTGGGGTATGATACCGTTGTCATATTCGGCAGCCCTTCCAATTATGTAAGCCTTGGCTTTAAAAGCTGCCAAAAATATCATGTGTGTATCGAAAATGGAAAATACCCAGCGGCGATGATGGTCAAAGAGCTGGTTCCCTATGCATTAAAAGGGAAACGGTGGGTTTATCACGACAGCCCGGTCATGGCAATCACTGAAGAAGAAGCGCAAAAATATGATGATGCCTTAGAAAAAATGGAAAAGAAATATCAACCCAGTCAAGATGAGTTTTATATTATGAGCCATTCTTTTATCGAGGAATAAACCTTTTTCAAAGGCAAATTCCAATTTCAACTTATGACAATAACACGCCTTGCTCTTGGCTGTATCTCAAAGGCTGTCCCAGTTATAAACAAACGTTAAAAAGATCTATCTTTTATTTCCAGTCCTGCTTGGCATACCCAAGCTCCGCAAGATAATGCAGACAGGGACAGAACCATAAAAGCGGTCCTGTCCCTGGTAACTAATGACATGTTCCTCCGTTTTCCCATTCGTTTCATGGCTGCACAAATCTCTGATCGTTTTATTGATAGCTCCTCTTAATAAATGCATTTGTCCTGTCTGCCTCAATGATTGCCTAACCCCCGCAGCTTTCATTGATTCACAATATGATATATTAGTCGTGTTTCTTCGACAGGATCTTCTGCATTTAATATGCCGCCGCCAACAATCAATACCTCTGGCTGATATTCCATATAATCTTTGATAGTGTCCTTCGTAAGGCCACCTGCTACAAATACTTGGGCCTTCTTAGTACCTTCCTTAATTTTTGCCAAGTCATCCAAAGGTGTTCTCCCTTCGGCCTGTTGGTCCACACCTGTATGTACTGAAATTGCAGCTACTCCCAACGCTTCTAACTGCTCTGCTTTCGTTTTCACATCTTCAATGCAAATCATATCCGCAACTAATGTCTTTCCATATTTTTGGGATGCTCTGACACATTCTTTTATTGTGGAATTATCTGCTACAGCTAAAACGGTCACATAATCCGCACCGCTTTTAAAAAGCTCCTCTGCCTCATAATAACCTGCATCCATTATTTTGGAGTCACATAAAATCTCAATATGGGGAGCAATCTTTTTTATTTTATGAATGATAGATACCCCATGTACTAACAGGTACGGCGTTCCTAATTCCACGATATCCAGATATTCCTTGGCATTTTCCAAATATGCCTCCAGCTTATCCGGTGATATTGTATCCATCGCTACTTGCAGTTTCATTTTTTTATTATTCATCTTTAGAGAACCCCATATTCCAAGCCAAAAAATCTGGCTTTTTTAATCTGATATTATCAATCTCTTCAAATTGTTTTTTATTTGCTACAGATGTTTCCCGATCCCAATGAAAAGGCTCATCATACCAGGCATCCACAAGCAATTTTGCATATTCAGGTGCCACGACTCTTGCCCCCAGGCACAATACCTGTGCATCCGCACTCAGTCTCGCTCGTTTTGCAGAGTAGGTATCGGAGACTGTACATGCGCGTATTCCCCAAAAAGTGTTTGCCATATGGCAAAACCCTATTCCAGTGCCACATATTAGCAAGGCCAAACGGCATTCATCTCTTTGAATTGCCTCACAGATTTCTGTGGTTACTCTCGCAGAGCTTTCATACCCATCCTCTGGTCTTTGGATCGGATCAAGCACTATCTCGGCATTTTTTTCATTTACTAGGTATTCTTTTAGTATTTCTTTTAATTCAAAACCCACATAATCACAGCCTAACGCTATTTTAACTTTTTCCATTCAATTATACTCCTATTCTCACTTATCTATCAAATTTCTCCATAATTCAATCCGCTGATTCGATGATATATTTCCCGGTTGCATTTATAAAAATCATGATATACGGCAAATATCTCCTGATACCGTTTATGATTTTCCAAATTAGGATACTGCCATTGCTGACTGTATCGTACCATTTTACCGCAGGCCTCCTCATAACTGTCATACTCTCCGGTTCCCACGGCTGCAGCTATAGCTGCGCCAAGACAGGATTGTTCTTCACATTCATTTGTTCTCACTGGAAGATTAAAAACATCCGCCTCAATCTCACGGAATAATTTTCCTTTTGCCCCCCCTCCGGATGCGATAAGCATATCACTTGACAGCCCCATATCATGAAATATGGACGCCGCCTCAAACATACTGAAAACAATTCCCTCCATCACACTCCGAATCATATGTCTATAGTCATGCTTTAAAGTCAAGCCTACAAAAGCGGCTTGGGTATCTGCATCATTTGCCGGGCATCTGGTACCATTTAGATAGGGCCAGAACAAAAGGCCGTCACTGCCAGGCGGTACCTGTTCCCCAAGCAGATTCATCTTCTGGTAATTTGTCTGGCTAAAAATGTGATCTCGTAACCACTTCAATGCCAAGCCTCCGCTTAGGTTTGCTCCCATCAGCATCCAATGCCCTTTCCGCGTATGAGAAAAAACATTAATACGTGACTCTTTATCCAGCAGAGGCGTATCCGCCGAGCAATTGCAGGAACAGGACGTTCCGATATTCGCTATCCAAGGGCTGCCTTCAGATATCACGCCATTGCCTATCTGCTGCATGATAGAGTCACCACCGCCATAGGTGACCACGGTGTTGCAGGATAACCCGGTCTCTTCCGAGCATTTTTTTGTCACTTTCCCTGCACTCTCATGTGATTCATAGCATGGAGGAAAGAAGCTGCGCTCCAGCTTGAGCTTATCAATTATTTCCCAGGACCAGTCATTTCTGCTTGTATCATAAATCAATGACGCTGAAGCATCTGAAATATCAGTTGCAATTTCACCTGTCATTTGATACCGAATATAATCTTTCGGAAGCAGCACCTTATAAATGCGCTCATAATTTTCCGGTTCCTTTTCCTTTACCCATAACAATGAGGATAAAACAAAACCTGTGGTTAACCCATTTAATGTAATTTGATGATAACGTTCTCTTGAAATTGTTTTGTATACTTCCTCCACTTGCTGCCCTGATCTTTGATCACACCAGATAATTCCATCACGAATCAATTCACCATTTTTATCCACTAATACCAAGCCATGCATCTGCCCGGAATAGCCAATTCCCTTGATATCCTCCGCGCTAATCTTTGAATCCGAAAGAACCTGCCGGATCGTTTCCTTCGTATATAGCCAGATTGCATGAAAATCCTGTTCAGCATAGGAAACATGCGGCTTTTGAATATCATATTCTCTTTGACAGGCTGCCACTATTCTCCCATTTTCATCTGTTATTATAGTTTTTGCACTTGAAGTACCTATATCAATTGCCATAAAATATGGCATAAAACCGCCCCCATTCTAATGACTTAAAATTTCTCAATTTCATCTGCAAACATCACTTCTGTATCAAGCTTATCATAATCGAATCCATGTATTCTTTTAGAAGTAATAATGCAGTCACATTCTGCATCGACCTTGGCTAAAAAGGTTTTTCCAAATTTACTGTCATCTGCCAATATAAATGATTTCATGGAAGAATGTAGCATAGACGCTTTGATTTCGGACTCCAGGAAATCCGGGCTGGAAAATCCAAACTCTGCATCAATGCCGTTGATTCCGATAAAGCACTTATCCACTCTCATGCTGTTGATCAATGAGACCGTTAAATGGCTAAGTACGTTTTGATGTCTGTAATTGACCTCTCCTGCGAGCATGATTACTTTCACATTTTCCTTTTCACCGAGAGCTGCCACATTCAATAAAGATGTGGTGATAATTTGAAGATTCTTAATCCCCCCCTTAGCAATCAGATTGGCCAATTCATGCACTGTACTTGATCCATCCAGAAAAATAGTTTCATTATCTCTGATATTGTCATATGCCAATTCCGCAATTTTTCGTTTTGCTTCAATATTTTTATTACTTCGTATCAATTCAGAAACGCTGACTGCTTCCGCTACCGAATACATCGCTACCGCTCCGCCGTGGGTTCTCACTATCATCTTACGCGCACTCAATTCATCCAAATCTTTGCGGACTGTAACTTCCGACGTTCCTAATAACTGACTTAATTCTGATACCTTGACGGATTTTTTTTCGTTGATGATATCACATATTCTTTTTTGTCTTTCCGCTTGAAACATAAGCTTCACTCCTATAATCAAACATATTCACTGCTTACATTATAGCATAAAGCAATATTGGCGGGTAACGCAATCATATACAGGTCTTCCCCGCGCTGCTGCTTGATATTTCATAATAAATTCTCCATAAAACTTTTTATTCATTTCTTTATTTCGTTTGATTTTAATAATAATTTCATTTAATTATTATTTCTTTTTTTTACTTTCTTTTTATAAGGTAATCTTACCAACAGGAAATATAATTGTCAATAGTTTTTTCAATCATGAGATAGAAAATATAGTATTCGATCTCAATTATCCGGTTCACTCTTTTAACATCACCTTTGAAACACAAAAAACCTCCAAACGCTGCAAATGATCATGCATCCGTTTGGAGGTTCACTTAGTCATTAATCTTACCGTATCATCCCTTCCCGCCTTTTGGTAAGGAACAGCTTTCCAGGGAACCATAGGCCCCAAAGGCCCAGCACAGGCTGTGTGATCCCTGTGATTTTACTGCCGTCACCCGTCCTTCGTCCACCAGACTGTAGACGGATGGAAATGTCTCATCCCGCACGGTGCCTGTATGACCCATCAACGGATTGGCTTTTGCAAAATCACCTGTCTCAAAAAACTCCTCATTCACTTCAAATCCCAATGCTTCGACTTCCGCAGCATCGTAGACTTTTTCAGAGACCTTCTCCGGCATCAAAGCCCCAAGCGCTGCATACTCTACGGGACCCGTGACATTGGTAAAGGCTTTGATGCAGGCATTGGTATTCTCGATACGGTCCTGCATATCGGTCCACTTACTGCCATCCTTACTGATAAAGGTCTCTCCCACAGATGCTCTGGCCTTACTGCTTAATCCCATCATCGGAGATTCATAATATGCATGAATCCGTTCTTTGCCGGAGAGCTTCACCACCACGGCAAACCGGCTTCCGGCTTCCAAAAGCACCGGTGTTTCCAATTCTACGGTATGGTAACCGGCATATTCCATCGTGCCAGATGCCACCGGACTGCCCAGCTTCCCAAAGGAGGTCTTGTCCTTAAAATCCTTCACCAGATAAATCTCATAATGATAACCTGCATCATAGGTATAGAAGGATACCGCACTGAGCTCTTCGTCTGCGGCCAGCTTCCCGTTCCCCTCTGGGAACACATTGGCCTGATACACCTGCTGTTCATAGTCTGCAGTCATCACAGCCCCAAAAGGATCATACTGATAAATCTTATCGTAATTTCCGGCACTCTCCACTCCTGTATACACGGAGCTTGGATCTGTCTTGGCCAAAACGTCATCGTAATAGGAAATATAGAAAAAGCCATCGTTTCCCCAATCGGAACTCCAACTGTTCTTACAAAGGAACGCTCCGTCTCCCTCCGGCTCAACCACAAAGGATTCCTTGGGATAGTTATCATCCCATCCCACGATCGTAATATCATGACCTTCCGGCAGATCTTCGGCAGGTTCATTGTACTTATAGCAGTAGCAGGTCTCATTGGTATCATAAAAATCTGATACGGACGTATAAGTAGCATCCACGCCCCCATAAGTCATCACTGCTTTTTTAATCTCCTCATTATCCAGGGAATCCCTCCTTGTGGGCAGGAACAAAATATTTTGTACATGGTACTGCTTGTCATATTCCCCGGGTGTATAGCTCTCCCATTCCGGATAAGGCGCCTGTGATTCCTTCACCGGACCGTCCCATCTGGCCAGGTATGCCGCTGCCATGAACGTGCTGCCCCCGTCAAAAACATCCCGGTCAAATCCGGTCTCACTGAGATTGGACAGCTTGTATGCCATATCGTATTCGGAAAAATCATAGACTCCTTCCACAGTGCCTGTGGAGGAAGAAGCCATTGGAGAAGAAAACTCCCCATAATATGTATTTTTTCCGATTTTCTTACAGCAGCGGACCTTATAGTAGGCATCTTTTCCGTATTCCATTTTATTGTCCTTAAACACGGTCAGATCCGGCCGGTCCACCTCTTGTACCATTTTATAAATATCATCCTTGGTATTGGCCGTATAAATCTGATATCCGCTGACGTCCTCCGCCTTTTCCCAAAGCACTGCCACCTGGTCCGCTCTGGCTTTCACGGATGTGAGGATCACCTGAGGCAATACTGACTTCCCCTTCTTCCCCTTGGAATCATAGGCTCCCCGGTACAGCTTCCCATCGATCTTCTTATGGCCTCTGACCGTATAAATATAAGTCTTTCCTGGCACCGCCGCCTGATCGGTGTAAGAGAACACCTGATCCGATACCTCCTTTTGCAGAACCCAGGATTTGCCGCTTTCTCTGCGGTAAACCCGGTATCCATGGACACCTGTGACCTTTTTCCAGGAAATGACCGGATTTACAGCCGTCCCGATATCCGAAAGGACTGCAGCCTTCAGCGTGGCTTTCGCCTGTACTCCTTTCCTATCGTAGCCGCTCCAATAAACCTTGC
This sequence comes from Blautia sp., assembly GCA_050944615.1. Classification (GTDB taxonomy): domain Bacteria; phylum Bacillota; class Clostridia; order Lachnospirales; family Lachnospiraceae; genus Blautia_A. The sequence goes on from JBMNRL010000023.1 coordinate 6,935, forward strand.
CGTCCTTTACTGCCTTTGCCCGGACAGTAAACGTATAATTGACATCCGTAGGCACTTTCTTATGGTAAAAATACGTGGTGCCCGCAGGAACATTGGCAATGATCGTCCATTTTTCCTTCGTTCCCACCGGTCTACGGTACACCCGGTATCCGGCCGCATTTGCCACTTCACTCCAGACAATTTTGATATTGCCTCCGCTGATTGCTTTCATCAGCTTTGGTGTCTTAAGTGCTGGCTGCGTAGTACTGTTTGCTTTCACAGTCACCGTACAGGTACCGATTTGCCGGCCGCTTTGAACATTTTCAATGGAAAAACGAATTTCTTTTTCACCTTCGGAAAAAATGGGAACGCTCAGTCCCTTTCCATCACCGGTGAGGCTGGCTCCCCAAATGTCAGTGATTCTTTCCAGCTCAGGCAGCGTCTCCTGAAAATCTCCCAAATCACGGAACCAGATCACAGAATCCGCCCCTAAAGTCAGCGAATACCGGCTCTGAGGCGCAATCAGCTTTGTTTTCAGACCCGCAAGCCGATCCATATCCATAGAGTCCAGTGCATTAAAACGGCAGTCCAAATACAATAGGCCCGTAAATGAGGAAAGATCCAACGATGAGAGCTGGTTATCCGCCAGATTCAGATTTTTGAGCTTCGTCCCGGACGTTACCGGATTTTCCTTCAGCCCGCAGCCTTGCGCTTCAAAAGATTCCAGCTTGGTACAGGGCTTCACATTGATTTTTGTCAGTTTCCCACATTGATTGAGGTTGATGCTTTTCATTTCCGGATTTTTACTAAAATCCACCGCTTCCAAAGCCGTGTTGCTCCCGTTAAACTTAGTCAACGCCGGAAACATGGAAAAATCCACATTTTTCACTTGGGTATCTGCCAATTCCAATTCCAACAGCCCGTCCAGTCCCTCCAAGCAGACGGTCTCCAGAGGCATTTGTTCCAGAACCACATATTTCAACGCGGGATTTTTCCGAAGATCCGCGATTTTGATTTCGGCGCCTTCCACATGCAGCCGCTCTAAATTGGGCAGATATTCAATGCCGGTCAGATCCTGCACCGGCCGGTCATAGAGAAACAGTTCTGTGACCCCAGCAAGAGCTTCCGGAGGATAGTGCCCGGCCCCGTCATCACAGCGTTCCTGGATCACACGGTTAAATTCCGGATCCGGAAAATCCTTAGATGACCGGTACCCCAAATAGGCAGTCATTCGTCCCTCTGCCTGGATTCCCGCGCTTTTCTCCGTCCATACATAGGTGACCGGCGTGCAAAGATCCACGGGAACAATCTTTCCATCCTCTGTCCAGACACCGTTTTTTAGATCCTTAAAGTTCTCCTTGGTAATCCCGGGATAGGACGAAAAATCCAGAAAATCGGACTCTATTCTGGACGTGGCATTGAGACAGGAAAATTCTTTCAGCGGGCAGTTCTGCACATCCACAAAGAGCAGCCCTGTATAATCGCAAAGCAACGTGGTCAGCTTGGTCAGCTTAGAAACATCCAAAACATTCAAGGGATTCCCGGATATCTCCAGAATCTTTAATTTCTTTAGGCTGCTAAGATCCACTGTTTGAATGCCGCAGCCTACACAGTGGAGTTCCTCCAAATTGGTAAAGTGCTCAATACCCGTAAGATCCTTGGCTCCCGACTGGGAAATATCCAGTTTCACCACAGCCGCCTTCTCTTCGGCGGACAAAATACCGTTCCCATCTAAGTCCAGCTGTTCGTCCACGATAGTGAAAAACTCCACATTGGGGAAATTTTCCCTGGTAATCGGCGTCTCTGTGACAGGCAGAGGCGTCTCTGTGGGCTCAGCCGCCGCATCCGCAGACGTTTCTAAATCGTCCGCCGCAAAACCTTCTTCTAGACTTTGCATATCATCCGCTTCCTGAAACTGTGCCGCCTCCGGCTCCGTCTGAAATTCTTCTAGGGACTTATCCGTTCCCGGCCGTCCCTCCTGCGGCGTCTCATTGATGAAGCTTCCAAAGGCCGATACCGGCATGCCTGCTGCCAATACTGCCGCTAACAGGCAAGCCAGGATTTTCTTCTGCTTACTTCCCATAGTCCCCTCCATTTCCTCTATTCACTTTTTTCAGTTTCCTATTTCTTTATCCTTGTATTATACCAAAATACGGCATCTGTGAAAAGCATTTTCACAGATGCCGTATCGAATTGTCTGTAAATGATGTTCCCGCCGCAGTGCGGTCACGCACGGAGTGCTTTTATTTCATAGGACGCAATGTCCAATGAAATAAAAAGTTTCCGAAAGTTTACGCATCTTCAAGCAGTTTCTCATAAATTGGAAACTGGTCAAAGGTTGCAAAATAGTCCTTTGGTGTCTCCGCCCTGCGAATCAGCTGGAAGCTTCCATCTTCTTTTAAAAGGATCTCAGCAGATTTCAGCTTGCCGTTATAGTTATACCCCATAGAAAATCCATGGGCACCAGTATCATGGATGACCAAATAATCCCCCTTATCAATCTTTGGCAGATAACGGTCAATGGCAAATTTATCGTTATTTTCGCACAGTGAGCCCGTAATATCGTACATATGATCACACACCTCATGCTCCTTGCCCATAACCGTAATATGATGATAGGCTCCGTACATCGCCGGACGCATCAAGTTGACTGCACAGGCATCACAGCCAATATATTCCTTATGGGTATGCTTTTCATGGATTGCTTTCGTGACCAGACAGCCGTAAGGTCCCATCATAAAACGGCCCAATTCTGTATAAATAGCCACATCGCCCATTCTGGCCGGTACCAGCACCTCTTCATAAACCTTGCGCACCCCTTCTCCAATGGCATAAATATCATTGGGCTCCTGGTCCGGGCGATAAGGAATCCCGATCCCGCCGGACAGGTTGATAAATTGGATATGAGCGCCGGTTTCTTTCTGCAGCTTCACCGCCACTTCAAAAAGCACCTTAGCAAGCATGGGATAATATTCATTGGTTACGGTATTGCTGGCCAAAAATGCATGGATACCGAATTCCTCGGCTCCTTTTTCCTTCAAGATCTTAAACGCCTCAAAAAGTTGTTCCGTAGTCATCCCATATTTTGCATCGCCCGGATTGTCCATGATATCATTGCTGATTTTGAACAAACCGCCCGGATTATACCGGCAGCTGATGGTCTTTGGAATCTCTCCGATGGTCTTTTCCAGAAAATCAATGTGGGTGATATCATCCAGATTGATAATGGCGTGAATCTTATGGGCATATGCATATTCTTCTGCCGGTGTGGCATTGGAAGAGAACATAATGTCTCTGCCGTCACAGCCTAATGCCTTGGCCATCATCAGCTCCGTCATGGAGGAGCAGTCACAGCCACAGCCATATTCTTTCAGGATATCGATCAGAAATGGATTGGGAGTCGCCTTCACGGCGAAAAATTCTTTAAACCCCTTGTTCCAGGCAAATGCTTCTTTTACTGCTTTCGCATTGGCCCGGATTCCTTTTTCATCGTAAAGATGAAACGGGGTAGGGTATTGTTCATTAATTTCCCGGAGCTTCTCCAGGGTGACAAATGGTCGTTTTTTCATAATAATTTCCTCCGTACTGCAGATCTTACTTCGCTTCCACCACATGCATCATATTGGTCACCAAGCCTTCACCCGTTCTGGTATTGGTCGCCGGATCTCCCGCAGTAAATACCACCAGCTCTCCCTTTTTCACCAATCGCTTTCTCCGCACAACGCTCATGGCGTGGGAAATGATATGTTCCGTGGTATTTTTCTCGTAGCCCTTCAATGGCAGCACGCCCCAATACAGCTGTAGCCGGTGCTGTACTCTCTCATTTGGCGTGATGGCAAAGATAGGAACCTCCGGCCGGAAGCTGGAGATCAATCTGGCCGTCTGACCGGACATTGTCGGCGTCACAATAGCCACCGCATTCAAATCCCTGGCCGCGCCTACGGCTGCCAATCCTACGGCGCTGGATACATCGCCTTTGCGATACATCCGACGGTGTTCCATATGGATGCCATAATCCAGATAAGGCTCCGTCGTCCCTGCGATCTCCACCATCATCTTCAAGGACTCCACCGGATATTTGCCGGCAGCCGTCTCTCCAGATAACATGATAGCATCTGTCCCGTCATAAATGGCATTGGCAACGTCCGCCACCTCGGCACGGGTAGGCCGGGGATTGCGCATCATGGAATCCAGCATCTGTGTTGCAGTGATGACCGGCACATAACTTTCATTACATTTATGGATGATACGTTTTTGAATATGCGGTACCTGGCTGGCGGGAATCTCCACACCCAAATCTCCTCTGGCAACCATGATGCCGTCGGCAGCCCGGATGATATCATCAATATTTTCCACACCCTCCGCATTTTCTATCTTAGCGATGATGCCTACGCCCTTGCCGCCGTTTTCATCCAGCAGCTTACGGATCTCGTAGATCACCTTCGCATCTCTGACAAAAGAAGCAGCGATAAAATCGAACTCATTCTCAATGCCAAAAAGGATATCTTCCCTATCCTTCTCGGTCATGCCAGGCAGTCTGACACGCACGTTAGGCACATTGACACCCTTGTGCTCACCCAGCTCCCCGCCGTTTAACACCTGGCAGACGATCTCCGTCCCCTTGCTTTTGACCACTTCCAGGCCGATCAGACCATCATCGATCAAAATTCTGCTTCCGGCAGATACATCCTTGGGCAGACCGCTGTATGTGATCGCTACCTTGGAGGCGTCTCCCACAAAATCCTCTTGGGTAGTCAGGACAAATTCCTGCCCGGTCTCCAGCATTACTTTTTTGCCTTCCTTGAGAAGTCCCGTCCGGATCTCCGGCCCTTTGGTGTCCAATAGAAGTGCCACCGGAAGGTTTAGCTCCTCCCGAAGATTTTTGATCATATCGATCCGTACCTGATGCTCCTGGTGCGTTCCATGGGAAAAATTAAAGCGGGCAATATCCATTCCATTCTTCATAAGTGCCCTTAGGATCGTCTTCCTGTCTGTCGCTGGTCCCATCGTGCAGATAATCTTTGTCCGTTTCATCCTTTCTGCCTCCTATTTCACATGTTCATGAGTAAATAAATGATCCTGGCAATACTCGAAGTTGCCGTTACATTTCGAACAGAACCTAAATTCCAGATGATCCCCATCTTTTTCTGTCCTGCCGCAAATGGCACATTTATGCTTGGTGATGCCGTTGCTGCTCACCTGGCTTTTGGCCACTGCTTTTTTAAATTCCTGTCTGCGTTTGACCTCTTTGGGCCGCAGATGATTCATGTTCCTGGTGGCAAAGAAAAAAATCACCACATTGAGCAGGGAAGCGGCAATGGGAACCACCATCATCCACAACCCGGAACGGACATAATTGAAAATGTCATACGCAAGCAATGCGATATCGACATAGGCCAGCCATTTGATGCGGATCGGGATAACAAAGTAAAGTAGTACCTGCATATCCGGATAAGAAATGGCAAAGGCCAAAAAAATGGACAAACTGATATAATAAGTGGAGAAAAACGCTCCCACACTGATCACTCCGGCACCCGCTACCACCAGTCCTCCCACGATAAAATGCAGGATAAAGGCACCGATGATCGTGAAAAAGAGTCCTGAAAAAATAAACAACGTATACCGGAAAGTTCCCCAAGTACGTTCCAGCGTAGTACCTAGAGAATAATAGAAAAACAGCATGATAATCGTGAACAGATTCAGGCCTCCCGGCGGGATCAGCACCCATGTCACCAATCTCCAAATCTGTCCTTTTAAAATCAATGCCGGCTCCAGCCTAAGGTAATACAGCAATTCCGGCTGTATCAGGTTCAGAACATAGCCGATCACATAACAGATAATGATATACATCGTCAGATTGTGTATTCCAAACCTGCCATATTTACGCTCTAACTTGTTAATAAAATTCATAAATTCCTCCGTTTAATATGAATGGTGTCTCATTCTCCGCCCCTGGCTGTTATTTGAAAAAATCTTTTCTGGACAGGATCAGCGCCGCCACCAAACTGATGAACACAGACAGCAGAATAATGATTAAGAAGCCCCACGGGGAATCAGCAAAAGGCATCCCGGCCGTACTCACATTCATACCGTACGCGCTGAACACGATCGTCGGTATGGACATTACGATGGTGATAATGGCCAACACCTTCATGACAATATTCAAGTTGTTGGATATGACGGAGGCAAAAGCATCCATCATGCCGCTCAAAATACCGCTGTAGATATTCGCCATCTCAATGGCCTGTTTATTTTCGATAATAACATCCTCCAAAAGCTCCGTATCCTCCGGATAATGCTTGATGCTCTCCACCTTCAGAAGCTTCTCCAGCACCATCTCATTGGAACGCAGGGACGTGGTGAAATATACCAGGGATTTTTCCAGCTCCAAAAGCTCGATAAGCTCCTGGTTTCTGGTGGACACGTGAAGCTTCTCCTCCACCTGTTCACTCTTCTTATCTATGATACGCAGATAACGCAGATACATGCTGGCATTCCGGTACAGAATCTGCAGGATAAAACGTGTCTTCATATAGGTATAAAAATTCCGGACCCGTCCCTCCATGAACCGGGTGAGCACCTGGGTATCCTCCAGACATACCGTGATGATCATGCTGTCCGTCACAATGATGCCCAAAGGGATCGTGCCATACCAGTCCTTATCATTTCTTTCTTCAATTATGGGAACGTCCACAAGAATCAGCGTATAAGTATCTTCCACTTCGATACGGGAACGTTCTTCTTCATCCAAAGGAGCGCGTAAGTCATCGACTTCGATCTGGAATTTCTCCGAAAGTTCAAAAATCTCCGTCGCTGTTGGATTTGTCAATGCAATCCAGCAGCCCTCCACTGCTTCATCGATTTGATGGATCGCACCGTCAACCGTTCTAAAAATCCTTACCACTTTCCACACATCCTTTCTTTTTAGATTTTCCGCCGTTTTCCGAGTCAAACCTTGGCGAAAATACATGTTCCATTATACGTACTCACCCTTCGTTTGTCAATTCCTTCAAAACAGTTAGCCACTGATATTTACACGCTTTTCCAAGCCTTGACCTCCTCTTTACCTAAGGTTTACAAAATACCCGTCATTCGTTATAATGGGAAAATGAATACAGAAAGGAAGAACGATCATGAGTGGATCCATATATGGAAGATATTTTCAAGTCTCCACCTGGGGGGAATCCCATGGGAAGGCTTTAGGCGTTGTCATAGACGGATGTCCCGCAGGTCTTGCCTTAGAGGAAGAGGATATCCAGAAATTTTTAGACCGGCGTAAACCCGGACAAAGCCGGTATACCACAGCCAGAAAAGAGAGGGATCAAGTGGAGATCCTCTCCGGCGTCTTTGAAGGACGGACTACCGGAACCCCTATCTCCTTGATGGTCCGAAACGAAGACCAGCGTTCCCGGGACTATGGAAATATTGCGGTCAGCTACCGGCCCGGACATGCGGACTATACCTTCGATGCAAAATATGGGTTCCGGGATTACCGGGGCGGCGGCCGCTCCTCCGGCCGGGAAACCTTGGCCCGTGTAGCCGCCGGCGCAGTTGCATCCAAAATCCTGGCAGAGACCGGCATCACCTTGACCACCTACACCACCGCCATCGGACCTGTCACAATCCAGGAAGTGAACCTTCAGGAAATTTCCCGCAATCCTGTCTGCATGCCGGATGCGGCAGCTGCCCGGGAAGCCTCTCTTTATTTGGAGGACTGCTTAAAGAAACAGGATTCCGCCGGAGGCGTGATCCAGTGCATCATGAAAGGCGTTCCAGCAGGTCTGGGCGATCCGGTCTTTGAAAAACTGGATGCCAATTTAGCCAAGGCCGTCATGTCTATCGGAGCAGTGAAAGCCATAGAAATCGGTGACGGCACTGCTGCAGCCGCCGCCAACGGCTCTGCCAACAATGATGCTTTTTATATGGCGGACGGACAGCCAGCCAAACGTACCAACCATTCCGGCGGCATTTTAGGAGGCATCAGCGACGGCTCCCCGATCCTTTTACGCGCCTCCATAAAGCCCACTCCGTCCATTGCCCAAATGCAGCATACCATCAATCAGGATATGGAAGACATGGAATTGTGCATCCATGGACGCCATGACCCTGTCATCGTTCCAAGAGCGGTGGTTGTGGTAGAATCCATGTGCGCCATCACCTTAGTGGACGCCCTGTTTGCCAATATGCACGCGCGGATGGATCATATCCGGAATTTTTACAAATAAAATCCGAAACCTGTTGTCTGAACGGTATCCTTTAGTCCCAAATTCAGGCAAGATTCCCATCAAGAATCGAGAGGAACAAAGTGGGCATCCCCACTTTTGCTCTCCCTCAATCTTTAAGGGGCTTAGCAGTTTTGCGTGCCAGGTGCACTTTCCTCTTGCATCTGTGCGCATCCTGACCGGAGGGCTTTCTAATTTCATAGGAATGCTCGGAGCATTTTCCTTTGAAAACAAAACATAAGACAAACAAAAACAGGCGGTTCCTTCATAGGACACCGCCTGTTTTTTTGTCTGTCTTATAACTCGTCCGGTACTTTACAAATTTGGATACAGTTGGGAGTCTCCACTTTCAGAGGTTTTCCCTTCATCACCAAAATATTTTTCTCATAATCCACCTTAAAGGTAGTGATGGAATTGCTGGCATGATTCACCACAGCGATATGCTGGTTGTCCGGAAAAATAGCCAGGTCCTTCGGATATTCCCCACTGATGGGGAGTACAAACTTCCGGTCTAACAGCCCGGTCTCTTCGTCCACCTCAAACATAGCAACCGTATCATCTCCGGCCGTGGAGCAGAACAGATGCTTGCCGTCAGGTGCCAATGCAAGCCCGGATGCCGCATCGTGGATCCGGTCCTTCGCCCCTTTCTCAGAAAGCGTAGAAACCGTCTGCAAAAGTTCAAAACGAGGGTTCTTGCCAGAACCATCATAGCTGTAAACATTAATCTCATTGCTCAACTCGAAAAGCAAATAAGCAAATCTTCCATCTTTGCTGAAACGAATAATCCTGGGCCCGCTCTCCCGCTCGCACCGCACGATATCCACCAATTCCAGCTTATGGGTCCTGTTGTTGATCCGGTATACCTTCACCTGGTCAATGCCATTATCCACAGCACACAGATATTTATTATCCGGCGTAGGGCGCACACAATTCACATGAGGCCGGAAATTCCGCTCTGCCACGCTGCCCAGCCCCCGATGGAACACACCGTCCATCAGACTGCCCAGACGGCCGTCTGAATGGGTATGGACCACCGTCACCTTTCCATCGTGATAACCACCCACAAATAAATATTTTCCCTGGGTATCTGTAGACAGGAAACAGCCTCTCATTCCGTCGATATCCACACTGTTGATCCGCTGCAGATTGCCTTCGCTGTCTCTGGCAAATACAGCCACGCCTTCATCCTCGATGGAGTACAGATATTTTCCATTCTTTGAAAGAGCCACATGCGAAGAGTTGCTCACTTCCACCTCACACCGCTCCTGCAAGGTTCCTTCTTCTACATCCACATCGTATACATGGATGCCCTTGCTGCCGCCATGCGTGTATGTGCCAACATATGCTACATATTTTGCCTTTCCCATTGGGGCCACCTCCTGTTCATGCTCTCACTTAAGTGCTCCCATTTCGCCCGGTCACTAAATTCGCCTCCTGCTCATTAAGTGTCCTGGCGTATGACGCACTAAATTCGTCCTTCTCCTTCGGCTCGGACTTATTAAGTGCTCCCATTATACCACAAATGATTTTTTCCTACAACTGACAGGCTTAGAAACCATTCACATATTTTTCAAAAACATCCAGCGTCCGGTCCAATTCCCCATATCCATGAGCTGCGGACAAAAACATCGCCTCAAACTGGGAAGGCGCCAGATGGATGCCTTCCTTCAGCATGAATTTGAAATATTCTGCAAACCTGGCGGTGTCAGACGTCTTGGCGGATTCATAATCCTTCACCTCCTGCTCCGTGAAGAAGACACAGCCCAAAGAACCAATGTGGTTGACCTTCCATGACCGGCCTGCTTTCTCCACGATCTTTTTCATGCCGTCAAACAGATAGGTCCCTTTTTCCTCCAGCTCCTGGTAAATCCGAGGCTGCCCCTCTAGAATCTGGAGCTGAGCCAGTCCAGCAGCCATCGCCACCGGATTGCCGCTTAAAGTTCCTGCTTGATATACTGCTCCCACCGGCGCCACCATTTCCATGATCTCTTTTCTTCCGCCATAGGCACCCACAGGCATACCGGCGCCTATAATTTTCCCATAGGTAACCATATCCGGCTTCACGCCGAAATATCCCGCCGCACCGGCAAAGCCCAGACGAAATCCAGTGATGACCTCATCAAAGATCAACAACGCCTGATGCTCATCACACAGATGCCTCAGCCCCTCAAGAAAGCCTTCTTCTGGCGGTACCACGCCCATATTGGCTCCCACCGGTTCCACAATGACGGCCGCCACCTGGTCTTTTGCCTGCTCCAATAAGGACCGCACGCTGTCCAGATCATTGTACACCGCGGTCATGGTATCCTCGGTACATCCCCGGGGAACACCAGCGCTGTCCGGAATCCCGCTGGTCATCACGCCGGAACCGGCGCTCACCAGCATGGCATCCGTATGCCCATGATAACAGCCTGCAAATTTAATGATCTTATTTTTCCCGGTAAATCCTCTGGCGGCACGCAGGGCGCTCATCACTGCCTCCGTACCGGAATTCACCATACGGATCATCTCCACATGGGGAATATGGCCGCAGATAAACTCTGCCATTTCCACTTCGATCTCTGTAGCGCAGCCATAGCTTAAGCCTTTTTCACAGGCTTTTATCACTCGTTCTCTTATCGCCTCCTGGTTATGTCCCAGAATCATCGGCCCCCAGGAACAGATATAATCGATGTAAGTGTTTCCATCCACATCCGTAATATGACAGCCATCCGCCGATGCGATAAAGCGAGGTGCTTCTCCAATGTGTCCATAAGCCCGGACCGGGCTGTTAACACCTCCGGGAATCCTTTTTTTGGCACGTTCAAACAATTCTTCCGATCTGGTCATCAGCCGATCCTCCCTTCGTCCATATATTTTGCCAGCTCTTTTGCAAAATAGGTCAGATAGATATCTGCACCGGCCCGGTAGGTGCTGACCGCCATCTCACAGAGGATTCTCTCCTCATCCACATATCCCAGCTTGGCACCGGCTTTGACCATGGCGTATTCTCCGCTGACACTGTAGGCCGCCACCGGAAGCGTTGTGGCTTCCCGGACCTTAGCGATTACATCCAAATAGGAAAGCGCCGGTTTCACCATAATGATGTCCGCCCCTTCCGTCACATCCTGAGCAGCTTCCTTCAGCCCTTCCCGCACATTATGGAAATCCATCTGATAACTCTTGCGGTCACCAAAAGACGGCGCGGAACCGGCAGCCTCTCTAAATGGCCCATAAAAAGCAGATGCATATTTGACCGCATAGGACATGATAGGAATTCCTGTATAGCCATTGGCGTCCAGACACTGTCGGATAGCCAGGATGCGTCCGTCCATCATATCGGACGGCGCCACCATATCAGCGCCTGCCTGCACATGAGACAAGGCAGTCTTGGACAAGAGCTCAAGCGTGGCATCATTATCCACCTCATGGCCGCACAGCACCCCGCAGTGTCCGTGGGAAGTATATTCACACATACATACGTCCGTAATATAGTACAACTGTGGAAACTGTTTTTTCGCTTCTTCCAGCGCCCGCTGCACCACACCGTCACAGGCATAGGCCTGACTGCCCTTTTCATCCTTCACATCCGGTATCCCAAACAGCATCACGCTGCTCACTCCGGCTTTGATCACCTCTTCCAGCGCATAGGGAAGCTGGTCCACACTATAGCGGTACTGCCCTTCCATTGAAGGGATCTCCTCTTTCACGCCCTTACCGTCCTTGACAAACATCGGGTATATCAAGGAAGACTTATCCATCCTCGTTTCCCGTACCATCCTGCGCAGTGCTTCACCGCCTCTCAAGCGCCTTCCTCTTTGAATTAATTCCATGTTCCTTCGCTTCCTTTCATCTGTATCACTAACTCCACCAAACTGTCCATGGTGGCTTTCTCTGCCATATAGGCTGTCATTCCGAAAGCCTTTGCCGCCTCCATCGTCTGTCTGCCGATGCACGCTGCCTTGACCAGACGGTAATCCAGCCCTTTCGTACTCTCTACAAACCCTTTCACTGTGGATGCACTGGTAAACACTGCACAATCAATGGACCCTGCAGCAAATTCCCGGCTTTCATCGATGAGTTCCTGGCTGTCATAGACCGTGTCGTATATGGGCACATCATCCACATAAGCGCCCGCTTCTTCCAAAAGCTCCACCAGATGGGCATTGCCCTTACCGGCCCTGGGAATCAGAACCCGAACCCCCGGACTGCATTCTCTGGCCAGCGTTTCTCCCAAATGGTCTCCATCATATATTTCCGGCATCAGATCCACAAAAAGACCCCTATCCCTTAACTTACCTTCCGTGCCCTTACCGATCGCTGCAATCCTCACATTGGCAAGACTTCTGATATCTCTTCCGGCCTTCGCCATTTCCTCAAAAAACACACGCACCCCGGTAGGACTTGTAAATACCAGCCACTGATAGGTTCCAATACGGTCCAGCGCCAAAAGAAGCGCTGACTGGTCCTCTCTTGGCTCCGTGCGGATTGCAGGCAGCTCCAGGACCTCTGCGCCTTTCGCTCTGAGCTTTACGGCCATACCGGAGATCAGATCCCTGGGTCTGGTCAACAGCACCTTCCATCCGGAAAGCGGCAGCTTTTCATACCATTCGAACCGTTTAGCCAGGCTGCACACCTTGCCTACCACAATGATGGCCGGGGTCTCGATCCCCTGACGCGCCACTTCTGCTTCTAATGTGGATACGGTTGCAACGATCCGCTTCTGGCCAGCCGTGGTCCCCTTTTGCAGGACTGCCGCCGGCATATCCCCGTCCATTCCTGCTGCGATAAGTCCCCGGCAGATATCCCCCAGCGCCGTTACTCCCATGAGAAATACAAGTGTGCCTTTTGTCTGCACCAATGCACCGAAGTCAATGTCATACTCCGACCCAGCCCGTTTATGGCCGGTGATAATATGCAATGAAGAACAGAAATCCCGATGGGTGACTGGTATCCCGTTATAGGCCGGCACCGCCAGCGGAGAGGTTACACCGGGCACCACTTCGTAAGGAATCCCATGCTCTGTCAATAATTCCAGCTCCTCGCCGCCTCTTCCAAACAAAAAAGGGTCGCCTCCCTTGAGACGCACCACCTGCAGACCTTTTTTGGCTTCTTCCAAAAGTACCTGATTGATTTGTTCCTGAGGCATCGTGTGATGGCTGGCCCGCTTGCCCACATCAATACATCTGGCCTCCCTGGGGATCATTGACAATACCCCCTGGCCTACCAGACTGTCATATACCACTACTTCCGCATGCTGCAGAACTTCCAATCCCTTTAGTGTAAAAAGTCCGATATCACCCGGACCGGCTCCCACCAGCCAAACCTTTCCCTGTGCCATGGGCCAACCTCCTTTTTATAATCTGTCACGCAAATCCTGTGTCTCTTTTTTCAGCCTGTCCGCCAGCGCTATGCCAAGCGCTTCCGCCTGCTCCCGCGGCCCGGAAAGCGTCCCTGTCTGCCAGTTTCCGGTGGTCTCTTCGTAATACAACCCCCGCAGCAGCAAGGAACCGTCCTCTTCTATGGTCCCGTGGGCAGCCACCGGAGAGGAGCAGCCGCCGTCCAAATAACGCACAAAGGCCCGTTCCGCCAATGCCGCTGCCGCGCTGTCCCTGTCCTCATAGCCTTCCAGCCAGGAATAATCCACGCCCCGTCTGCCTTGCACGGCCAGGATCCCCTGGCCCGCCGCTGGCAGGATCTCATCCACGGAAAAATACCGGGAAATCCTATTCTCCAGACCCAATCGCTTTAAGCCTGCTGCCGCCAGCACCAAAGCGCCATATTCACCGGCATCCAACTTATTCAGACGAGTCAGGACATTTCCCCGGATACTTTTGCATTCTATCCCAGGATACAGCTTTTTCAATTGCAAGACCCGGCGCAGGCTGGAACAGCCGATGGGCTTCTCCGGGTCCAAAGCATGCACCCCTTGGGGCAACACCAATACATCCCGAGGATCCTCCCTCCGGGAAAAAGCCAGCAGAGGCAGCTCATCAGGCACCTCCATGGGCATGTCTTTTAGGCTGTGTACGGACAGATGGCTTCTGCCTTCCAATAAGGCTTTATCCAATTCTTTAACAAACAGACCTTTTCCCCCGATCTGATCCAGCGTACGGTCCAAAATTTTATCTCCGGTCGTTTTCATAGTCAGCAACTCCACGGAAAGCGTCGGATGCTTCGTTTGGATCCACTGGGCGACCATCTCGCTTTGGATCACTGCCAGACGGCTTTCCCGGCTGCAGATAACGATTTTCTTCATAAGTTTAAAACTCCTGTTCCTTTAAGGCTTTCTCTATCTCTTCCCGAACTCTTTTTGCCTTGGCATGGTCCACGCCGCTGGCATTGATGCCGATGGTCATTTCCTCGAAGGTCACGATCCCCGGAAAATGGAAATCACATTTTTCCTTGTCTCCGGCTATGTTCACATAAATGCCCTCTTCCTTGCAGATGCGGTATACATCATCATCCACCTTCCCGTCGTTGGTGGCGGCCAGCACCATATAGGCATCGTGCAGATCCGTCCGCTTACAAGGCCGCAGGGAAATCTTGATATAACCGGCCTTACCCAGCTCCAGCAGCTCCTGTGTCATTTCAGGAGCAACCACATGGATGTCCCGTGTAAAATTCAAAAGTGTCTTTACCCGCCTGGCAGCCACCTTGCCACCGCCCACTACGACCACCGGCTTATGCTCCAGATCCACAAATAGCGGAAAATATTTTTTAGTCTTCATACAGCTTCTCCAATCCGGCCACGCATTCCAGGAATGCATCCTGCTCCAGGGCATCCTTCAAGCCAAAGATCATCTTGTTCACCACTTTGCCCGCGGCAGTATCAATGCCCTTTAGAAGCTTTTCTTTCTCTTGTGCATCCATAGGCGCCGCCTTGATCAGCTTTTGGATTCTCAAATTCAGATCATTGACTGCTTCCTCATTGATCTCCTGAATCCTGGGAATCACATCCCGCCCGTCCAGCCATTCATAAAATTCGTCCATCTGCTCCTGCACAATAGCGCCCGCCTGTTCCAGGCACTGCTGCAGCTCACCGCAGGTAGTGTCCATATGAAACGTATCCATATCATATAACGTAATCTGTGACAATTCACCCAATACCGTCTCAATGTCCCTGGGAACCGCCAAATCCACCAAAATCAAAGGCTTCTCCAAAACAAGATGCTCAAACAGCTCCATGCGCAGCGTATAGTTAGGGCTGGCCGTGGCACTGACCACCAAATCGCACTTCGGCAAATACTCCATACGCTCGCCATAATTGATCCGCTTACACCCCACCGGAATGCTCACCATACCGCTACGGTACTGACGCACAGTTACGGTCACATCCGCACCAAATTCCGTCAATGTCTGAGCAGCCACTTTTCCCATCTCTCCATTGCCGATGACCATACAGGTCTTCCCGGCCACATCAAAGTCCCGTTCTTTTAAGTAGGCAATGGCCTGATGGATGACGGATGGATTCCCCCGGGTAAAAGGAACCTCTGTCTTGATCTTTTTCCCGGCCGTCACTGCCATACGGAATAAGACCTCCAGCACGCTGTCCGTGGTAAAGTGCTCTCTGGCCAGGCTAAGGGCATCCTTTACCTGGGACAATATTTGATCTTCCCCCAAAATCTGGGATTTGAGACCGCTGGTCAGATAAAAGAGATGCTCCACCGCCTCTCTTCCTTCTCTCGTTACAAAATAGTCCCGGTATTGGTCCGGATTCTCATCCTTCATTTCGCACAAGCATTCATAGAGACACCCATCCCAGTCCGGCTCCGTGCTGGCCCATATTTCCATCCGGTTACACGTGGACAAGATAATACAGCCCAGGATACCAGGCTGTTCTCTTAATTCTTCCATGGCCTCCCCGGCATTTTTCTTCGTAAATGAAAACAGCGCCCGGGTATCCAGACCTGCTTTCTGATGATCGATCCCAATCATGGAAATGCCCATATTTGTATTTCTCCTTCGACAATCATTCGTACATTCTAACTTTTTTAATCATAATCATTCCCGCAGGCAATGTCAATTGCAAGCTTTTGTTTTTTTCAAAGCAGCCGGAAACCACCGTTAAAATGCATTGACAAAAAACCGGCTCAACGTTACAATAAAAACACAATTGAATGTATAGAGGTTCCATTTTACGGATTAATAGGAAAGGGAGTGAGAAGCTCCCACGGTCGCGCCGCTGTATGGGAAGAGTCACATTTTATGATGTCACTGGGAAACTGGGAAGGCAAAATGTGATGATGACGCCCGAGTCAGAAGACCTGCCCTGTACAGACGATTTACACATGGTTACGAACGATGGCCAGGTGTAAGGACGCTCGCGCCCATCTTGCGATCGCCCTCATGGCCTGTCTGGATTTCCGACAGGTTTTTTTGTACCCATTTTTCAAAAATGAGAGGAGAGAAAAAAGATGACAAAAAAACAAAAAAGGTATCTCATGGCATCCGCTATTTTCATATTGACCTTCGGGGTCATGACAAATGTGGGAGCCATGCACATCATGGAAGGATATCTGCCCGGTGTTTTCTGCATCGGCTGGGGTGTAGTCTGCCTTCCTTTCTTAGCCGCAGGCTTTCATTCCATCAAAAAAGCCTTAAACGCTAACCGCAAGGTCCTGCCGCTTTTGGCTATGGCAGGTGCCTTTGTATTTGTAATTTCTTCGCTGAAGATCCCTTCTGTCACGGGAAGCTGTTCCCATATGACAGGCACCGGACTGGGCGCCATTTTGTTCGGCCCCACAGCGGTGAGCATCTTAGGGATCATCGTACTTTTATTCCAAGCCATCCTGCTGGCCCACGGCGGACTAACCACCTTAGGTGCCAACACCTTTTCCATGGCCATTGCCGGCCCTTTTGTATCCTATGGCGTTTATAAGCTCTGTGAGAAATCGAAGATAAATCGGAAGCTTAGCATCTTCCTGGCCGCTGCTATCGGCGATCTTTTTACCTACTGTGTTACCGCTCTTCAACTGGCAATCGCCCATCACGCGGATACCACAGTGGCAGGAGCCGCAGGAAAATTCCTGGCTGTATTTGCTCCCACCCAGATCCCCCTGGCAGTCATCGAGGGGATCATCACCGTACTGATCGTCACCGCATTGGAAACCTATGCCAAACCAGAAATGCGGGCCATCGGCTTTTTAAAGGAGGCACACTGATATGAAAAAAGGAACTGCTATCGCTTTGATTATTGCCATCCTATTGATCGCTTTCGTGCCTTTGTTTTTGCTTAAGAACGCAGAATTTGGCGGATCTGACGACGCCGGCAGCGTTGTGGTAGAAGAAGTCCACTCTGGCTATGAACCCTGGGCTACCCCTTTGCTCGAAAAGCTCATAGGCGGCGAACTGCCCGGTGAAGTGGAAAGCCTGTTATTCTGCGTACAGACTGGGATTGGAGTAGGAATTATTGCCTTCTTCATGGGCCGTTTCGTAGAGCGCAGGAAGCATGAACAGGGGGAATAATCCTCCCCACTGAAAGGAGCTCTCTATGATAGTCATTGACAAGCTATGCTACAATTCCAACCTGCGGTATGTCAATGCCGGTGAAAAATTTGCGTTTGCAATTCTCACACTGCTTGCCTGTGTGATCAGCCGCTCCGCCGCAATCGCATGCATTGCATTAGCTGCAACAGGGATTCTCACCATCTACAAAGGGGGAATCCCTTTTTCCCGTTACCTGCATTTTATGACGATACCGCTCATCTTTCTGCTGTTTAGCACAGTGGCTATCGTCCTGAATCTTTCCACGACACCTTTGGATTTATTTGCAATCCCCCTGGGAGAATTTTACCTGACCGGCAGCCAAAATGCCTTATTTTATGCCATACAGCTGATACTCACCGCACTGGCCAGCGTTTCGTGCCTGTACTTTCTTTCCTTCAATACGCCTATGCCAGATATTTTACTCGTACTGAAGAAGCTTCACTGTCCCCGGATCATGATCGAATTGATGCTGTTAATCTATCGGTTCATCTTCGTCCTTTTGGAGATTTCCTCCGCCATCACCACCTCCCAGCATTCCCGGCTGGGAAACAGGGACTATAAAACTTCGCTCAAGTCCTTTGGGGCTTTAGCCTCCGCCCTTTTCATACGGGCAATCAAAAAGTCAGGCGCTCTCTATGATGCCATGGAATCCCGCTGCTATAATGGCACCATTTCCGTGCTCAATGAAAATTATCCGCCGAAAGTCAAGGAGATTCTCGCTATTGCCCTGTTTGAAACAGCGCTTGTCCTATTTATGATAGGAAGCAGAATAGCCTCCTTTTAATATACAGAAATGGAGAAATTATGAAAGATATTATACTAAAAGCAGAAAACCTCTATTTTTCCTATGATGATGAAAATACCCATTCCCTCAACGGCCTCTCCCTTGAGATCGAGCGGGGGAAAAAGATCGCGTTCATGGGTGCCAACGGTTCCGGAAAATCCACTTTTTTCCTGTGCTGCAACGGCATCTGCCGGCCCACAAGCGGACAGCTTTATTTGGATGGTATCCCTTATGACTATTCCAAAAAAGGTCTGCTCCATCTGCGTCAGAAGGTGGGAATTGTTTTCCAGGACCCGGACAATCAGCTTTTCTCTGCCAGTGTCTATCAGGAAATCTCGTTTGGCATCCTAAACCTGGGTGTCACAGAGGAAGCGGCCATTCAAGAAGTGGAACAGGTCATCAAAGAACTGGAGATCACCCCCTTCCGCCATAAACCTACCCACGCATTGAGCGGAGGTCAGAAGAAACAGGTTTCCATCGCCGATATCCTAGTCATGCATCCGAAAATCATCATCTTAGATGAGCCTGCTGCTGCCCTGGACCCCAAGCACACTGCCATGGTCAATGAAATCGTGGACCGGATGACGGAACAGGGAATTACCGTTTTGATGGCCACCCACGATGTGGATTACGCCATGCGATGGGCAGACCAGGTATTCTTATTTAAAGAAGGAAAGGTACTTTCCCACGGCACTCCCAGAGAGGTTTTTTCCAATAAGACAATTTTAAAAGAAACAAATCTGGAACAGCCTGCTGTGCTGGAATTGTATAACAGCCTTTGCCAAAAAGGGATTTTAAGCACTTCCCTTCCGATACCCGGACGTCTGTCTGAGCTGGAGGCATATATCAGCCAAATACACGAACCCAAATATGGAGGAAAAAAAGTCATGGAAAAACAGACGAAAAAAGCTATTTTAGTGGTCAGCTTCGGCACCTCGCATGAAGATACCAGAAAGATGACCATCGATGCCATTGAAAAGGAGATCGAAAATGCCTTCCCGGATTATCAAATTTACCGCGCCTGGACCAGCAAAATGATTCTGGCCAAATTAAAAAAACGGGACAACTTATTTATCCCCAATGTGACAGAGGCCATGGAACAGATGAGAAAAGATGGCATCACCGATGTGATCGTCCAGCCCACTCATGTGATCAACGGCATCGAAAATGAACAGATGAAACAGGACGTTCTGGAATTTTCCGGGGATTTCGCCTCCATTTCCTTCGGAGATCCCCTGCTCACCTCCGCAGAAGATAACGATGCCGTCATCGCTGCCGTCGCTGATGAATTTTCCTATTTAAAAGAAGATGACGCCCTGGTGCTCATGGGCCATGGGACGACACATTACTCTAACGCCATTTATGCCGCGCTTGACTATACCTTTAAAGATAAAGGCTATCCCCACATCTTTCTGGGCACGGTGGAAGCCTATCCATCCATGGACTCCATTTCTAAAATGATCCACGCTTACCAACCAAAACAGGTTTATCTGGCCCCCTTTATGATCGTAGCCGGAGATCATGCGAAAAATGATATGGCTGGCACCGATCCAAAATCCTGGGTATGCAGACTGCAGCAGGAAGGATTTCACACGGTTCCCATTTTAAAAGGGCTGGGAGAATATCCGGGCATCCGTAATCTGTTTATCGAACATATAAAAAACGCCATTCGTCAATAATCAGGTAATCATTTTGTAGCTTTCCTTGTGGACATCGCAAAGCTGTGGTAAAATTTTCAAAAGAAGCAACGGTTCTTGGGCCATGAACTGTTGCCAAAACCGCTCATCGGGCCCACAAAAGAAAAGAGAAAATCTCATGAAATGGAAAATCAAGAAATGCATCCGTTTTCTGTGCACCGCCGCACTCATCGTGCTCGGTCTGTTTGTCTTGCTCAATGAGAAGCCGCCGCATACGGGCACCGCTTCTGAGGACACCCCTGGTGTCACGGCCTCTGCCACTCCCACAAAAGCACCTGTAGTCACGCCTTCCCAGAAGCCGGCTTCCACCAAGAATTCCAAACACATGAAGATCCACGTACTCAACGTTGGACAAGGATTATCCGTCTTAATAGAATCCCAAGGACATGCCATGCTCTATGATGGCGGAGGACCGGAAAAGGCTGAAAAAGTGACCGCCTACCTGAAGAAAAAAGGCATTCAGTCACTGGATTATCTGGTCGCTTCCCATTACGATTATGACCATTTATACGGCCTGGTCCTGGCGGCAGAGGAATTTCCAACCGACGCAGTCTGGGGGCCGGATGATACCGAAGATACTTATACCTACCGCAATTTTCTAAAAGTATTGGACCAAAAAGGCAGAGAGCTCGTACACCCAAAAGCTGGCACCTCTTATTCCCTGGGCGCCGCTATGATAGAAATCCTGGGCCCCCAAAAGGCATATGAAGACCACAACAACTGCTCCTTGGTGATCAAAATCAGCTGCGAGGGCGCTTCCGTCCTGCTCACCGGCGATGCCGCATCATTAAGTGAAAACGATATGCTGGAATCAGGAGTGGACCTCTCCGCCGACATCTTAGTCGCCGCCCACCACGGGAGCAGTGCCTCCACCTCGAAAGAATTTCTGGAAGCCGTATCCCCTGCCTATGCAGTCATCAGCTGCGGTGCTGATAACCCCTTCGGCCATCCGGCCTGGTCCGTCATGAACCGCTTGAAAAAAGAAGGGATTTTATTGTACCGCACCGACCTGCAGGGACTGGTCACCGCTGTCTGTACCAAGGACGGGATCTCTTGGAATCAAGAGCCTTGCACCGACTACTCCGGCCGGATTCCCACAACGATCACGCCCAAGGCCACGGATGCGGCAGCTTAATACGACTAACGAACAAAGCGGGCAAGCCCGCTTCAAGCTCTCCTACCCCTCAATCTTTCAGGAGCTTGACAGCTTTGCGCGCCAGATGCATAGGGCGCAATTTCCTATGAACGAACAAAGCGGGCAAGCCCGCTTTAAACTCCTCTCCCCCTCAATCTTTCAGGGGCTTGACAGCTTTGCGCGCCAGATGCACTTTCCTCTTGCATCTGTGCGCATCCTGCCCGGAGGGCTTTTTATTTCATAGGACGCAGTTTCCTATGAAATAAAAAATCGCTGAAGTCTCATGGCCTCAGCGATTTTTCTTTCGGGCTGTTTTTTTACAGCCCCTCTTCTGCTATGTAATTTTCAATCAGATTTACGCCTCTTTTTTCTCCTTGGGAATCGCTATGTTCAATATGATTGCCACAATCGCAGCCGGCACGATGCCGGAACCGCCGAAGATCAGCTGTACAAACTGAGGCATATTGCCAAGCACTGCCGTATTCGCTCCAAGGCCATAGCCAAGGCCCAAAGCTACGGATACAATAGTCACAATTCTGGTGTCCACACCGTCCTTCGTAACCAGCTGAATACCGCTGACCACGATGGATGCGAACATCATCACTGCCGCTCCGCCCAACACGCTCTGCGGCATAATCTGTACCAATGCCGCCAGCTTCGGGAACAGACCGCAAAGCACCAGGAAAATAGCTCCCATAGAAATAGCAAAAAGATTGACGATTTTCGTCATCCCCACCAGTCCTACGTTCTGGCTGAAGGAGGTGTTCGGCAGTACACCAAAAAATGCCGCCAATGAAGAGCCCAAACCATCACAGATCACAGCACCGGATAATTCCTTATCGGTAGCTTCTCTGCCCAGTCCGCCTTCGGTGATTCCTGAAGTATCGCCCACCGTCTCCACTGCGGTAACGATGAACATGATCCCCACAGGAATGATGGCGCGCATATCAAAGTTAAAGGCCACCGGCATCAATGCCGGTATTGCAAACCACTTTGCATCCGCTACTTTACCGAAATCCAATACCCAGGAGCAGGTCTTAGTCACTGCTTCCCCGGTGGAATTGTCCACATAAGTCGTAGGCAGTACAAATCCCATGATCAGGCAGACAACATACCCTACCACAATGCCGATCAGGATAGAAGCTGTACTGGTCAGCCCTTTGGTAAAATGTTTCAGCAAAATAATGGTGATCAACACCACCGCACCCACAAAAAGATTGGCCAATGAACCGAAATCCCCGTTATTGTTGCCGCCGCCAAAAGAATTGATGCCGACGGATATCAGGGAAAGACCAATTGCCATCACCACAGTACCTGTGACTACGGATGGGAAAAATCTGCGCAGCGGCTTCAGGAAAAATCCCAATACGCCTTCAAAAAGTCCTCCCAGCAGGTTGGCAGCCATAAGTGCCCCATAGGTGAGCACGCCCTGTCCCATGGTTGCCGCTACGCCGCTGCATACTCCAATAAATCCGGAGCTGGTACCCATCACGATGGGCAGCCTCGCGCCCACCGGTCCAATGGTAAACAACTGTACCAAGGTTACGATTCCCGCCACCAGCATGGCATTCTGAATGATGCTAAGCTGCAGGCTGGCATCCAGTCCGCAGGCCCCGGTGATGATCAGAACCGGCGTAAGGTTTCCTACAAACATAGCCATCACATGCTGCAGGCCGAATAAAATAGCCTGTCCCAATGGGATCCTGCCTTCCAGCTCATAGGGGCTGGAATACTTTACCTCACTCTTCATACAAAACCCTCCTCTTTTAATTATGAAATTTTACATAGAAAATGGAGTAATATCAATCCCTGTCTGACATCACTCCATTGCTATTTGTTAAATTATAACATTTATTTTGTTTATTTTCAATAAATACATGAATTTTACTTATTTTTTCTGAATGAGCATCCTGAAAATCTCTGAAAACCAATTGACATTCTGTCCGATTTCAAGTAAAATAGTTGCAATCTAATTAAAAAGCAAATAAATGCAAGGACGGGAAGGAGTACATACTTCTGGAAGCGCAGAGAGAAGATGGCTGGTGTAAATCTTCAGGAAGGAATTATGGAAGGTAGTCCCTGAGCATCGGATAGAACAGATTTATCTAAGTAGAGTCCGACGTTTCCCCGGGCGTTATCCGGGAACAATATCGAAAGCTCCACGCTTTCCGTATTGACAGAGTGCAAAGATGTATCTTTGAATTTAGGTGGTACCACGGATGTTATCCGCCCTAAGCATTAAGCTTAGGGCGGTTTTTATTTCATAGGAAATTGCGTCCTATGAAATAAAAAGCACTCCGTGCGGGATCGCACTGCGGCGGAAGGGAAAAATGCCGCTTATGCGACCCGCCGCAGGCGGAGAATCCTGCGAGCAGGATTCTTTCTTATTTCCTAGGAAATTGCGTCCTATGAAATAAAAAACACTCCGTGCAGGATCGCACTGCGGCGGAAGGGAAAATGCCGCTTATGCGACCCGCCGCAGGCGGAGAATCCTGCGAGCAGGATTCTTTCTTGTTTCCTAGGAAATTGCGTCCTATGAAATAATTTTCCCATGTGATTCCGCTGCGATAAATACTTAGAATCTGTTCATGAAAATCATTTCTGCTTATCAGAGAGGAGGAAATTGAAAATGAGAAAAATAACAGGCAACAAGCTGCTGGTAAAAGCATTAAAAGAAGAAGGCGTGGACATCCTGTTCGGTTATCCGGGCGCATGTACCATTGACATCAGCGATGAGCTTTATAAACAAAATTATACCCGGGTGGTCCTTCCCCGGCATGAACAGGCATTGGTGCACGAAGCGGATGCCTACGCCAGATCTACCGGCAAAGTAGGCGTGTGTCTGGTTACCTCCGGCCCTGGTGCCACCAATCTGGTCACCGGCATCGCCACTGCCAACATGGACAGTGTTCCGCTGGTATGCTTTACCGGACAGGTTGCCCGCAATCTGATCGGGAATGACGCCTTCCAGGAGGTGGATATCATCGGCATCACCCGCACCATCTGTAAATATGGTGTCACCGTCCGTAACCGGGAGGACTTGGGCAGAATCATCAAAGACGCCTTCTATATCGCCCGTACTGGGCGGCCAGGCCCTGTAATCATTGATCTTCCCAAGGACGTGATGGCCGAATTGGGAAGCCCGGACTATCCGGAAACGGTAAATATCCGTGGCTATAAGCCCAACACCGGCGTCCACATCGGACAGCTCAAACGGGCCATCAAAATCCTGCACAAGGCAAAAAAACCGCTGTTTCTGGCTGGCGGCGGTGTGAATATCGCCAGAGCCAATGCATTATTTGAAAAAATGGTGGACATCACCCAAGTCCCCGTAATCACCACCATCATGGGACGTGGAGCCATTCCCACCAACCACCCGCTTTATATTGGTAACATCGGTATGCACGGCTCCTATGCCTCCAATATGGCAGTGAGCAAATGTGATGTGCTCTTTTCCATCGGCACCCGCTTCAACGACCGCATCACCGGTAAAATTCATGAATTTGCGCCCCATGCGCAGATCATCCACATCGATATCGATACGGCATCTATTTCCAGGAATATCCAGGTGGATGTGCCAATCGTAGCCGATGCCGGGGAAGCCATCGAGAAGCTTCTAGAATACGTGGAAGCATGCGGTACAAAGGAATGGCTGCAACAGATCGGCGATTGGAAGAAAGAACACCCTCTGGATGGAAAAACAAAGCCAGGCGTGACGCCGAAAAATATCATTAATACCATCAACAAAGAATTTGACGAATGTATCGTTGTCACTGATGTGGGACAGCACCAGATGTTTACCACTCAGTATCTGGAGTTGACGAAAAACAAAAAGCTGCTCACCTCCGGCGGACTGGGCACTATGGGCTATGGTTTTCCGGGAGCCATCGGCGCTAAGATTGGCAACCCAGACGCCACCGTCATCTCCATCAACGGCGATGGCGGCATCCAGATGAACATCCAGGAATTTGCCACGGCGGTTATTGAAAAGCTCCCCGTAATCATCTGCGTTTTTAACAACAGCTATTTAGGTATGGTACGCCAATGGCAGCGCCTCTTCTACGGAAAGCGCTATTCCATGACCTGCTTAAATCCTATGGAGGAAAATGCCTCCGAACCGCCCAAATACCGGCCGGATTTTGTCCAGCTGGCCGAAAGCTACGGCGCACACGGCATCCGCGTGGAGAAAGAAGAAGAGATCACTCCCGCTTTCCAAAAGGCCAGAAGCTTTACCGATGCGCCTACCTTGATCGAATTCATCATCGATGAAGAAGAATTGGTCTACCCGATGATCAAGCCGGGGGGAACCCTGGAAGATATGCTGATGGGATAATGGGAAAAGGAGGAAACATATTATGAATCAAAAAGTGAATATGAGAAACCGATGGATCTCTTTGTTTGTGGAAAACCAAGTGGGTGTCCTGTCCAAAATATCCGGCCTTTTTTCCGGCAAGTCCTATAACCTGGAAAGTCTTACCGTGGGAACCACGGAAGACCCCACCATTTCCCGTATGACCATCGCCACCTGCTGTGACGAAGAGACCTTTGAACAGATCAAAAAACAGTTAAACCGCATGGTGGAAGTCATCAAAGTCATCGATTTTACCGATATGTCCATCTATATGCAGGAAATCCTCTATGTGAAGATCACACACTGCAACAAAGAGGACAAAGAAGAGCTGTTCCAGATCGCCCAGGCATTCAAAGCCAAGGTGGTGGACTACGGGCGGGACAGCCTGCTGCTCTCCTTCCTGCAGACAGCATCCAAAAACGATGCGGTCATCAAGCTGCTCAAAGAAGAATTCCGGACCATCGAGGTGGTCCGCGGCGGAAGTGTTGGCATTGAAGCCATCAGTGTCGCCCTTCGGTAACGATAAGTGCCATACGGGGTCTCTCTGTGCACGGCACCTGAATTTAATTTTAAGAAAGAAGACTGCTCGCAGGATTCTCCGCCTGCGCCGCAGTATGCTCCTGCACATAGGACACGATTTCCTATATATGTAAGAAAAAACCGGCAATTGCGGATATGCTTCCCCAATTGCCGGTTTTTCGCGTCATTATTCCCTGTCATTGTCGATCATATAGAGCAGCGCATTGCAGATGCAGGCGGCGATATTGCTTCCGCCCTTACGCCCTCTGGCCACGATGTAGGGCACATCCGCGCTCATGATCAGCTCCTTGGACTGCACCACATTCACAAAGCCCACCGGCACCCCGATGACAAGCTTTGGATCCAGCCTTCCTTCCCCGATCAACTCATACAGCCGCACCAGCGCGGTAGGAGCATTCCCGATGGCAAAGATCAGCTCTTTGTCCATGACCGCCGCCTTGTCCATACAGGCACAAGCCCGGGTGGTGCCATTTTCCTTGGCAGCTCTGGCCACATCCTCATCGGACATGAAGCAATACACCTCTCCGCCATACTTTGCCAAAGATTTCTTATTGATGCCCGCCTTTGCCATCTGGGTATCAGTGACAATGCAGGCGCCGTTTTTGATGGCTTTGATGGCTTTCTCCACCACATCCGGAGAAAAGCAAAGATTTTTTGCATAGTCAAAATCCGCGCTGGTATGAATGCAGCGCTTGACCACCAGCTCTGTCCCCGGCACTAACGGGGTGTCCCCCAGTTCCTCCGTGATGATCTCAAAGCTCCTGGCTTCTATTTCCCTAGGTCTGATATTTTCCAATTCCACCTTCACTGCTTCTTCCTCCTATATTCCGGCTTCCAATATGTCGTAGATCTTTTTCATATCCAGATGCTTCCTCAGCTCCTCCGCTAAGATATCGTACTGCGTTTCCTTAAATGCTGCAAAATCCACGCTGGTCATTTCCTTCACGTCAATGCCTTTTTTAGAGCCGATGGCCTCTACGATGCCTTTTGCCACCTCTTCTCTGTCCAAAAAGCCGTGCACATAGGTGCCATATACATTTTCCACACTAAGGCCGTCCAGTTTCACTGTCCCGGCCACCGCATCCGCAATCTCTGTGGTGGCTGCTGCTTCGCCCACCGGCTTGCTGTCTCCCATATGGATTTCATAGCCTTCCACTTCCACACCCTCCATATGGGACAGAAGACCTGGCAGTTTCCGGATATGCCCATTCACCCTGGTCCTGGTCTTCTGCTGGCGGAAAACGGTATGCATCGGCAAAAGCCCCATCCCCTTGATCTCTCCCCCCGCTTCCACATGATCGGGATCGGAAAGACTAAGTCCGAGCATCTGATAGCCTCCGCAAATGCCAAAGATAGGCACTCCCTTGGCCGCCAGCTTCAATATGGAAGCTTCCATACCAGACTGCCGCATCCACAGCAGATCCTCCATGGTGTTCTTCGTGCCCGGCAAAAAAATCATATCCGGATTTCCAAGCTCACTTGGCCGCTGCACATAACGCACGGATACCCCCGGAATGCTTTCCAGGGGATTGAAATCCGTAAAATTCGAAATCCTGGGCAG
Source organism: Blautia sp. (assembly GCA_050944615.1). Lineage (GTDB taxonomy): Bacteria > Bacillota > Clostridia > Lachnospirales > Lachnospiraceae > Blautia_A. The sequence continues at coordinate 34,672 of JBMNRL010000023.1, forward strand.
CCGCACCACGGCAAAATCGATGAGGCCCGCCTCCCGGTGTCCGTCAAAACGTTCCGTCAGACTATCCTCATCCTCCACTTGAATATCCATATAAGGGGCTACCCCCACCACCGGGATTCCGGCCTTTTCTTCCAGCATTGCCACGCCCGGATCCAGGATCGTCTTATCGCCGCGGAATTTATTGATGATCAAGCCCTTAATCATCTGCCGCTCCTCTTCCTCCAGAAGAATCACCGTGCCAATCAGCTGGGCAAACACGCCGCCCCGGTCAATATCCCCCACCAGGAGAACCGGAGCCTTGGCTGCCTTGGCCATTCCCATGTTCACGATATCTTCTCTTTTTAAATTGATCTCCGCCGGACTCCCGGCTCCCTCGATGACGATGATATCAAAATCCTTTGCCAAGGTCTCATAGGCCTTCTTCACTTCCGGAATCAGTTGTTTCTTATAGGCAAAATATTCCCGTGCGCTCATCGTCCCCAGCACCTCACCATTCACAATGACCTGGGAGCCCACATCATTGGTGGGTTTTAACAAAATCGGATTCATAAGAACGGAAGGACGTATCCCGGCGGCTTCTGCCTGCATCACCTGAGCCCGTCCCATTTCCAGGCCCTCATCTGTGATAAAAGAATTCAAGGCCATATTTTGGGACTTAAAAGGAGCCACCTTATACCCATCCTGTTTGAATATCCGGCACAGACCGGCCGCCAGCAGACTTTTGCCCGCATTGGACATGGTGCCCTGGATCATGATCGCTTTTGCCATATTATTGCCCTCCCTTTATAATCTTCTCTAATGCCGCAGCCAGTACCAAATTCTCTCTGTGATTTTTCACCGCGATTCGGAAATACCCGGCGTTAAGCCCCGGATAATTGCCGCAGTCCCGGATCAAAATCCCTTCCTGCAGCGCCTGTTGCCAGAGCTCCTTGGGGCCTTTAAAAAATATGTAATTTGCCTCCGAGCCATAGAAAGTAAGCCCCAGGCGTTCCAGAACCCCTTTTAAAAATGCTTTCTCAGCAAATACCCTCTGGCGGCCTTCTCTTACATATTCCGTCTCCTTTAGAGCCGCCAGACCCGCTTCCTGGGCCATCACTGAAAGATTCCATGGCTGGACACAGTCGCCCATCCGCTCTAGCAGACGCGCATTGCCGCACAGCCCATAGCCCAGCCGGACCCCGGCCATAGCATATCTCTTCGTAAAGGCCTTCAGCAAAAACAGCCGTCCTCCTTTTTCCAAATAGGGCTTGAGGGTATATGCCTCCGGCTGTTCCACAAAATCCAGGAAGCATTCATCTACCACCAGGAAGATATCATTTTCCATGCACCGGTCCAGAATCTTTAACAGCAGCTCCCTGGGTATGAGCACACCGGTGGGATTGTTGGGATTGCATAAAAAGAGGATATCCACTTGTGGCTTTAAAAATTCTAAAAAAGACGAATCTAAAACGTATCCGTTTTCTTCCTTGAGAACATAATGCTCCACCTGACAGCCCACACTTTTTAACGCCTGCTCATATTCTGCAAAGGTAGGCGCTGGAAGGACTGCTCTCTTTGGCAACAGCGCCCGGCACAAAGAAAAAATCAGCTCCGCCGCTCCATTTCCGCAGATCACTTGCTCTGGGCGAACCCCCTCGTATTGTCCAATAGCCTCCCGCAGCGTCTCATACCCCACCTGCGGATAGTTGGCCAGATCTTCCACGCTGTTTTTTACAGCCTCCTTCACCGATTTTGGCGTCCCCAGGGGATTACAATTGGAGGAAAAATCGATTGTATTCTGATAACGGTAAATATCACCGCCATGTATGTGTTTTCCCATAAATTTTTCTGCTTCCTTTTTCTGTCAAATCTGTATTCATTGAAAATCAAGAACCGATACTTACATTTTCGTTATGCTGGTACGATAAACCCACTACAGACTCCACAGTACCCAATGGAGTCCACAGAACAGGACAACGCCCAATGCTGCCGTCAGATATAAGAGACGGTTTGCCCTTGAAATATCCGCTTGTTCCACCGGGCGTCCCGGGTCACCGATGGTGGGCTTTTCATAGCGTTTGCCAAAATAATAAGCATCCCCGGCTAATTGTATGCCAAGAGCTCCTGCCATCACCGCTTCGGTCTGTGCTGAATTTGGACTGGCATGGTTGTAACGGTCCCTGAGGTAAATCCGCCTCGCCCCTTTTCCGTCCATCCCACAAAGATAACTAGCCGCGATCATCAGCCAGGCAGAAATCCTAGCCGGTATATAATTGACCGCATCGTCCAGCTTTGCCGCATAGCGCCCGAAATTTAAATATTTCTCATTTTTATAGCCCAGCATGGAATCCATCGTGTTGATCCCTTTGTAGAAAAACATCAGAGGAACGCCGCCTAAGGCCATATAAAACATAGGCGCAATGATTCCGTCCGAGGTGTTTTCCGCCACCGTCTCCACCGCCGCTTTGGTCACGCCCTCCGCCGTCAACGCGGCGGTATCCCGGCCCACGATCATAGAAACTGCCTTCCTGGCCCCTTCCAGATCGTCTTTTTGCAATTCCCTGTAAACCTTCATGCTTTCCGTCTTCAAGGATTTTACCGCGAGCATCTGATAACACATAAAAATCTCCAGCACGGTTCCCACCCAGGAATGAATGCGGAAGGCGGCAAACAATAGAATAAATGGGACCAGAAACGTGATCAGGCACACCAAAATGACCTCCAAAAGTCCTCCGGCCCGCTCCCCCGCTTCCGTCGCCGGAAATTTTCTGCGGATTCCTTTTTCCAAAACCTCAATCAGCTTTCCAATGGCACACACCGGGTGATACAGCCACCTGGGATCCCCGATGAGAAGATCCAGCAAAAATCCAATTCCCAAAGCTAAGATACCGTCAATCATCTGTTTCAACCTCTGCTTTTCTTTTTCTTCTCCACTCTCTACACCTTTCTAAAAAGGCTTGGGGCACCGCCGGATTTCCGAAATAATAAAGATGTGGAAATCCTATCATCTGTGTCCGGTTCCCATGCATGCATCTCCAGGTCCGGCTGCTGCTTGGCTTAGCCGCGAAAAAAGTCTCCCCGCAGTTTGGGGAATCAAAATAATGAAACTCATGGGCGGGTATCCTGCCAAGGTCCTCGCCCAACACCGGATTTCCAGAGGTGAGGGTGATGTAACCGAACCGGCTAAGCTTCGGTGTCCGGTAAGCCCGTCCCGGCAGATATCCCACACCCTTGGTAATGGAACCGTCCATATTTTCCAATTCTTCATGGAGATAGAGAAAACCTCCACATTCAGCCAGACAGGGAAATCCCTGCTCCAGCAGCTCCTTGATCTCTGTACGCATCGCTTCTTGCTCTTCCAGCTTATGTCCCAAAAGCTCCGGATACCCGCCATACAACAGCAATCCATCCAAACCTTCCGGTAAATGTTCCCCATGTACCGGCGAAAATTCCACCAGCTTCGCCCCCATTTTATCCAAAAGCCGCAGATTATCTTCATATAAGAAACAAAAGGCTTCGTCCCTGGCCACACCGATGCGCACCGGTTCCTCCAAATGAAAGCCAAAAGCCGGATGCTTATCTTCGATCGTCTCTTTGGGAAGCCTTGGTGCGCTTTGTGCCAGAGCTAAAATGCCATCCACATCCAGCGTCTGCTCCAAAATGCCGGCCAGCTTCTGCAGCCTTCCTTTGAGATCCTGGATCTCATGGGGAAGCACCAACCCTAAATGACGGCTCTCAATGACGCAATCCTCCACCTGCGGCACATATCCCAAAACCCGGACAGGGAGTTCCCCTTCCACCAGCTGCTTCATCCTTGGGTACAGCATAGGGGACATCTGATTGAAAATCACCCCGCAGATGCCGCTGTCCTGCTGATATTCCAAAAAGCCCTTGATATAAGCCGCCAAAGACACACTCATCCCCTTGGCGTTGACAATGAGAAGGACCGGTGTTTTCGTGATCCTGGCCAGATCATACGCGCTGGCTTTGGTGGTAGTCCCGCCCACGCCATCATAATAACCCATAACCCCTTCCATCACCGCAATATCCATGGAAGCGGCATTTTTTTGAAACAGATACCTGGTGACCGCCGGCTCCGTGAAAAAAGTATCCAAATTCCGGGACTTGGCACCGATGACCCGGCTATGGAACATAGGATCGATATAATCCGGGCCGCACTTAAAGGAGGCTGTCTTTTGCCCCCGGTTCACGAACACCTGCAAAAGCCCGCAGGTCAGCAAGGTTTTTCCGCTGCCGCTGGCCCCGGCGGCCAGCATAATCCTTGGTATGTTCATAGTATCCTCTCTTACTTCTCACAGGTGATGATGGAAATGGGATTTTCCCCCATCATCATATGATAGCGCCCCACATCCTTGGACCGAGCCACAGACACCTGGACAATATCGGAATGAGTCAATTCCAGCTCCTTGATGGCTCCTATCGCTTCGGACAGGGTCTCCAGCGTGATGCAGTTCATCACAATACGCACCTTTTCATTTTTCTCCAAAAGCAGCTTCATGATTTCCCGCAGATTTCCGGAGGATCCCCCGATAAATGCATGGGTTGGCGGCTCCAGCTCTTCCAAAGCATCCGGTGCCGTACCTTCCACCACTTCCAGGTTATCCACGGCAAATTTCTGCCTGTTTTCTTTCAGAAGAGCCACTGCCTCTTCCTTTTTCTCAATGGCATAGACCGTTCCCTGATAAGCCCGCAAGGCCATTTCCACGGCCACAGACCCGGTACCCGCTCCCACGTCATAGCAGATGGATTCCTTTTCCAGGCGCAACTTCGCCAGAGAGACGGCCCGTACCTCTTCCTTGGTCATCGGCGCCTTCCCCCGCACAAACAGCTCATCCGGCAGGCCATGCGTCGTCTTTCTGGGAAGCGCCTCCGGATGAACGGCACATACGACACTTAAAGAATCCCCCAGATACCCGGTCAATTCTCCCGCCCTCTTGCAGAAAATCTTCTCCCCTGGATAGGACAAACGCTCTCCCACATAGAGAAGGACATCCTCCATGCCAAATTCTTCCAGTTTCTGTGCCAGGGAAGCGACCCCATCCTTCGTGCCTAAAATAGCAAACACCTTTTTGTGATGGCAAATTTCCGTGACCAGGTTCAAGGCCCGCCCGTGGGCACTGACAATCTTGGCATCGTCCCAGGACATGCCGATCTTCGCCATAAAATAGGACACGGAAGAAATGCCGCAGATGACCTTCACATCCCCCAGCACGCCCATCAGTTTTTTCGCGCCGCTGTAAAATCCCACATCGCCGGACAAAGCAATGACTACTTTTTCATATTCCGGATGTTCTTGGATATAAGCGGCGATTTTCCCGCTCAAATACTCATAGCACACGGCCTGTCCAGGACGGGCTGCCGCATCGGCCAGCCGCTTGGCGCCGATGATCACATCCGCTTCTTCACAGGCTTTTCTGCCTTCTAAGGTGAAGGTTCCCTCATTCCCCATGCCTACGCCCAATAAAGTGATCTGGGGATGGCCCTCCAATTCCAGAGATTTCGCCAGATACCGCTTCATCTCGGGCAGGGAAAGTCCCTCTTCCTCCTGGGGCCGCCCGATGACCACCAAGGCACAGCCGCAGGAAACAGCGGCTTCATATTTATCCGGGAATCCGCCTGCCTCTCCCGTATCTTTCGTCACCAGATAGCGGCAGTCATATTGCCGGAGCATGGCCTCGTTCATTTCCCTGGAAAAAGGGCCCTGCATGCCGATGAGATGCTTACCCTCGATGCCGAGTGCCGCACAGGAAGCGATCACCTCTGGAAGGGACAAAACCCTGGCAAACAATCGTTCCCGGTAATCCGTAAGAGCCGTAAATGCTGCCAGCTCCTTGCTCCCGGTAGTCAATAAAATATTCCCTTTCGTCCCTTCCAAATAGGAAACTGCCGCCTCCAGATCCTCCACACAGACCGCCTGCTCTCCCATCTTGTCTTGATTTCTCAAAAGGCGCAGATACCGGATGCTCATCTGTTCACAGGCGGACCGGATATTTTCCGTCACCTCCACCGCATAAGGATGAGTGGCATCGATGACCCATTCCGGGCACAGTTCTCCCATCACATCCTCCATGGCTGGCTCATCCAGTCGCCCAGCCCGAACTGTAAGATATGCATCCTCTTCCAATGACCTGCGGCCATATTCCGTAGCCACAAAGACCTCTGCGGTCACCTGATGTCTCTGCAAATATCTGGCGATCTCATACCCTTCCGTGGTCCCTGCAAATACCAAGACCTGCTTCATCTGACTGCCCCCTGTCTATTATTCCACGCCCTGATATCCTCTGGGCGTGACCATTTTTCCGTTGATCTCTTTCGTCTGGGAGTTGCCGATCCACACCGTGGTGAACATATCCACCTGCGTATCCCGCAGCTCCTCCAGAGAAAGCACCCGCGCTGTCTCTCCCTTGCGGCCAATATTTCCCACAATTCCGCATACAGTACCCTTATCCTTATATCTCATGACCAGATCACAGGCTTTTTGCAGATAATCATGGCGCTTTTTGCTGGACGGATTATACAGACAGATGACAAAATCCGCCTCCGCCGCCAACAGCAGTCTTTTTTCAATCTTTTCCCAAGGTGTGAGCAGGTCGCTTAAGCTGACCAGACAGAAATCGTGAATCAACGGCGCGCCAAGCACCGCCGCCCCACCGGTGGCAGCCGTCACCCCGGGCACAATCTCCAATTCCACTTCCGGATAACGGACACCTACCTCATACATCAAGCCTGCCATTCCATAAACCCCTGCATCTCCGCTGCAGATCATGGAAACGGTATGACCTTCCCTGGCCTTTTCAAAAGCCAGGACACACCGGTCTACCTCTTTTTTCATGGGAGTGGTCAAAAACTCCTTCCCCGGAAAATGCTCTTTTACCAGATCCACATAGACCGTGTAACCGATGATGACGTCACTTGCCTTGAGCACCTCCGCCGCCTTCACCGTCATCTGTTCATATTCTCCCGGCCCGATGCCTACCACATATAATCGATTCAAAATTCCACACTCCATTCTTCTAAGGCGAGAGCGGCTGTGACACCATCTCCCTTTATTTTTTTCAGCAGGAGACGGCCGCCCCCTGCCCGAAGAGCGCTGCGTTCGCACACATTATCCACGCCCGTTTTCTCCAACACAAAATCCGATCCGGTAAAATTGCCGGGAACCTCCATCAGCTTCTTAGCACTGTACGTATAAAAGGGCAGCTCCCTTTTTTTGCAGAATTCTATGATTCCTTCTTCTTCCGCTTTCAGATCAATACTGGCCACGCATTTTATACTTTCCGGGTAAATGCCGCATTTCTCCAAAGCTTCTTCCGCGGCCGCCTCTATTGCTGAAACTTCCTTTCCCCTGCGGCATCCCAGCCCCAAAGTAACCTTTTTCGGAATCAAAACCGCTGTACTGGAAAAAGGACTAGCGTTTCGATAGATCGTGACCGCAAAACCCACGGGCAGCGGCGCCTTAGATGCTCCCTCCAGCGGCCGGCCGGAGGCATCACAGGGCAGGATTCCTCTGGGAAACTCTCCCTTCACAGGAAATTCACTATAAAAGCCCACATTCTTTCCCGCCAGCAGTGCCGCGGAGACCTCTTTGGCCGCTTTCATATTCCGGAGCTCCATCCCCTGATGGGATGCAAACACATCCACCGCGAACAGGCCATTTAAGTCCGTGGCCGTGGTGATCACCGGAACCGCTCCTAAAATCTCCCCGCACCGCTTCGCCAGCGCATTGGCTCCTCCCAAATGGCCGGACAGCAGGGAAATGGAAAAGCTCCCTCTTTCATCCACCACAACCACAGCCGGATCCGTCTTCTTGCTTCGGATCCAGGGTGCGACAGCCCGCACAGCGATTCCGGAAGCGCTCACAAATACCAGCGCATCCGCCTCTGCAAACTGAATGCGACACCAATCCTTAACGGTGCCCTCCATGGAATCCGGCAGATATTTCCCCTTGGCCGCCGCGCACACCTGATGATGCTCTTCCTCCAAAGCTTTTTTCAGCCGCTCCATCACCGCTAATCCGGTCAGACTGAAACATATCATGCTTATTTTCATAAAGGCTCCTAATCCGTTCCCTGACGAAATTCCGTCGTAAAGGCAGGGTCATATAGTTTGGAACGGTCATAATGACTGCCACTCACCGCATCACCAATAATCATCAACGCCGTCTTGGTAATCTGATGCTTCCTGGCGGTCTCTGCCAGTGTCCCCACCGTACAGATGACTTTCTTCTCATCCTCCCAAGTGGCTTTGTAGACGATGGCCGCCGGAGTATCTTCCCGGTAGCCACCCTCCACCAGACGGCGGCTGAGTTCTTCTAACATCCCAGTGCTTAAGAATACCACCATGGTGGCCTGGTGAGCCGCAAAGGATTCAATGCTCTCCTTCTCCGGCACCGGCGTGCGCCCGGCCATCCTGGTGATGATCACACTCTGGGACAGCTGAGGCAGCGTATATTCCAGATCCAAGGCAGACGCCGCTCCGCAAAAGGAGCTCACCCCCGGACAGGAATCATAGGCGATCCCTTTTTCATCCAGCGTATCCATCTGTTCCCGGATGGCCCCATAAAGACAGGGATCCCCGGTATGCAGCCGTACCGTCATTTTACCTTCCTCTTCCGCCTGGTACATCACCTCCAACACCTCTTCTAAGGTCATGGTGGCACTGTTATAGATCCGGCAGCCCTCTTTGCTGTATTCCAAAAGCTTCGGATTGACCAAAGATCCGGCATAAATAATCACATCCGCCGCTTCCAGATAATTTTTTCCCCTCAAAGTGATCAAATCCGGCGCTCCGGGTCCGGCTCCCACAAAATGTACCATTATTCGTTCTCCTTTTCCTCTTTGGCAATAATTAAGGAATAGTAACCGGCGGATTCCGGAATTTCCTCAATGCTCCCATATATTTTTTCATTTTCCATACCGCAGTTTTCCACCATCACACCGCTAAGGCCGGCTTTCAGCAGCTTTTCTTTCACCGAAGCCATCTTCTTGCCAGCCTTCATCAGAATTTTCGTCCCGGGCAAGGCAATCGCTTCCTCAATATGATAAGAAGACGGAATCACATGCAGTTCCTCGGCCTTTTCCACCAGACTGATATTCAGCCTGGCCGCCGCTGCGCAAAAAGAAGGCACGCCGCTTACGATCACGGTCTCATACCCCATCTTACGGATTCTTTTATGTACATACATATAGGTAGAGTATACCGTAGGATCTCCCAGGGTCAAAAAGGCCACATCCATCCCCCGGTCCAGCCATTTCGCCAGCTCTGCCGCCCCTTTGTCGTGATTTTCCTCCAAAAGCGCCGCATCCTTCGTCATCGGCATGGAGATTGCCAGAAGCTCTTTCTCATCCAACTGGGGATACGCCCCTTTTACGATCTGATAGGCCACAGTCTCACAAGCGACTTCTCCCGGCACTGCGACCACGCCGCACTCTTTTATCACATGAAGCGCTTTTAAGGTAAGCAGCTGTGGATCTCCGGGTCCTACGCCCACTCCAAATAATTTTCCTGCCATTTCTTTCCTCCCATCCCTGTATCCTTCGCCTTTGTACAGGTATCTATTTTTGTAATTTTATTTTCTGGATCAAACAGTCTGCCTGGGCTGTTTTTCCCAAATAACCGTGCTCATTGGAAAACACCACCGCACCCAGCAGGATCCGCTCATATGAACGGTGATCCAAATAAAACTGGATCCGTTCCATGATCTGTGCCATGACAGCCTCTAAAAAGCCCTTTTCTTTCAAAAGGGTCAAAGCCTCATCGGTGGTGCCCATGTCCAAAATGGCACGCACAGTCTCCAAATCCGCTCCCGCCCGGACGGCATTGGCGGCCAGGACCTCCATCCGAGCATCCGCACTGTGGGAATGCGTGTTCATGATCCCCGCCGCCACCTTGACAAATTTACCGATATGGGCCACAAAAAGTATACCTTGAACTCCTAACGAGATGGCCATATCGATGGTCTCCCCCACGTAATTGCTGCATTTTAGGCTTCTGTGTGCAGGAAGATCCATCTGGGACCTCAGGTAATCCTGCCCGTAATTCCCCGGAGTCACCAAAAGATAGGTCTCTTTGCAGGCAATCCTTTGGCGCATCTCCACCTCGATGCTCTTGATCAATGCGGCCTCACTCATGGGTTCGACAATCCCGGAGGTCCCCAAAATGGAAATGCCTCCTTCGATGCCAAGTCTGGGATTGAAGGTGCGCTTGGCCAGCTTCTCCCCTTCCGGCACTGAGATAAGAATCTCCAGGCCGCCCTCATAGCCGAACTCCTGGCAGAGCTTTTTGGCCTCCTCTTCTATCATGCGCCTGGGCACGGAATTGATGGCCGCGCTTCCCACCGGCTGCTCCAGTCCCGGCTTTGTCACTCTGCCCACGCCAGATCCACCGTCCAGATGGATTCCCGGATCGCTGCATTTAGAAACTACCGCATAGATGGCCGCCCCATGGGTAGCATCCGGGTCATCTCCGCCATCCTTGATCACACAACAGGACACCCGTTCTTTTTCCATGGAAATGTCCTCCAGGGAAAGATGCAAAAGGATCCCTTTGGGTGTGGAAAGCTCCACCTCCCGGCAGATTTTCCCCTCCAGCAGCATCCGGACAGCTCCCTTGGCCGCCGCAGCCGCACAGGACCCGGTGGTATAACCGAACCGCAGCTTCTTATTATTCTTAATCACATAATAACCTTCCAAGCCGTTCATATGGCCCTCACAATCCATCATTCTACCTATTCAAAAGAATTTTACTTTCCTATAGAACAAAGCGGGCAAGCCCGCTTCAAACTCCCCCACCCCTCAATCTTTGAGGGGCCCCACAGCTTTGCGCGCCAGATGCACGTTCCTCTTGCATCTGTGCGCATCCTGCCCGGAGGGCTTTTTGTTTCATAGGACGCAATTTCCTATGAAACAAGAAAAAACCACAGGTGTCATGACAACGTACCTGCAGTTCCTATACGGAATTTTCCGGTTGCCGCAGAAATTCCCGCTTCCAAAAAACCGGTCAGTATCTGGCTGTACAGTAACGGACTTGCACAGGACTTACACCTGTTTCCTGATCGCGGTCTTTTTTACATTTTCCAAATTATTATATATTTTTCTGCAATAAAAGTCAATGATTGGACCATGCTTTCTTTCTTGCCTTCCCCTTGTATTTTCGACAGTTTTTGTGTATGATTGTCTAAGCGGCCCGCTGCATTCGCATCTTATGGCAGGCAGCGGCCTTAAGCTACCTTGAAAAAGGAGATTTTTATGTCCAAAACCTATTGCATTTTTTCCGCCCAATACCTGCCCCATATGGGCGGTGTGGAGCGTTATACAAACTGTCTGGCCAAGGGATTGGCTGCCCGCGGCAATAAAGTTTTGATCGTCACCACCAATCCCGGAGATCTGCCTGACCATGAGCAAATAGACGGTATTCCCGTGCTGCGGCTTCCTTCTGTTCCGCTCATTGACGGCCGTTTCCCCGTTCCCAAACCGGGACGGCATTTCTTCCGGCTGCATCGGAAACTAAAAAGGCTGTCCTTCGACGTGGTGCTGGTCAATACCCGTTTTTATTTTCATTCTCTCTATGGCATTCTATATGGCAGAAGCCATAGGTCCCGCACTTTGGTCCTGGACCACGGTTCCGGCCACTTAAGCGTGCAGAATGGCTTCTTCGACTTCTTGGGCGGCTTGTTTGAACACGGGATCACCGCCTTGGAAAAATGCTTCTGCAAAGAATTTTACGGTGTGTCCGCGGCCAGCAGCCAATGGCTGACGCATTTTCATATTAAAGCGAGGGGAACACTTCCCAATGCTGTAGACCTGCCTTGGATAGAAAACCAGTTGGCACATCCCGCCACGGATTTCCGGGCGAAATACCATATTCCTGCAGACGCCCCAGTCTTTGTCTACACTGGACGGCTGCTCCCAGAAAAAGGATTGCGGCCCTTGACAGAAGCCTTTATACAGCTACGGCAGTCCCGGCCAGACGCCTACCTGATCTTAGCCGGCGATGGCCCCCTGGAACACGAACTTGCAAAGCTTTCCGATCCTCATCTGATCCTTACCGGACGGCTGGATGCCGCTGCGGTCACCGATCTGCTGGGAAGCAGCGACATTTTTTGTCTGCCTTCGGTATCCGAGGGCTTTTCTACCTCCATTTTGGAGGCAGTGGCCTGCCACTGTTACGTCTTAGTCACAAAAAACGCTTGTCCTTTCGAACTGTTAGAAGATTCCAGCTTCGCTTCTATCATAGAAGAGGCCAAACCGGATCTCATAGAAAAAGCAATGACAGACGCTTTAGAAGAGGAAGACAGGCGGGCAAAGGCCTGTGAAAAAGCGTACCAAAGGCTAGAGGCCCAGTTTACCTGGGACCGGACAGTGGAAAAACTGATAACTCTCACCAAAGAGAACAAAACGCAGTAGAGAGCACGGCAAACGTTACCGCCCGGCGGGGTTTTCGATATGGAATCCCCGGTAAGGGCATCAAACCATCAAGATAAGGAGAACAGCTCTTAGCGGCTTATACATTATGAACGAAGTACTGATCATCATACCTGCCTATAACGAAGAGGCCAATATTCAGCGGGTGGTAGAAAATATCATTACCAACTACCCGGAATTTGACTACGTAGTCATCAACGACGGCTCTACAGACCAGACGGCGGAAATCTGCCGCCGAAACCAATACCATCTCATCGATCTGCCGGTGAACCTGGGATTGGCCGGCGCATTCCAGGCCGGGTTGAAATATGCCTACCAAAAAGGCTATCCCTATGCGATCCAATACGACGCAGACGGCCAGCACCAGGCCAATTACATCCATGCCATCCACGAAGAGATCCAAAAGGGCTTTGATATCGTGGTCGGGTCCCGGTTTGTCACAGAGAAGAAACCATTGACTCTGCGGATGCTGGGCAGCAATTTGATCTCCCTGGCCATGTATTTGACCACAGGGAAAAAAATCAAAGACCCCACCTCCGGCATGCGGATGTTCAACCATAAAATGATCCGGGAATTTGCCGTGAATCTCAATTACGGACCGGAACCTGACACCTTGTCCTACCTTTTGAAAAACGGAGCCACCGTATCTGAAGTGCAGGTGACCATGAAGGAACGGACTGCGGGAGAAAGCTATCTCAAATTTGCCTCTTCCATTTCTTATATGGTACGGATGCTCACTTCCATCCTGCTCATCCAAAATTTCCGGAAACGCAAACTGACCTGATGATGACTGGTCTCATGTATTTCCAACACCAAATTACAACAGAAAGGCCGGTGATCTTATGACATTGGTATTACGTATCCTGCTGATTGCTTTTTCCATCCTCACATTGGTCCATATGGTTCGGAAAATCCGTCAGTCGAAACTGCAGATTGAATATTCCATCTTTTGGATCGGCTTTGCTATGGTGCTGCTCCTCATGAGCCTCTTCCCAGGCGTAGTCAGCTTCTTTACCGGGCTTGCCGGAATCCAGTCCCCGGTAAATCTGGTCTTCCTTGCCATCATCTTTATCCTGATCATCAAAATGTTTACGATGACTGTGAAAATTTCTGAGCTGGAAAACAAAACCAAAGAATTGGCCCAGAAAATTGCCGTGGACCGGACGCTGGAACAGGAAACGCAGACACCAAGCAGCGCAGACCCGCAAATGCCGGCAGAGGAGATCCAAAAATGAGCCGCATCCTCTCCTATACAATCACAAAAAAAGACGCAGGGCTTTCCGTCCTGGATTATCTAAAAGCCCTGGGGTATTCCCGCAACATATTGCTGCAGATCAAGAGAACGCCCCAAGGGCTTCTTTTAAACGGCGAAAAGCCTTATGGCACTACAATCCTTACGGAAGGCAGCAAGCTGACCGTACAACTGAAGGAGCAGGAGATTTCTCAGATCACGCCCACCCCGATGCCGCTTTCCATTCTCTATGAGGATGAAGATCTCATGGTGATCAATAAAGCGGCGGATACTCCCATCCATCCTTCCCAGGGCAACCATGAAAATACTTTGGCCAACGGCATCGCCTGGTATTTCCAGGAAAAAGGGGAACCCTTCGTATACCGCTGCATCAACCGGCTGGACCGGGACACCACCGGGGCTCTGATCCTGGCCAAAAATTCTCTTAGCGCCTGTCTTTTAGGCAGACAGCTAAAACAGCGCAGAATCCGGCGCACTTATCTGGCTGTGACCGAAGGGATCACGCCGCTTCTTGGCACCATCCAAGCGCCCATCGCCAGAAAAGACGGCTCCTCCATAGAACGGGAGGTCAACTACGTCCACGGGGAAGCTGCCTGTACCCATTACGAACGGCTGGCCGTCCATGAAGGCCGTTCCTTGATTATGCTCCGGCTGGAGACCGGACGCACCCATCAGATCCGGGTACATATGAAGCATTTGGGATATCCCCTTTTGGGAGACTATCTTTACTATCCCAATTATGAACGAATCGGCCGCCAAGCCCTTCATTCTTACCAATTAGAATTTACCCATCCCATCACAGGGGAAGCGCTGCTTTTCACCGCACCGGTCCCAGAGGACTTCAAGCAGGCGCTGTAATTCCCTATCAAAGTCAGCAGAAAAGCTCCCGCCATCACATTTGATGACAGGAGCTTTTTATTATAAGAGCATCTATTTTGATTACCGGATGCGGTCCGGGAATCCCACCTTCCTCTGTACCTTACGCAGGGTCTTCGTGGCATAATATTGGGCTTTCTCTGCATTTTCTTTGATGATAGAATCCAAAAATGCTTTGTCCTTCTCCAGGCGTGCATATTCATCCTGCAGCGGTTTCAAAATACTGATCACAGCCTCTCCCACTGCCATCTTAAAGTCACCATAGCCTTTTCCGGCAAATTCCGCCACCGTGTCATCCGGTGTCTTCCCCGTACATGCGCTGTAAATGTCAATCAGATTCTTCACTCCCGGCTGTTCCTCCCGGTAGCAGATGCAGGCCTCGGAATCGGTGACCGCGCGCTTGCATTTGCGCATGATGGTATCCGGATCATCCATCAGATAAATACTTCCATTGGGGTTTTCATCAGATTTGGACATTTTCTTCGCAGGCTCCTGAAGGCTCATGATCTTCGCCCCCACCTTGCCAAGATACGCCTCTGGAATGGTGAACACGTCTCCGTAAATATTGTTGAAACGTTCGGCGATATTTCTGGTCAGCTCCAAATGCTGCATCTGGTCCACGCCCACCGGCACCACATCCGCCTGGTAAAGCAGGATATCCGCTGCCATCAGCACCGGATAGGTAAAAAGACCGGCATTGATATTATCCGCATGTTTTGCCGCTTTGTCCTTAAACTGGGTCATCCGGTTCAGTTCGCCCATATAAGTAAAACAGTTCAGGATCCAGGAAAGCTCTGCATGGCCGGACACGTGGGACTGATAATAAATACAATTCTTCTTCGGATCCAGGCCGGCGGCAATATATAAGGTGAGCAGGGATCTGGCTCTCTTACGGAGAACCGCCGGATCCTGGCGCACCGTAATGGAGTGCATATCTACCACACTGTAAAAGCACTCATATTCATCACTTAAGGTTACCCAGTTCTTCAAGGCACCCAGATAATTCCCCAAAGTCAGACTGCCAGTTGCCTGCATGCCGCTGAATAACACTTTCTTTCCATCTATCATGAACTCTTCCTCCAACTCCATTCATTTTTTCAAAGACAAGTTTAGCAGTATATCAAACGCAAGTCAACCTCCCCGGCAAAAAATGAGGGGAATACTTGCGCCATGACAGGTTCTTTGCTACAATACCCAGAGAATCTATTATCTGAAAAAGGAGTGTTTTCCATGGAGAAAATCGCAAGCTTTACCATAGACCATATCAAGCTCCAGCCGGGACTTTATGTATCAAGAAAGGATCAGGTAGGCAGCAGCGTGGTCACCACCTTTGACATCCGCATGACCTCTCCCAATGAAGAACCGGTGATGAATACCGCTGAGCTGCATGCCATCGAGCATCTGGCCGCCACCTATCTGCGCAATGACAAGGATTTCGGCGACAAGATCGTCTATTTCGGTCCCATGGGCTGCCGTACCGGCAATTATCTGCTCTTAATCGGGGACTATGAATCCAAAGACATCGTTCCGCTGGTGACTGCCACCTTCGAATTTATCCGGGATTTTGAAGGCGAGATCCCGGGAGCCTCACCCAAGGACTGCGGCAATTATCTGGATATGAATTTGG
>JBMNRL010000024.1:0-47772 GCA_050944615.1 Blautia sp.
GATACTGCGTCCTATGAAATAAAAAAGCACTCCGTGCGGGAACGCACTGCGGCGGAATGGAAAGATGTCGCATATGCGACCCGCCGCAGGCGGAGAATCCTGCGAGCCGGATTCTATCTAAATTTCATAGGATACTGCGTCCTATGAAATAAAAAAGCACTCCGTGCGGGAACGCACTGCGGCGGAATGGAAAGATGTCGCATATGCGACCCGCCGCAGGCGGAGAATCCTGCGAGCCGGATTCTATCTAAATTTCAAAGGATACTGCGTCCCATGAAATAAAAAAGCACTCCGTGCGGGATGGCACTGCGGCGGATTGGAAAGATGTTCTGACCGCAAAAATAGTCGAGCCAGTTTTGGCTGGTTTGGGGTATGATCAACAGGACAGATGAGAACGGGGACAGGCGCCGTCCCGTTTGCTGTCAGCAGTTATACAGTGTCGGACAGAAGCTGGCATGGGAGAAAATAGGAGGTTTTCATATATGCAGGAACATATTTGGGCAGTGCAGAGAATGCAGGATTATATCGAAAAGCATTTGGATGAGACCATCACGCTGGGCGACCTGGCGAGAGCTTCTCTTTTCTCCCCGTGGTATTCTTTCCGCCTGTTTAAGGAACATACTAATATTACGCCGGCGGAATATATTCGGAGGCTGAAGCTGTCGAAGTCTGCGCTGCGGCTGAGGGATGAAGGCTGCAGTGTGACGGAAGCGGCTTTTGCGCTGGGGTTTCAAAGTGTAGAAGGGTATCAGCGGGCATTTCACCGGGAGTTTGGCTGCAATCCGGGAGAGTATGCGAAGCATCCGGTCCCCATTTATCTATTTGTTCCGTATGGCGTGATCTATAAGGAAATTCGAAAGGAGTATCAGATGGAAAAAGTAAAAAACGTATTCGTACAGAAGATCCACAAGCCAGAGCGGAAGGTTCTCATCAAAAGAGGTATTGCCGCGGAAGATTATTTTGCTTACTGTGAGGAAGTGGGGTGTGATGTGTGGGGATTGCTCACCAGCATGCCATCCATAAGCGGCGAACCAGTCTGCCTGTGGCTGACGGAAAAATACCGTAAGCCGCATACATCCCGATATGTGCAGGGAGTGGAAGTGAGCCGGGATTTTCAGGGGGAAATTCCTGAGGGGTTTGACGTGTTAGTGCTGCCGGAGGCAGATTACCTGATGTTCCAGGGGGAGCCTTTTGCAGAGGAAGATTATTGCCAGGCAATCCAGGAAGTGCAGGAGGCGGTGAAAAAATACGATCCGGCAGTTATTGGCTGCGTATGGGATAAGGAAAATCCCAGAATCCAGCTGGAGCCTATCGGAACGAGGGGTTATATTGAGCTTCTGGCAGTGAAAGATTGAAATTATTCGTCCCCTTTGTTAAAATGGAGGCCAGGAAAAAGCGACGGCGGTCATTGAGCAGAAAGGGGAAGCTATGGCATCCAACAGAAGAAGCTATCAGGCAGAAAGCCTGCAGGATTATATACGTATCATTAAGGAAGAAAACTTGGAGGATTACATTTCCAGAGGGGAGGACCGGAAATATCCTCTTATCACCGCGGCCGCTTTCCGCAGCAGCGATCATTTAGATATTCAGGCGATGACGGAGGATTTTCAAAATTACATCGGCAATGAGCTCACCGAGCTGCAGAAAAAGCATTTTATGGCATTTTCCCAGCATTACGGTCTGCCCACCAACCTTCTGGATTTTACCTATTCACCGTTGATTTCTTTGTATTTTGCCAGCTGCGGGGATCCACAGGAGGAAGGTTATATTTATTTATTAAATAAGGATCGGATGGTGAACCTGACCCGCCACGTGGAGTATATCTGTCCGGGGATGCTCAGCCGTCTGATTCTCGGGGAAGCTAAGGACAGTGTACTGTTTGACGGGATCACCAATGTCTTTTGTATTCATGAAGAATATGTGACAGAGCTTTTATATTGTGTGGATTATATGCTGGGGGATTATCCGGGAAACGAAGAGCTTCGGATGGCACTTCGGGGCGCGGTGAAGAAAATTGAGGAGGTCGGCTATTTTTCCATTGACTGGTTGGATCCTGTGATCAGGATTCTAAAGAAGCGTCTGAGGGAGTTGGATTTTTCCCTGACAGGAAGCAGCAGGCAATGGGGATCCTTTGGGACTGTTTTCATCGGCGCAATGCGCTTGTTACTGCTGCAGTGCCACCAAAAGGGCGGTTTTTATCTTCCGGTCTATTTCACCTACGAACCGGCCAATATCGCCAGACGGGTATCGAATCAATCTTCCGTCCTGTTGTATCAGCTCTACGGGATCAATTCTCTGCGGCAGAATATCTGTCCGGATGCGGTGATTAAGATCCGCAATAAGGAACAGATACAAAAGGATTTGGATCATCTGGGAATCAACGAACGGTTCATTTTTAACGATTATGATCATATTGCTTCTTATATTAAGAAGAAGCATCTGGAGAAAGCGAAGACATCGGACCTGTCTTGGGAGCAGCTCTGCCGGATGGTAAAAAATCTTGGATAAAGAAAGGCGGATGCCAGAAATGAGGGGAATCCCAAGCCGTTTGATACGGCGCCGGATTTCCCTTATTCTGGCAGTTTAACAAAATAATCACAAAATTTTTTGTAAATAATATTGACAAATAGCAGGAGTGGTAGTATCTTAATCATAAAAGGTATTAGCACTCTTTCTTATTGAGTGCTAACAGACGAGGAGGGAGGAGCATAAGATGGATCAGATATTGGATGACCGTAAGAAAAAAATATTGCGGGCGATTATCCGGACGTATCTGGAGACGGGCGAGCCGGTTGGTTCCAGAACCATTTCCAAATATACGGATCTGAATTTAAGCTCCGCCACCATCCGAAATGAAATGTCCGATCTGACTGATATGGGATATATCGTCCAGCCGCATACATCCGCCGGAAGGATTCCTTCCGACAGGGGCTACCGCCTCTATGTGGATGAGCTGATGGCGGAGAAGGATCAGGAAATCGCGGATATCAAGGAATTGATGATAGAACGGACCGACAAATTAGAGAAGGTCCTCAAGCAGGTGGCAAAGGTTTTGGCGACAAATACCAATTATGCCACGATGATCACCGCTCCCCAGTGTTGGAGCAATAAGCTGAAATTCATCCAGCTATCCAGAGTAAACGAGCTTCAGCTGGTAGCTGTGGTGGTGGCAGAGGGAAATGTCATCCGCAACCAGATCATTGATCTGCAGGAAGAAATGAGTGATGAGACGCTCCTGAAGCTGAACCTTTTGTTGAATACCAATTTGAATGGGCTGCCCATCGCTGAGATCAATCTGGGGCTGATCGCCAGGCTGAAGGAACAGGCGGGCATCCATAGCGGAGTGGTAGCTACGGTGCTGGATGCAGTGGCCAACACCATTCAGGTGGACGATGAGGACATTGAGATTTACACCTCGGGAGCCACCAACATCTTTAAATATCCTGAACTCAGTGACAGCACCAAAGCCAGCGAATTGATTTCCACTTTTGAGGAGAAGCAGCAGCTGGTGGATCTGGTCAAAGAGACTATGGGTGAGGAGAACACAGGGATTCAGGTCTATATAGGAAATGAAGCGCCTATCCAGACGATGAAAGACTGCAGCATTGTGACCGCTACTTATGAATTAGGGGATGGGTTACAGGGCACCATTGGTATTATAGGGCCGAAGAGAATGGATTATGAAAATGTCATGGACAGTCTCAAGACCTTGAAAGTGCAGTTGGACAACATTTTTAATAAGAAAACCTAGAAAGGCAGGTAGGAAAAATTGGCAGAAGAAAAGCAGACGACACAGGATGTGCAGGCGGAAGAAATAGAGGAAACGGCAGAAGCGAAAGACGCAGCCGCCGCATCCGAAGAAACCGCATCCGGTGATGCTTTGGAGGGAGAAGAACCAAAAGAAGATTTGGAGGGCTCCCAGGAGGAAGAACCGGAGGCAGAAGAACCGGCGGATACTCCCCAGGAGGAATCCAAAGAAAAGACAAAAAAATCTTTCTTCGGCAAGAAGAAGGACAAAAAAGATCCAAAGGATACAAAGATTGAGGAATTGACGGACCGGCTCCAAAGAAACATGGCAGAATTCGATAACTTCCGGAAACGTACGGAAAAAGAGAAGGCCAGCATGTATATCATCGGAGCGAAGGAAGTCGTGGAGAAGATCCTTCCCGTTGTCGATAATTTTGAAAGGGGATTGGATACCGCCGCAGAGGGAGATGCCTTTGCCGACGGCATGAAAATGATCTATAAGCAATTAATGACTGTACTGGAAGAGCTCGGCGTCAAACCCATTGAAGCCGTGGGCGCCCAGTTTGACCCGGATTTCCACAACGCAGTGATGCATGTGGAGGATGAAGAAGCCGGAGAGAACGTGGTGGTGGAAGAATTCCAGAAGGGCTATACCTACAAAGACTTCGTAGTGAGACATAGTATGGTAAAGGTTGCAAACTGATAAATTAGAAACCAGGTTTTATTAGAGCATATAACAAATAGGAGGATTTAGTTATGAGCAAGATTATTGGTATTGACTTAGGTACAACAAATAGTTGTGTGGCAGTTATGGAGGGCGGCCAGCCCACAGTGATCGCAAATACTGAAGGCGCCAGGACAACACCGTCTGTAGTCGCTTTCACCAAGACAGGAGAGAGACTGGTAGGCGAGCCTGCCAAACGTCAGGCTGTGACGAATGCGGAGAAGACCATCTCTTCCATTAAGAGGGAAATGGGCAGCGATTACCGCGTGACCATCGACAGTAAGAAATATTCACCACAGGAAATTTCCGCAATGATTCTTCAGAAACTGAAAAAAGATGCGGAAGGCTATCTGGGAGAGACCGTTACCGAGGCAGTGATCACAGTTCCTGCATATTTCAATGACGCCCAGCGTCAGGCAACCAAGGATGCCGGCAAGATCGCAGGCTTGGATGTAAAACGTATCATCAATGAGCCTACGGCAGCTGCTCTGGCTTATGGCCTGGACAATGAAAAAGAGCAGAAGATCATGGTTTATGACTTAGGCGGCGGTACCTTCGACGTATCCATCATCGAGATCGGTGATGGCGTCATCGAAGTATTGTCTACCGCTGGTAATAACCGTTTAGGCGGCGATGACTTTGACCAGAAGATCACCGATTACATGCTGGCAGAGTTCAAGAAAAACGAAGGCGTGGATCTGTCCGGTGACAAGATGGCGCTCCAGAGATTAAAAGAAGCAGCAGAAAAAGCGAAAAAAGAGCTTTCTTCTGCTACGACTACAAATATTAACCTGCCGTTCATCACAGCTACTGCTGAGGGACCAAAGCATTTTGATATGAACCTGACAAGAGCAAAATTTGACGAGCTGACCCATGATCTGGTAGAGAAAACAGCAGAGCCGGTAAGACGTGCGCTGTCTGATGCAGGCATCACCGCTTCTGAGCTGGGTCAGGTATTGCTGGTAGGTGGTTCCACCCGTATTCCTGCAGTGCAGGATAAGGTACGCCTGCTGACAGGCAAAGAGCCGAGCAAGACTCTGAATCCGGATGAGTGTGTGGCTTTGGGTGCTTCCGTACAGGGCGGCAAATTAGCCGGTGATACAGGCGCAGGCGATATCCTGCTTCTGGATGTAACTCCGCTTTCTCTGTCCATCGAGACCATGGGCGGTATCGCGACCCGTCTGATCGAGAGAAATACGACGATCCCGACCAAGAAGAGCCAGATCTTCTCCACTGCTGCGGATAATCAGACGGCTGTGGATATCAACGTGGTACAGGGTGAGAGACAGTTTGCAAAAGACAACAAATCTCTGGGCCAGTTCCGTCTGGACGGAATTCCGCCAGCAAGACGTGGCGTGCCTCAGATTGAGGTTACCTTTGATATCGATGCCAACGGTATCGTAAACGTATCTGCCAAAGATCTGGGAACCGGTAAAGAGCAGCACATCACCATTACCGCCGGATCCAATATGTCTGATGAAGATATTGAAAAGGCAGTAAGAGAAGCCAGTGAATTTGAAGCTCAGGATAAGAAGCGCAAGGAAGCCATTGATGCAAGAAATGATGCGGATTCTATGGTATTCCAGACTGAGAAGGCTCTGGAAGAGGCAGGCGATAAGCTGGATGCTTCTGATAAAGCTGCGGTGGAAGCAGATCTGACAGCATTGAAAGAGCTGCTGGCTAAGAAAGCTCCGGAAGAGACCAACGAAGCTGACGTAGCTGAGATCAAGGCAGCACAGGAGAAACTGATGCAGGGGGCGCAGAAACTTTTTGCTAAGATGTATGAGCAGACCCAGGGCGCTGCCGGAGCGGCTGGCCCGGATATGGGTGCAGGCGCCGGTGCTGGAGCTGGAAGTGAAGCAGGCTACGATGATGACGTAGTTGACGCGGACTATAAAGAAGTGTAAGATAGTATTTCGTGGGCACGCTGTACGGCGTGCCCTTCCGAAGTACAGATGCAACATATAACAGTGAGGATAATTCATTATGGCAGAAAAAAGAGATTTATATGAAGTCTTGGGCGTTGACAGGAACGCAGATGAGGCAACGTTAAAAAAAGCATATCGTCAATTGGCGAAAAAATATCATCCTGATGTAAATCCGGGGGATAAAGAAGCAGAGCAGAAGTTTAAAGAAGCAACCAACGCCTATGCCATTTTAAGTGACCCCGAGAAGAGAAAACAGTATGACCAGTTTGGCCATGCGGCTTTTGAAAATGGAGGCGCCGGTGCCGGCGGCTTTGGCGGCTTTGATTTCTCTGGTGCGGATATGGGTGATATCTTCGGTGATATTTTTGGTGACCTCTTTGGAGGCGGCAGCCGCAGAAGGGCCAGAAGCGGTCCGATGAAGGGTGCAAACCTTCGTGCCAGAGTCAACATTACCTTTGAAGAAGCTGTATTTGGCTGTGAAAAGGAGCTGGAGATCAGCTTGAAGGATGAGTGTACGACTTGCCACGGCACAGGGGCAAAGCCGGGCACACAGCCTGTGACCTGTCCGAAATGTAATGGAGAAGGCCAGATTGTCTATACCCAGCAGTCCATGTTCGGCATGGTACGGAATGTATCCACCTGTCCGGAGTGTAACGGGACCGGTAAGGTCATCAAGGAGAAATGTACCACCTGCCGGGGAACGGGCTATACATCTTCCCGGAAGAAGATCCAGGTGTCCATTCCCGCAGGTATTGACAGCGGGCAGAGCATTCGTATCCGTGAAAAGGGCGAACCGGGAACAGGCGGCGGCCCCAGAGGAGATCTGCTGGTGGAGGTTTCCGTGGCCAGACATCCGATCTTCCAGCGTCAGGATATGAATATCTTTTCCACGGCTCCTATCACCTATGCACAGGCAGCGCTTGGCGGTGAGGTGCGTATCAGTACGGTGGACGGCGACGTGATGTATGACGTAAAACCGGGGACACAGACGGATACCAGGATTCGCCTCAAAGGCAAGGGTGTGCCTTCTCTGAGAAATAAGAGTGTGCGGGGCGATCATTATGTCACCTTAGTGGTGCAGGTGCCTACGAAGCTCAGTGAAGAAGCGAAAGAGGCTCTCCGCAAGTTTGATGCGGCCTGTGGCAACCGCCCGGCGGCTGCGAAGACAGAGGGGACCGAGAAGAAGAAAAAAAGTTTTATGGACAAATTAAAAGAGTCTTTTGAAGAATAAAAAACGAAAGACGGCAGGATAAAAAGGGGCAGGAGGGATCCTGCTCCTTTTTTGGATGTGCGGTCTCCTTCAAGAGGATGGCGCTTGCCGCGCCTAACAAGGTATACCCTGCGGGCATCCCGTATATTAGAATCCTTCGGATGAAGGCGCTTGCCGCGCTTATCAAGGTATGTTATGATAGTACCGTTCCATTAAAATGTACATTCCGAGAATGTGATTGGTGAAGTTATGAGTGCAGGTATTATATTTCAGCAGATGTGCATCATTTTCCTGCTGATCCTTACAGGATATTTTTTAAGTAAAAAAAAGCTGGTGACTGAGAACGCGGGCAGGGATCTGTCAGCGATTGTGGTCAATGTGTGCAACCCGGCGCTGGTGATCACCAGCGTGCTGGACAGCAAGACAGATATCACCGGGAGAAAGGTGCTGATTTGGGCGGTCATCGTGTTTGCGATGTATGCGGTATTGATCCTTTTGGCGAAGGTGCTTCCTCTCCTTTTGCGTGTAGAGAGGAAGGAACGGAATTATTACAGCCTGCTGGCGCTTTTTGGCAATATCGGATTTATCGGCATCCCAGTGGTGTCTGCGGTATTGGGGCCCCAGTATTTGATCTATGTGGTGATTGTGAGTATTTATTTCAATATTTTGGCCTATACTTACGGGGAATATCTGGTGGTCAAAGGCCAGGAGGGCTCCCAGGCGCATTTTGACCCCAAAAGACTGCTGAATGTAGGGACTATTTCGGGCATCATCGCAATTTTGATCTTTGCCCTTCATCCCAGGCTTCCGGTAGTGCTGACCGATACCGTGAGCTATATGGGGCGGGCGACTACCTTTGTGAGCATGGTAGTCATTGGGATCTCCCTGGCTCATCAGCCATTGAAGAAAATATTCGGAGATAAACGGATGTATCTCTTCTCCATTTTGCGGTATTTTGTCGTGGCGGCCATTTTCGGCCTTGTGATGAAGCAATTCATCGCGGATGAGATGATGTGTGCAACTATGACGCTGATGGTGGCCATGCCGGCTGCCAATCTGCCGTTAATGCTGGCGGAGGAAAAGGGACTTGACGGCAGCGTGCTCTCCCGGGGCATCGTTTTGAGCACGGTGCTTTCTCTGGTCACCATTCCGTTAACTGCCCTTGTAATCAGCTGACAGATAGGTGAGGTATAGAACTCGTGAATAAATTTTTACACAAATACATAGAAAAGATCTTTCCTTTATATGTGATTCTGCCGCTGATCGGCATCTTTTTGATCAACGGGGCGATCTATTGGGGAACCGGCGTCCTCTGCAAAAACTGGCATCATTACGATTTTACCATGGCTGTCGATGAAATGGTGCCCATGATTCCTGGATTTATTTGGGTCTATATCGGTGCGTTTCCGTTTTGGGTGGTGAATTACATCATGGTATCCAGAAGCGGCAAAGAGAATTTTTTCCGCTTTGTCACCGCGGATTTGATGGCAAAGGTCATATACTGTCTGTGCTTTCTCATCATTCCCACCACCAATGTCAGGCCGGAGGTGGCCGGGAGCGGAATCAGCGAATGGATGGTGAGACTGATCTATGCCATGGATGGAGGAGCGGCCCCTTCCAATCTATTTCCGTCCATCCATTGCTATGTGAGCTGGATGTGTTATCTAGGGATCCGGGGCAAAAAGCAGATTCCCGTTTGGTACCAGCGCTTTTCCTGCATATTTGCCATATTGATTATGGTGTCCACCCAGGTGTTGAAGCAGCACTATATTGTGGATGTGATTGGAGGCGTGGCCTTGGCTGCATTTGTGATGTATCTGACCAAGAGACATGACTGGTATCAAAAGGTTGAGAAAGTATTTACGTCCTTGAGCCAAAGGCTTGGGCTGGACGAGAAAGAATAGGAGGCGCTTATGAAGTGGAACCGTTATACCATTAAGACGAAGACGGAGGCGGAGGATATCGTGATCGCATCCCTGGCGGATATCGGCATCCAGGGGGTGGAGATCGTGGATAAGCAGCCGCTGACAGAGGATGACAAGCAGCAGATGTTTGTGGATATCATGCCGGATGGACCGGAGGATGATGGCATTGCTTATTTGAATTTCTATCTGGATGAAGAGGATGACAATGCGGTGATTCTGGAAAATGTCAGACGGGAGCTGGTGGAGCTGTCCTCCTTTATGGATATCGGAGAAGGGACGATTACCCAGTCCCAGACAGAGGATAAGGATTGGATCAACAATTGGAAGGAATATTTCCATCAGTTTTATGTGGATGATATCTTAATCATCCCCTCCTGGGAAGAGGTCAAGGAAGAGGACAAGGATAAAATGATCCTTCATATCGACCCCGGCACTGCCTTTGGAACAGGGATGCATGAGACTACCCAGCTATGTATCCGCCAGCTGAAGAAGCTGGTGAAACCGGGAATGAAGCTTCTGGATGTGGGAACGGGCAGCGGTATTTTGGGCATCGTGGCGCTGAAATTGGGGGCGGACCACGTGACAGGAACCGATTTGGATCCCTGCGCAGTCCCTGCAGTGGAAGAAAATAAAGAGGTGAACGGCATTGCCGTATCCGATTTTGATATGCTCATCGGCAATATCATCGATGACAAGAAGGTGCAGGATGCGGTGGGATACGGCTGTTACGACATGGTTACCGCAAATATTTTAGCGGATGTGCTGGTGCCTTTGACGCCGGTGATCGTGAACCAATTAAAGCCGGGCGGACGCTATATTACCTCCGGCATCATCGACAACAAAGAAGAGACCGTGAAAAATGCGGTGGAGGCCGCCGGACTTGTGGTGGAAGAGGTGACCTATCAAGGCGAATGGGTGTCTGTGACGGCGAGAAAGCCGGTTTGATGGAAATGAGGAAGTAAGAGATGAAGCGTTTTTTTGTGGATGCGGCCCAGATTGAGGAAAACCAGATTCGTATCTTGGGAAGTGATGTGAACCATATTAAAAATGTGCTGCGCATGAAACCGGGAGATACCCTTTGGATCAGCGACAAGGAGAAGAAAGAGTACAACTGCTATATTGAAGAATTTTTGGAAGAGGAAATCCTTTTGCATATTGTATACATGCAGGAATCGGATTTTGAACTGCCCAGCCGTCTCTATCTGTTCCAGAGTCTTCCCAAGGGAGACAAGATGGAGTTTATCATCCAGAAGGCGGTGGAGCTGGGAGTTTATGAGATCATTCCGGTGGCCACGTCCCGGTGTGTGGTGAAGCTGGATGAAAAGAAGGCGGCCAAGAAGCAGCAGCGCTGGCAGCAGATTGCAGAAAGCGCGGCCAAGCAGTCCAAACGGATTCTGGTGCCCCGGGTTGCTCCCGTCTGTTCCTATCAAGAGGCTTTGGCTTATGCACAGGGCTGCCAGGTTAAGCTGATCCCCTATGAGCTGGAAAAGGATATGGCCAGGACCAGTGCGCTGCTGCATGGCATCCGGCCAGGCATGGACGCCGCCATTTTTATCGGCCCGGAGGGCGGATATTCGGAAGAAGAGATCCGGCTTGCAATGGATCAGCAGGTGCAGCCGATTACCTTGGGCAAGCGGATCCTGCGGACGGAGACGGCCGGTCTCGCTGTCTTGTCGGTGCTGATGTTTGGGTTGGAAGAAAAAATGTGTCAGGAAGAGAGTGGAGAATGATGGAAGCATACTTGGATAATTCAGCGACAACCCGATGCTATGGGGAAGTGCGGGATATTGTGGTTAAAACCATGATGGAGGACTATGGGAATCCATCTGCCATGCATAAAAAGGGAGTGGAGGCGGAGAACTATCTAAAGGCAGCCAAGGAGATCCTGTCTAAGCTTTTGAAGGTGAAACCGCAGGAAATCCTTTTCACCTCTGGAGGCACGGAGTCCAACAATCTGGCAATTATCGGCGGTGCCATGGCCAATCGGCGGGCAGGAACCCATGTGATCACCACGGCGGTGGAGCATGCGGCGGTGGGCGCCCCGGTGTCTTTTTTGGAAGAACAGGGATTTGAAGTGACTGTTCTTCCGGTGAATGCCCAGGGAGTGATTTCCCTGGAAGATCTGGAGCAAGCACTGCGGGAAGACACGATTCTGGTCTCCATTATGTATGTGAATAATGAGATCGGTTCTGTACAGCCCATCGAAGCGGCAGGCAGGCTGATCCATGCGAAGGCGCCCCGGGCGCTGTTCCATGTGGATGCCATACAGGCTTTTGGAAAATACAGGATCTATCCCAAGAAGTGGGGGATCGACGCGCTGTCTGTGAGTGCACATAAGATCCATGGTCCCAAAGGGGTGGGATTTTTGTATATCAATGAAAAGGTGAAGATCCAGCCTCTGATCCTAGGCGGCGGCCAGCAGGGCGGCATGCGTTCCGGCACGGACAATGTGCCTGGAATCGCCGGAGTGGGCGCTGCGGCGGAGAAGATCTATGACGGGCTGGAGGATAAGGTTTCCCATATGTATGAAATTAAGGAACGTCTGGCGGAAGGGCTTAGGAAGCTGGACGATGTGGTTCTCAACGGGATGCCGGTGAAGGAAGGCGCTCCTCATATTTTAAGCGCCAGCTTCTTAGGCGTGCGCAGTGAGGTGATGCTCCATTCCCTGGAAGACAGAGGAATCTATGTATCCGCCGGTTCTGCCTGTTCCTCCCATAAGAGACAGGGCAGCAGTACCCTTACAGCCATCGGGCTTCCTGATAAGCAGCGGGAGACTACGCTGCGTTTCAGCTTTTGCGAGGAGACCACGGCGGAAGAAATCGACTATTGCCTGGAAAATATAAAAGAATTGCTGCCCATGCTGCGGCGTTACACCAGACATTGAATAAAGGAGAATAAAAATGATTCAGACATTTTTGATAAAATATGCGGAAATCGCCATCAAAGGGAAAAACCGTTATCTGTTTGAGGATGCCCTGGTGCGGCAGATGGGACATGCGCTGGCCAAGGTGGAAGGAGAATTCCGGATCACGAAGGAAAAAGGCCGGGTCTATGTGAATTGTCTTTCGGATTATGATTATGACGAATTGGTGGAGGCCCTGGGCCGGGTGTTTGGCATCGTGGGCATCTGCCCGGTAGTCGTGCTTAAAGACACCGGATTTGAGGATCTGGCGGCTGCGGTGGTGGACTATATGAAGGAGAAGTACCCGGACTATGCCGGTACTTTTAAAGTGCATACCAGACGTGCCAGAAAATCTTATCCCATGGAATCCATGGAGGTCAACAGCGAGCTGGGCGGCCGGATTTTGGATGCCTTTCCCCAGTCCAAAGTGGATGTGCATGATCCACAGCTGATGCTGCATGTGGAGATCCGGGACCGGATTTACCTGTATTCCGAGACCATACCTGGGCCTGGAGGCATGCCGGTGGGCACCAACGGCAAAGCCATGCTCCTTTTGTCCGGAGGAATTGACAGTCCGGTGGCCGGATATATGATTTCCAAGAGAGGTGTGAAGATCGATGCGGTCTATTTCCATGCGCCGCCGTATACCAGTGAACGCGCGAAGCAGAAGGTGGTGGATCTGGCAAAGCTGGTGGCCAGATACAGCGGGCCCATCCATCTCCATGTGGTGAATTTTACCGATATCCAGCTATATATTTATGATCAGTGTCCCCATGATGAGCTGACGATCATCATGCGCCGTTATATGATGCGCATTGCGGAGCATTTTGCGAAGGAGCAAAAATGTCTTGGCTTGATCACCGGAGAGAGCATCGGACAGGTGGCCAGCCAGACGATGCAGAGCTTAGCTGCCACTAATGAGGTTTGTACGCTGCCGGTCTATCGTCCGGTCATCGGATTTGACAAGCAGGAAATCGTGGATATCGCTTTGAAGATCGATACCTATGAAACCTCTGTTCTGCCTTATGAGGACTGCTGTACGATTTTTGTGGCCAAACATCCGGTCACCAAGCCGAATCTGAAGGCCATCCGCCGTTCCGAAACGAAGCTGGAGGAGAAGATTGATGCGCTGGTAGAAGAGGCAATCCGCACCACAGAGGTCATTGTGGTGGAATAAAAGAGAAATCCAGGCGTGAGAAGGGCAGTGCCTGCCGGGTGTTGTCATCTGGCGCCTGATTCAGACAGAAAAAGCCGCCCGGCAGAATTGGCCTGCCGGGCGGCTTATAAAAGACAAGATTAAGCTTCGTACTGACGGATGATGTTTAAAACGGTTTCCAGGTTGTTGCCGTCTGCGTGGATATTCAAGTCGATTGGCTTGGACAGATCCAGGCTGAAGATTCCCATGATGGATTTGGCATCGATCACGTATCTCCCGGATACTAAATCAAAATCGCAGTCAAATTTGCTGATTTCGTTTACGAAAGCTTTTACTTTGTCAATGGAATTTAAAGAAATTTGTACAGTTTTCATATAGATAGACCTCCCTATGTTTGTTCCGGATTAATTTCTAAGCATGACACTGCTCATCCTTACTAAGTCCATCTTACTGTTTTGATTTTTAAAAGTCAAGGTAAAAACAGATAAAATTTGTATATGAAATTAGTGAAACTGTAAAAATAAGGAAAATTACTGGAAATTCAGAATGAAAACGAAAACTTGAGGATTGACTGGAAAATGGAGAGAAATATGGGAAAAAAAGTTGCCCTTCATAATTTGGGCTGCAAAGTAAATTCATATGAAATGGACGCAATGCAGCAGATGCTGGAGGAGGCTGGCTATGAAATCGTGCCCTTTGCCCCCGGAGCGGACATTTATATCATCAACACCTGTACGGTGACCAATATAGCGGACCGGAAATCCAGGCAGATGCTCCATAAAGCAAAAAAGATGAACCCGGATGCGGTGGTGGCGGCGATGGGCTGCTATGTGCAGGCGGATACCAAACGGGTGGAAATGGATGAAGCGGTGGATCTGGTCATCGGCAATAACTGTAAAAAAGAGTTGGTGGATATTCTGCAGGCCTATGAGGAAGATCATTGCAAAAAAGAAAAGATCATCAATATCAATCAGACGAAGGAATATGAAGACCTTTGGATTGACCGCACCGGAGAGCATGCCAGGGCTTATATCAAGGTGCAGGACGGGTGCAACCAATTTTGTACCTATTGTATCATTCCTTATGCCAGAGGGCGTGTGCGCAGCCGCAAGAAAGAACAGGTGGAGGCAGAGGTGCGCCGCCTGGCGGCATCCGGATATAAGGAAGTGGTGCTCACCGGCATTCATTTGAGTTCCTACGGCGTGGATTTTCCACCGGAGGAGGCAGAGGATCTTTTGTCTCTGATTTGCGGAATTCATCAGGTGGAAGGCATTGAAAGGATCCGTCTGGGGTCTCTGGAGCCGAGGATTATCACGGAGGAGTTTGTGAAAACCATCGCAGCGCTTCCCAAGGTGTGTCCGCATTTTCATCTTTCCCTGCAAAGCGGCTGTGATGAGACCTTAAAAAGGATGAACCGCCGCTATACGGCAGCGGAGTACGCAGAAAAATGTGCGCTGCTGCGCAAATATTATGGTCAGCCAGCTTTGACGACGGATGTGATTGTAGGATTTCCCGGCGAGACAGAAGAGGAATTTTTGGCTTCCTATGAATTTGTAAAAAACATCCGGTTTTATGAGACTCATATTTTCAAGTATTCCAAGAGACAGGGGACAAAGGCGGCGAAGATGCCCGACCAGGTGCCAGAATCTGAGAAAAACAGGCGGAGTGAGCAGATGATCGCCTTGGGAGAGGCTCATGCCAAAGCATATGAGGACAGTCTGATGGGCAAAACGCTGGAAATCCTTTTGGAAGAGGAAATCCAGGGACCGGACGGCTCCCGGTGGATGCAAGGCCATACCCGGGATTATGTGAAAGCGGCGGTACCTTGGGAATACGGGCGTGCGGGCGTCCAAGTCGAAGCCGTGGCCCAAGGGGAAATTAGGCCGCACATTCTGAGGTGTCAAAGGCCTTGAAAATGTTTAGGTTGTATTTTATGGTAAATTATATTAAAATGGTATGTGAAATATAGATAAGGACGTGAGAAACATGGCAGAAAATATGGGTAATACACAGTATTTTAGAACAAAGGTGGAACCGGAATTCCATGTGAAGGAAGTTTTGGACCTTGTTTACAACGCGATGGACGAAAAAGGCTATAATCCTGTCAATCAGATTGTAGGGTATATTATGTCCGGAGATCCTACGTATATCACCAGCCATAAAGGCGCCCGCAGCATGATCATGAAAGTGGAGCGGGACGAATTGGTAGAGGAATTGCTGACGGAATATATCAAGAACAAATCCTGGGAAAGATAAGATGAGGATTTTGGGATTGGATTTCGGATCCAAGACCGTGGGCGTGGCCGTCAGCGATCCGCTGGGGTTTACGGCACAGGGCTTGGAGATCATACGCAGAAAACAAGAGAACAAGCTGCGCCAGACATTGGCAAGAATTGAAGAACTCATTGGGGAATACCAGGTGGAGAAGATCGTCCTGGGGTTTCCCAAACATATGAATAATACTGTAGGGGACAGGGCTGAGAAATCTCTGGAATTCCAGGAAATGCTGGAGCGGAGAACAGGTCTGCCTGTTGTGATGTGGGATGAAAGGCTGACCACAGTGGAGGCGAACCGGACGCTGATAGAATGTGACGTCAGGCGGGAAAACCGTTCCAAATATGTGGATGAATTGGCCGCTGTTTTTATTTTACAGGGATATTTGGACTCCCTTGCCATACGAAAACGAATGGAGCAGGAATAAAATGGAAAAGATTACATTACAAGGTGAAGACGGCAAAGAGATCGCGTTTTACGTAGAAGAGCAGACCAGGATCAATGGCTGTAATTATTTGCTGGTATCAGATACTGCCGATGAAAATGGAGACGTACAGGCATATATTTTAAAAGATACATCTGCGGATACAAGTCTGGAAGCTTGTTATGTGTTCGTAGAAGATGAAAAAGAGCTGGAGGCGGTATCCGCTGTGTTCGCACAGATGTTAGAGGATACGGACCTACAGATGTGACATACATCAGCAGAAGGATATAAGGGGCCGGATAAGACTTATATCCGCCAAAATGATGTGGCTAGAATTGGAGGTTAAGATTTGAAGAACGAAAAAATGAATAATGAGAACGGTGCGGTAAAGGCGGCGAGGGCGAAGGCACGTACGGGAGAGAAGAGTGTCAAGGCGCCTTCCAAGAACGGCACGGAGAAAGCTGCAGCCCAATCCACAGCAAAAAATCAGGGAAGGGCAGCATCTGCCAGGACAGCCAAAGGGAAGACTGCGGCCAAAACAACGGCTCAGGCGCCTGCTAAAACAGCAGCAAAGCCTCAAAATGCACCGAGGACGGCGGCGAAAGCTCCTAGAACGCAGGCGGCGAAAAACACTGCGAAAGCCCAGACACCGGATAAAGCGGCGCCTAAGGCGGCTGCAAAGCAGGCAGTGAAGACGGTGAGCAAGGCAGTGAAAGGCCGGGGCCGGAAGGCTGCGTCTAAATTAAAGATCATTCCCTTGGGCGGTTTAGAGCAGATCGGAATGAACATCACCGCTTTTGAGTATGAGGATGATATCGTAGTGGTAGACTGCGGTCTTTCCTTTCCCGAGGATGATATGCTGGGGATCGATCTGGTCATTCCTGACGTCACCTACCTTAAGGAAAATATTTCCAAAGTGCGCGGATTTGTGATCACCCATGGACATGAGGACCATATTGGTGCGCTTCCTTATACACTGAAAGAGGTCAATGTACCCATTTATTCTACGAAGCTGACGCTGGGTTTGATTTCAAACAAGTTAAAAGAACACAATTTGCTGAGAACGACGAAGATGAAAGAAGTGACTCATGGACAAGTCATCAATCTGGGGGCCTTTTCCATCGAGTTTATCAAGACCAATCACAGTATCCAGGACGCATCTGCGCTGGCTATTTATTCACCTGCCGGCATCGTGGTGCACACCGGAGACTTTAAAGTGGATTATACACCGGTATTCGGAGATGCCATCGATCTGCAGAGATTTGCGGAAATCGGCAAAAAAGGCGTGCTGGCGCTGATGTGCGACAGTACCAACGCGGAGCGTAAGGGTTTTACGATGTCTGAGCGCACGGTGGGGCGAGTTTTCGATAACCTGTTTAATGAATATAAGAACACGAGGATCATCATTGCCACCTTTGCATCCAATGTGGACCGTGTGCAGCAGATTATCAACTCTGCTTATAAATTCGGCCGTAAGGTAGCGGTGGAAGGAAGAAGTATGGTCAATGTCATCACCACGGCGGCAGAGCTTGGGTATCTGAAAATCCCGGATCAGACGCTGATTGAAATTGACCAGCTCAAGAATTATCCCGATGATAAGGTGACGTTAATTACCACCGGAAGCCAGGGAGAATCCATGGCGGCGCTGTCCCGTATGGCGGCCAGCATCCACCGGAAGGTGACCATTAAGCCAGGGGATACGATCATTTTCAGTTCCAATCCGATTCCGGGCAATGAGAAAGCGGTATCCAAGGTCATCAATGAGCTTTCCATGAAGGGTGCCAATGTAATCTTTCAGGATGCCCATGTCTCAGGACATGCTTGTCAGGAGGAGATCAAGCTGATTTACTCTTTGGTACATCCGAAATATGCCATTCCGGTTCATGGAGAGTACCGTCATCTGGTAGCTCATGCGAGAGTGGCAGAGGAGATCGGGATCCCCAAAGACGACATTTTTATCCTGCAGTCCGGTGAGGTGCTGGAGCTGGACAATAAGAGTGCAGCGGTTTCCGGAAAGGTGCAGACCGGCGGGATTTTGGTAGATGGTCTCGGCGTGGGTGACGTGGGGAACATTGTGCTCCGTGACCGCCAGCATTTGGCGGAAGACGGTATTATGATCGTGGTCATGACCTTGGAGCGGTACAGCAATTCTGTTCTGGCCGGTCCGGATATCGTTTCCCGGGGATTCGTCTATGTGAGAGAATCCGAGGATTTGATGGATCAGGCGCGTACGGTGGTGGAGGATGCCCTGCAGGGGTGTCTGGACAACCATATTTCCGATTGGGGAAAATTAAAGACTGTAGTGAAGGACGCATTGGGTGACTTCCTCTGGAAACGCACAAAGAGAAGACCGATGATCCTTCCTATCATCATGGAGGCGTAAATAAAATGAGTGCCATCGACAGACAAGTCAGTTCTTTGATCCTGGCACTGCAGGAAAGCCCGGAATACCGGGAATACCGACATCAGGAGGATGAACTCGGCAAGGACCCTGAGCTTAAAGCCAGGGTGAATCAATTCCGTATGGAGAATTATACAACACAGTCAAGCAATCCGGGGGAGGCCTGGGGGGAGGCCATTGAGCGTCTTGCGGCAGAATCTGCCCAGCTTCGGAAAATTCCTCAGGTCAACGCCTATTTGGATGCTGAGCTTGCGCTGTGCAGGCTGATTCAGAGGACAGTATCAAAGATAACAGCAGGAATTGCGATGGATATACCGATTTAATTGAGAAAAGAAGTCCTGAAATTGCTTTCGATGAAGTGACGGAAATGCGGATGGAGGAAATTCATGGGAAATTCAAATAACGTATACAGACATGTGGTAGGCGTGGCAGGAGGATTCTTTCGAATCCTTCTGTATATCTGCGCCGTCCTGTTCATTCTCTGGGTTGGAAAAAGCGCCTACAGCTTTGGCTATCAGGTCTTTAACCAGCAGGCCATGAGCCCCGGAGAAGGACAGGAAGTGACGGTAGTCATTAAGAAAGACGCTTCTGTATACCAGATCGGAAAAACCCTGGAGAAGAAAGGCCTGATTGAGGATGCGAAGGTGTTCGTCGTTCAGGAAAAGTTATCCAACTACAAAGGAAAATTAAAACCCGGCACGTACATTTTGAGTACGGCCTATACGCCGGACCGCATCATGCAGGTGCTTTCCGGTGCAGAAGATGAGGAGGAGTCGCAGTGATCGTCGATGAAAGGCTGACTACCTATATCAATTCTCTGGATACGGGGAACACTCCGTTTTTGGAGGCATTGGAACAGGAAGCCATCGCCGGATTTGTACCGGTCATCCGCAAAGAAATGCAGAGCTTTTTAAAAGTGCTGCTGGCTGTCAAAAGCCCAAAGCGTATTCTGGAAGTGGGGACCGCTGTGGGCTTTTCCACGTTGCTGATGTGTGAATATGCGCCGAGGGACTGTCATATCACCACCATCGAAAACTATAAAAAGAGAATCCCCTTGGCAAAGGCTAACTTCCAAAAGAGCGGGCGGGAAGAGCAGATCACGCTGCTGGAGGGGGATGCTGCCATGGTACTTAAGGAGCTGAAAGGGACCTTCGACCTGATCTTTATGGATGCGGCAAAGGGTCAGTATATTCATTTCCTGCCGGATGTGCTGCGCCTGATGGAGCCGGGCTCTGTCCTGGTCTCCGACAACGTGCTGCAGGATGGGGATATCATCGAATCCCGTTTTTTAGTGGAACGAAGGAACCGCACGATCCACAAACGAATGCGGGATTATCTCTATGCATTGAAACATGATCTGAAGCTTGTGACCTCGATCCTGCCTCTGGGAGATGGGATCACAGTCAGCGTGATGAAAGAAGACAGCGGGGAAACGGAGAACAGGATATGAGGAAAAAACCGGAATTATTAGTGCCTGCCAGCAGTCTGGAGGTCTTAAAGATAGCGGTCATCTTTGGAGCCGATGCGGTATATATCGGCGGTGAGGTCTTCGGTCTTCGGGCCAAGGCCAAAAATTTTTCCATGGATGAGATGCGGGAGGGCATCGATTTTGCCCATGCACATCAGGTGAAAGTCTATGTAACGGTAAATATCCTAGCCCATAACAGGGACTTAGAGGGCGTGAGGGAATATCTGCAGGAGCTGCGCGGATTGCAGCCAGACGGGTTGATTATCGCGGATCCTGGCATTTTCCTGCTGGCGAAGGAGATCTGTCCGGAGATTGAGCGCCATATCAGTACCCAGGCCAATAACACCAATTATGAGACCTACCGGTTCTGGTGGGAGCTGGGAGCAAAACGGGTGGTGTCCGCCAGGGAGCTTTCCTTGGAGGAGATCCGTCAGATCCGAAGCCATATTCCCAAGGATATGGAGATCGAGACATTTATTCATGGGGCGATGTGCATATCTTATTCCGGCAGGTGTCTGCTCAGCAACTATTTTACCGGCCGGGATGCTAACCAGGGAGCCTGCACCCATCCCTGCCGCTGGAAATATGCAGTGGTGGAGGAGACGCGTCCGGGAGAATATATGCCCGTCTATGAAAACGAGCGGGGAACCTATATTTTCAATTCCAAAGACCTGTGCATGATTGCGCACATGGATGAAGTGCTGGAAGCCGGAATCGACAGTCTGAAGATCGAAGGCCGGATGAAGACCGCCCTTTATGTGGCAACGGTGGCCCGCACCTATCGCAAGGCCATTGACGACTATCTGGAAAGCCCGGAGAAATACAGGGCGAATATGCAATGGTATCAGGAACAGATCTCCAACTGCACGTACCGGCAGTTTACCACGGGCTTTTTCTATGGCAGGCCGGATGAAGAGTCCCAGATTTATGACAGCAACACCTATATGAAGGAATATACGTACCTGGGTTATGTGGAATCTGTGGATGAACGGGGATATGCACAGATTACCCAGCGGAATAAGTTCACTGTGGGAGAGACCATTGAGGTGATGAAGCCGGACGGCCGCAATTGTGAAGTACAGGTAAAAGCTATCTTTGACGAATACGGTGATTCGGTGGAGAGCGCGCCTCATCCGCAGCAGAAGCTGTTTGTGGATCTGGGTGGCGATGTGCAGGAATATGACATTTTGCGAAGAAAAGAAGAATAAAAGCGAGCAGGCCAATGGGCGGATACGTCCGCAGGGCCTGCTTTTTGGTTGATAGGATTCGGGCGTCAAGCAGCGTAGCGCATGCCGGTTTTGCTGTTACGGAACCATCAAAAAAGCTCCCGCAGTTTTTGGATCGCATTTTTTTCAATCCGGGACACGTAGGAGCGGCTGATGTTCAGGCGCTTGGCAATTTCTCTCTGGGTCAGCTCTTCCTCTCCGCCCAGTCCATAGCGCAGGATGATGACTTGAAATTCCTTGGGGGTCAGGGTGGATTTCAGATACCGCGCCAGCTTTTTGACATCTTCTTTTAAGGTATAAGAGGCGATGACATCCACAGGGGGGCTTTCGATGATGTCTAAAAGACTGATTTCATTTCCCTCTTTATCGGTTCCGATGGGTTCGTAGAGGGAAATGTCTTTAGCGTGCTTTTTGCGGCTGCGAAGGAGCATGAGGAGCTCATTGTCGATACATTTTGCCGCATAGGTGGAAAGCCGGGTGGCTTTTTCTGTATTAAATGTGGAGACGGCTTTGATCAGGCCGATCGTCCCGATGGAAATCAGATCATCCAAGTCTTCATCCAGCCCCTGATACTTTTTTACAATATGTGCAACCAGACGAAGGTTTCTTTCGATCAGTACATTTTTTGCATCCAGGTCACCTTCCTGGTATTTTTGCAGATAATATCTTTCCTCATCCGCTGTAAGGGGCTTTTGGAATGTTTTCAACAGGTTCACCTCAGAGAGGATTTCTATATAGTCTATGCCCAGGACAGGTTTTTCGTGCTTTTCCAACTGATTTCCGGACACGCAGGTGGGGAAGAAATGAGCGAATTGCAGGAATTTGTAAAATATAGTATAATTTTAACCGGTATCTTTTAGCGGGGGACAAGACGACTTAGGTGAAACAAAGCAAAGACAGAGAATTCTGTGCGTGCTTGGAGCTGCAGGAGCGCAATAGGAGGAGGAAAAAATGCAGACGGAAGGATACCAAAAGCAGATGACTCAGGGAATGGCATTGACCGCTATTTGGGAATACAAAACGGCCAGTCCTAAGAGTGACTGGCCGGTGAAATACGATTTTTGGAATTTGGTTTTTTCTTATTGGGGTCATCGGTGATTCCGACGAGGTAATCGATGCTGGTATTATAGTAATAGGCCAGACGGATCAACATTTCAATGGGAATGTTCCGCGTGCCATTTTCGTAATGTGCGTAGGTACGCTGGCTGATATGAAGATATTCGCCCAACTCTTTTTGCGTTTTGTCAGCATCTTCACGTAAAGATCTGATCCGTTCGAATTTCATCGTATCCTCCATTCTGGAAATCACTGACTGCCTGTGCCTCGGTTTTAAGTTACGATAGATTATATTCCAGAACAAAATGTACTATTGCAAAATAGAACAAATTGGTCTATAATTAATTGGGAGGTAGTCATATGGGAGAACAGGAATTTGCATATCAGATATTTCAGGTCCTGAACCATACCCGACGGCTGGATATTGTCACATTGACGATAGAGCCGGATCAGATGCCGCCGACTTTGCACGTGGAGTTGTGCAGTGGAGAGCGTTTCTGCCTCACCATCCAGGAGACAGAGGAGACGTTTTAAACGCTGTCTGTGAGATTTGCATATCTTTTTTGGGGCATTCGTCCCGTTTTTTCCAGTAGTTACAATTTCATATGGAGAGGAGATCGCTATGTTTAGCAGTGTATTATCTGCGTCCATTATCGGCATGGAGGTGTGTCCGGTTCATGTGGAGGCAGACGTAAGCAATGGCCTGCCTTCCTTTCAAATGGTTGGTTTTGCCTCTTCCCAGGTGAAGGAGGCCCAGGACAGGGTGCGTACCGCTCTGCGCAATATCGAGATCGATATGCCGCCTAAGCGGATTATTGTCAATTTGGCGCCGGCGGATATCCGTAAGGAAGGGGCGGGATTTGATCTGCCGGTAGCGGTGGCAGTGTTGGCAGCTATGGGCAGAATCGGGCAGAATGCAGTGAAAAATGTTCTGGTCATGGGGGAACTGAGCCTGGATGGGACAGTGCACGGAGTCAATGGAATTCTACCCATCGTCATTCATGGAAGATCCGTGGGGGTGAAGCGATGCATGATTCCTTGGGAAAATATGCAGGAGGCATGTCTGATTCAGGATGTAGAGCTCATTGGAGTCCGAAATCTGATCGAAGTTTTGGAGTATTTCCAAAAGATGGGACTTTATAAAAACAAAAGAGAAGTAAAAACAATTTTGCGGAAAAAGCCACAGTATGATGTGGATTTTTCGGATGTGAGGGGGCAGAGTGCGGCCAAGCGCGCGGCAGAGATCGCCGTGAGTGGATTTCATAATTTACTTTTAATCGGTCCGCCTGGGACGGGGAAATCCATGCTGGCGAAGAGGATTCCCACGATATTGCCGCCTCTGACAGAGGAGGAGAGCCTGGAGTTGACGAAAATCTACAGTATTGCGGGGCTGCTGTCCAGGGAACAGCCTTATATTACGGAGCGGCCGTTTCGGTCACCTCATCATACGGTTTCTGCCCAGGCTTTGGCAGGAGGAGGCCGTAATCCGAAACCAGGAGAGATTACCTTAGCCCATAGGGGCGTGTTGTTTTTGGATGAGATGCCGGAGTTTTCCAGAAAAAGCCTGGAGATTTTGAGGCAGCCCTTGGAGGACGGCAACGTCCGGCTGTCCCGGGTGAACGGGACTTATTGTTTTCCTGCCAGGCTGCTTTTGGTAGGGGCTATGAACCCATGTCCTTGCGGTTATTATCCCAATATGAACCGATGTACCTGCAGCGCCCAGGAGGTGGGACAATATCTTAGGAAAATCAGTCAGCCTTTGCTGGACCGGATGGATGTGTGCGTGGAAGTAGGAGAAGTGGACTATGAAGAGATCCATAGGGAGAAAAAGGCGGAGACTTCCGATGTCATCCGCATGAGGGTGGAAGTGGCTCATGAACGGCAGGCACAACGTTATGCCAAGGAGAGTTATCGGTTTAACGCAGAGCTGCCAGCGGGGGATATGGAGCGCTGTTGTCCGGTTTCCAGGGAAGGGCAGATGCTGCTGGAACGCATTTTTTCCGGCGGCTGTCTGAGCGTGCGGGGCTATCATAAGATATTGAGGGTTGCCCGCACCATAGCGGATATGGAGGATAAGGAGCTGGTGGAAGAGACGCATATCCAGGAGGCCTATGGATACCGGATGATTGATAAGAAATTTTGGAAGCTTTAAATTATGGATAGGCTGACGGGAGTGTACTATAATATGGAAGAAACACGTTGGGGACAGATGAAGATCGTAAAAAAGGGAGAAGAGGGGTATCCCAGGCGCTTGCAGGAGCTGGCCGGAATGCCAGGTAAGCTCTATGTGCTGGGGAAACTCCCAAAGGAGGACCGGCCGTCCATTGCCATTGTAGGGGCCAGGATGTGTAGCTCTTACGGCCGGATCCAGGCATTTCAATATGCCAGGTTTTTCAGCTGTGCAGGCATACAGGTGATCAGTGGATTGGCGCTGGGAGTCGATGGGGAAGCGCACCGGGGCGCTTTGGCGGGGGAAACAGCCACCTATGCGGTGATGGGCTGCGGTCCTGACCAGTGCTATCCCGCCAGGAACCGTCCCTTATATGGGAAAATAAAAGAAAAAGGCGGCATCATCAGCGAATATCCGCCGGGGACACCGTCCCTTCCGGTGCATTTTCCTGCCAGGAACCGGATTATCAGCGCTCTGGCGGATGTGGTCCTGGTGATCGAGGCCAGGGAAAAGAGCGGTTCGTTGATCACAGTGGATTTTGCTCTAGAACAGGGCAAGCCTGTCTATGCCCTTCCCGGGCCGGTGGACAGCCCGTTGAGCCTTGGCTGCCACCAGCTGATTTCTGAGGGGGCAGGCATCGCTTTTTCGCCGGAACAGGTTCTAAAAGAATGGAAACCAGATACATATAAAATAGATCCATTAGCGAAAAAAAAGAAGTTTAGACTTGCAAGTGAAATGGATTTGGTGTATAGTTGTCTGGATTTACAACCAAAAAACCTGGAATTTCTGGTCAAAAAACTGGACATGCCTGTCCAAGAAGTGATGGGGCATTTGACGAAGCTGCAGCTGCAGGGACTGATCCAGGAGGTTGGAAAGAATTATTATATCAGAAATCAGTAAGAAAGCAGTAAAAGTAATGCAGGAGATAGAATATGGCAAAGTATTTGGTTATAGTGGAGTCACCGGCAAAGGTGAAGACGATCAAGAAATTTTTGGGCAGCAATTATGAGGTGGCAGCTTCCAATGGCCATGTAAGAGATTTACCAAAAAGTCAACTGGGAATCGATCTGGAACACGATTTTGATCCTAAATATATTACTATCCGGGGAAAAGGAGAGCTGCTGGCTAAGCTCCGCAAATCTGCCAAAAAAGCAGATAAGATTTATCTGGCGACTGACCCTGACCGGGAAGGGGAAGCAATTTCTTGGCATCTGACAAAGGCTTTGAAGGAAGATGAGAAGAAGATGCACAGGATTTCTTTTAATGAGATTACGAAGACAGCAGTGAAATCCTCCATCAAGCAGGCGCGCAGCATTGATATGAATTTAGTGAATGCCCAGCAGGCGCGGAGGGTCCTGGACCGTATGGTGGGCTATAAGATCAGCCCGGTGCTCTGGGCAAAGGTCAAGCGGGGATTAAGTGCCGGCCGTGTGCAGTCCGTGGCGCTTCGCATCATTTGCGACCGGGAAGAGGAGATCAGCTCTTTTATACCGGAGGAATACTGGAGCCTGGATGCCTCTTTTGCCATCAAAGGTGAAA
Source organism: Blautia sp. (assembly GCA_050944615.1). Taxonomy (GTDB): domain Bacteria; phylum Bacillota; class Clostridia; order Lachnospirales; family Lachnospiraceae; genus Blautia_A. The sequence continues at coordinate 26,151 of JBMNRL010000024.1, forward strand.
AAAAGCCGATTATCGCAAAATTCTATGGAAAAGACAAGAAGATCGCCATTTCCAATAAACAGCAGATGGATGAGATCCTGGAGGAGCTTCAAGGGGTCAACGGGGAAGTCAAGGATGTGAAAAAGGGAGAACGTGTGAAAAATGCGCCGTTGCCCTTTACCACCAGTACGCTGCAGCAGGAAGCGGCCAAGGCTTTGAATTTTTCCACGCAGAAGACCATGCGTCTGGCGCAGCAGTTATATGAAGGCATTGACATCAAGGGCAATGGAACAGTGGGTCTGATCACGTATCTGCGTACGGACTCCACAAGGATTTCCAAAGAGGCGGATGAAGCGGCCAGAGCGTATATCGGCAGTACCTACGGCGAGGAATATGTGGCGGCTGCCGGCAAAGCATCTGACAAGGGCAAGAAGATTCAGGATGCCCATGAGGCAATCCGTCCAACGGATATTTCCCGGACGCCGATTTCATTGAAGGAATCCCTGTCCAGGGAGCAGTACCGTCTATATCAGCTTATCTGGAAGCGTTTTACGGCCAGCCGTATGCGGGAGGCTAAATATGAAACTACCTCTGTGAAGATCCAGGCAGGGGAATATGTCTTTACTGTGGCGGCTTCTAAATTGGTATTTGACGGCTTTATGTCTGTTTATATGCAGGAAGACGATGTGAAGAAAGAGGGCAACCTCCTGACCAAGAGTTTGGAGGCTGGGATGAAGCTCAAGCTGGAGGAGCTTCTTCCGGAACAGCATTTCACACAGCCGCCAGCGCATTATACCGAGGCGTCCTTGGTCAAGACCTTGGAGGAATTGGGAATCGGGCGTCCCAGTACCTATGCCCCTACGATTACGACGATTCTTGGCCGTCGATATGTGGTCAAGGAGAACAAGAACCTGTATGTGACAGAGCTGGGAGAAGTGGTCAACCATATTATGATGCAGGCGTTTCCGAGCATTGTGGATGTGAATTTTACAGCTACCATGGAAGGCCTGTTAGACTGTGTGGAGGCAGGTACGGTGGAATGGAAGACCATCGTGCGCAATTTCTATCCGGATCTGGCCAAGGATGTGGAAGCGGCGGAGAAAGAGCTGGAAGAGGTTAAGATTGAGGACGAAGTCACGGATGTGGTCTGCGAGGAATGCGGCAGGAACATGGTGATTAAATACGGGCCTCACGGAAGATTCCTGGCCTGTCCCGGTTTCCCGGAATGCAGGAATACGAAGCCGTATCTGGAGAAGATCGGCGTGGCCTGTCCCAAATGCGGCAAGGAGCTGGTGCTGCGTAAGACGAAGAAGGGCAGGAAATATTACGGATGCGAGGACAATCCGGAGTGCGACTTCATGTCCTGGCAGAAGCCATCCAATGAAAAATGCCCGGAATGCGGCAGCTATTTAGTGGAAAAAGGCAGTAAGCTGGTCTGCAGCCAGGAGACTTGCGGTTATGTCACAGCCAAACCTGCAAAAGAGGAAAAATAATGTTCTCCGGAAGTATCCGGAGAAGGAGGGGAAGCCGTGCAGAAATTGCACGGTTTTCTTTATTTCCTAGGTAAATTCTTCGAACATTCCTTTGAAATAAAAAAGCACTCCATGCGGGATTCTTTCTAATTTGGCAGGACTAGGGTTTTTAGCTTCCCGATTCCCATGAGGGAAAAGAATCGCAATACCACAGCTGCTTTGCCATTATCTGAAAATATCGTAAAAAAATTATTATATTAAAAAAATGTATTGATTTCATACACTAAGGCATGGTATTATGAATTAGATAAAAGATTCTAACAATTTTGTGTGGTCGAAAGGAGGACATAAATGAGCGTTCAATTGCTGGATAAAACAAGAAAAATTAATAAGCTCTTGCATAACAGTAATTCCAGTAAGGTCGTGTTCAATGATATTTGCCAAGTGATGATGGAGACCTTAAGCTCTAATATACTTGTCCTGAGCAAGAAGGGCAAAGTCTTAGGCGTAAGCTTATGTCCTGGGGTAGAGGAGATTACAGAATTGATGGAAGACAAAGTTGGCGGCTATATCGACCAGCTTCTGAACGAACGCTTTTTAGGAGTTCTGTCCACCAAAGAAAACGTTAATCTGGAGACTCTGGGATTTATGGGGGAAAGAATCCATGAGTATCAGGGCATTATCAATCCGATCAATATTGCCGGTGAGCGTTTGGGAACGGTGTTTATGTATCGGGATAACAAAGCCTATGATATTGAAGATATCATTGTTAGTGAATACGGGACAACCGTGGTAGGTCTGGAGATGATGCGTTCTGTACATGAGGAGAATGCGGAAGAGGATAGGAAGCAGCAGGTGGTAAAATCTGCATTTAATACCTTGTCATTCTCTGAATTGGAGGCAATCATCCATATTTTTGATGAGCTGGACGGTGAAGAAGGAATTCTGGTCGCAAGTAAGATTGCTGACCGGGTAGGGATCACCCGATCTGTAATTGTCAATGCATTGCGCAAGTTTGAAAGTGCCGGGGTCATTGAATCCCGTTCTTCCGGTATGAAAGGGACATATATCAAAGTGCTCAATGAGGTCCTGTTTGATGAGCTGGAGGAGATCAAGGCGCAGAGAAATAAATGACGAAAATACGAAAGAGACCGCTGCAGGGGCGTAAAAATGCCGGCGGCGGTTTTTTATTTCATACGAGGAAATAAAAAGCACTCCGTGCGGGATCACACTGCGTCGGAATGGAAGAAAGCTGCGTATGCGGCCCGCCGCAGACGGAGAATTCTGTGGGCAGGTTTTGGGTGTGGGAAGGCCTTGTGGGAACGCTCCTGCGGGCCGGAAATTTATAAAAAATTACAAAAGTAAGAAAATAAGAGAAAAAAAGATTAAAGAAGAGAAAAAGTGAGCATATTTGAAATATAGTAGAATTTGCTGGGGTTGCAGAAAACGGCCGGATTCAATAATATAAGGTCAGTGGTTAGCACTCGATTCAGATGAGTGCTAATAAATCGAAGATAGGATATAAGGAGGCTAAGAACTATGAAATTAGTACCATTGGGTGACAGAGTTGTATTAAAGCAGTTAGAAGCAGAAGAAAAGACAAAATCAGGAATCGTTTTACCAGGTCAGGCACAGGAGAAGCCACAGCAGGCAGAGGTAGTTGCCGTAGGACCAGGCGGAGTTGTGGAAGGCAAAGAAGTGAAGATGGAAGTTGCTGTGGGAGACCAGGTTATTTATTCCAAATATGCAGGAACTGACGTAAAAATGGATGGAGAAGAATTTATCATCGTAAAACAGAGCGATATTTTGGCGATTGTAAAATAATAAACTAGAACGTGATAGGAGGACATGAGAATCATGGCAAAGGAAATTAAATTTGGTGCAGAAGCAAGATCAGCACTGGAAAAAGGCGTAAATGAGCTGGCAGATACCGTCCGTGTAACATTAGGACCAAAAGGAAGAAACGTAGTACTGGATAAACCATTCGGATCTCCGCTCATCACCAATGACGGTGTGACTATCGCAAAAGAGATCGAACTGGAAGATGCCTTTGAAAATATGGGTGCACAGCTTATCAAAGAAGTAGCATCCAAGACAAACGATGTAGCTGGTGATGGTACCACAACAGCTACCGTACTGGCACAGGCTATGGTAAACGAAGGAATCAAGAACCTGGCAGCCGGTGCAAACCCGATCATCTTAAGAAAAGGTATGAAAAAAGCGACGGATAAGGCCGTAGAAGCCATCACAGCGATGAGCAAGAAGATCAGCGGCAAGAAACAGATCGCAAATGTAGCAGCTATCTCTGCCAGCGATGAAGAAGTGGGCAAGCTGGTGGCGGATGCTATGGAAAAAGTGACTGGAGACGGCGTGATCACAGTAGAAGAGTCCAAGACCATGCATACTGAGCTGGATCTGGTAGAAGGTATGCAGTTTGACAGAGGCTACATTTCCGCTTATATGTCCACCGATATGGAGAAGATGGAAGCGGTATTAGAAGATCCGTATATCCTGATCACAGATAAGAAGATCAGCAATATCCAGGAGCTGCTGCCGGTATTGGAGAAGATCGTACAGTCCGGTGCGAAGCTTTTGATCATCGCTGAGGATGTGGAAGGGGAAGCCCTGACCACATTGATCGTCAACAAGCTGAGAGGAACCTTCCAGGTAGTGGCAGTAAAAGCTCCTGGTTATGGCGACAGAAGAAAAGAAATGCTCAAAGATATCGCGATCCTCACCGGCGGTGAAGTGATCTCCGACGAATTGGGCTTAGACCTCAAAGAAGTGGAACTGAATCAGTTAGGCCGTGCAAAATCTGTGAAAGTGGCCAAAGAGAGCACCGTGATCGTAGACGGCCTTGGAGCAAAAGAGGATATCAAAGCGAGAGAAGCACAGATTCGCGCACAGATCGAAGAGACAACTTCTGATTTCGATCGTGAGAAGCTGCAGGAAAGACTGGCGAAGCTGGCAGGCGGCGTAGCTGTAATCCGTGTTGGCGCTGCCACAGAGACAGAGATGAAAGAAGCAAAACTCCGTCTGGAGGATGCACTGGCAGCTACAAGAGCAGCCGTTGAGGAAGGTATCATCGCAGGTGGCGGATCCGCATATATCCATGCAGCCAAAGAAGTTGCCAAGATGGCAGCAGGTTTGGAAGGCGATGAGAAGACAGGCGCAAATATCATCCTGAAAGCGTTGGAAGCACCGTTATATCACATCGCTTACAATGCAGGTCTGGAAGGCTCCGTTATCATCAATAAAGTAAAAGAGTCTGAAGTCGGCGTAGGCTTTGACGCGCTGAATGAGACCTATGTGGATATGGTTGCAGAAGGCATCCTGGATCCTGCAAAAGTGACCAGAAGCGCACTGCAGAACGCAACAAGCGTTGCTTCTACCTTGCTGACCACCGAATCTGTAGTAGCAATCATCAAAGAAGATAATCCTGTACCAGCAGGAAACCCAGGAATGGGCATGATGTAAAAAAATAGTTTTTAGCATACGGCCGGGAGAGAGGCAGTCTTCTCCCGGCCGTTTCCTTTGTTTCCCGGGGCTTTTTCTGCCCAAATGTGGACTTGCCTAAGGGATTGTGCTAAAATGAAGAGAAAGAGCAAAGGAGAAGAAAGCATGAGTGATTTATACGCAGAAGTTTTGGTGAAACGTCAGGCCACAGCCAAAGACAAGCTGATCAAAGCGGCATTGATCGCGGGCACGGTTTTGGCACTTTTGATCAGTATTTTTGTCAATCCGCTGCTGCTGGTGGTGGCGGTGGCTTTCGGTGTTGCCTGTTATTTTGTTTTTCCCAAGACAGATTTGGAATATGAATATTTGTTTGTCAATGGAGAACTGGACATTGACGTGATTATGGCTAAGATGAAGAGAAAACGCGTGAAAAGCTATCAAATGCAGGAAGTAGAGATTATTGCGCCTCTTGATTCCCGCCGGGTGGATTATTATAAGGGCAATACAAGGATGAAAACCTTGGATTATTCTTCCGGCGTTCAAGATCATAAGCGTTTTCTTATGGTGGTCAATGATAGTAAGGAAGGAGCCTGCAAGGTAATCCTGGAGCCAGGGGACGAATTGGCAGAATATATGAAAAAATCAGCTCCCAGCAAGATTTTTTTGGATTGACACTGTTTGCATTTTTTGTTACACTAGGGAACAATCAGTAGATCTAAATTCATTTACTACAGCAGATATTCTAGTATACAAGGGAGGAAAAACAATGGGCACAATCATTGGGGAGGGCATTACATTTGACGACGTATTGTTAGTACCGGCGTATTCAAAGGTAATCCCGAATCAAGTGGATGTTTCCACGTACTTGACCAAAAAAATCAAACTGAACATTCCTTTGATGAGCGCAGGGATGGACACAGTAACCGAGCACCGCATGGCCATCGCTATGGCAAGACAGGGCGGGATCGGCGTGATCCATAAGAATATGTCAATTGAAGCGCAGGCAGAAGAAGTAGATAAAGTAAAACGTTCTGAAAATGGTGTCATCACTGATCCATTCTATCTTTCTCCGGAACACACCCTTAAAGATGCCAACGACCTGATGGCGAAGTTCCGTATTTCCGGTGTACCGATTACCGAAGGCAAAAAGCTGGTTGGTATTATTACAAACCGCGATCTGAAATTTGAAGAAGATTTTTCCAAACCTATCAAAGAATCCATGACTTCTGAAGGGCTGATCACTGCAAAAGAAGGGATCACGCTGGAAGAAGCAAAGAAAATTCTGGGTAAGGCCAGAAAAGAAAAACTGCCCATCGTGGACGAAGATTTCAATTTAAAAGGGCTGATCACCATCAAGGATATTGAAAAACAGATCAAATATCCGTTGTCCGCAAAGGACGCTCAGGGGCGTCTGCTCTGTGGCGCTGCAGTGGGCATCACATCCAATGTACTGGCCCGCGTGAAAGCGCTGGTGGAAGTGAATGTGGATGTGATCGTTGTGGACTCTGCCCACGGCCATTCTGAGAATATCCTCAAAGCAGTCAGGGACATCAAGAGAGAATTTCCCGATGTCCAGGTGATCGCAGGCAATGTGGCGACTGGAGCAGCGGTTAAGGATCTGATCGACGCAGGCGCGGATGCAGTGAAGGTCGGCATCGGCCCTGGCTCTATCTGTACGACCCGTGTGGTGGCAGGCATTGGTGTGCCGCAGATCACCGCGATCATGGACAGCTATAAGGTGGCGAAGGAATATGGGATTCCGGTCATTGCAGATGGCGGCATCAAATATTCCGGCGATGTGACCAAAGCCATTGCAGCAGGCGCTAACGTATGTATGATGGGAAGCATCTTCGCAGGCTGTGATGAGAGCCCGGGAGAATTTGAGCTGTATCAGGGCAGGAAATACAAGGTATATCGTGGAATGGGCTCCATCGCTGGTATGGAGAACGGCTCCAAGGACAGATATTTCCAGACAGATGCCAAAAAATTAGTGCCGGAAGGCGTAGAAGGCCGGGTGGCATATAAGGGATTAGTGGAAGATACCGTGTACCAGCTCATGGGCGGCCTCCGCTCCGGTATGGGATACTGCGGGGCAGAGAACATTGAGAAGCTGAAAACCACAGGAAGATTTGTGAAAATTTCCGCCGCAGCTTTGAAGGAATCTCATCCGCATGATATCCATATCACCAAAGAAGCGCCGAACTATAGCATCGACGAATAAGATATCGGGCAGGAATGAAACTTTTAAGGGCTGTTGGAAACGACAGCCCTTTTGCTTTCGGGAAGGGAGCCGGCAGCGGATTTTAGCCGCACAGTCCGGCATTAACAGTATTGCAGGGGAAAATGGGGTATGAATGAATACAAAAGACAAGGCAGCAGGAAAAATGCAGGCAGGAGACGGCCCGCGAAAAAGCATCCCAGCAACAAGAGGGTCAAGGAGAGAAACCGGAATGTAATGATCCTATTGGGCAGTGTATTGTGTGTGGCCCTCGTGATTTTTATGGGAACGCGCATGTATCATGCAGCCAAAGAAAAAGAAGCTGCGAAAAAGGCCAGCCTGGAAACAGAAGATCCGTTGGCAGGAGCGCCGCCGCTGGATGTGGAGCTTTTGACGGTGAATGAATATTCCCGTCCGGGGATTCCGCTGAAGCAGGTGAAGCATGTGGCGATCCATTATACGGCAAATCCGGGCTCCACGGCCATGGATAACCGGAATTATTTTGAAAATCTCAAAGACAGTCATGAGACAAAGGTGAGCAGCCATTTTATCATCGGCTTGGAGGGCGAAATCATCCAGTGTATACCCACGGCTGAAATTTCCTATGCCACCAATGAGCGGAATGTGGATACTCTTTCCATTGAGTGCTGCCATCCGGATGAAAGCGGAAAATTCACGGATGCCACTTACCAGTCCGTAGTGGAGCTGACTGCCTGGCTTTGTGAGAAATTTGGTCTGAGTGCTGACGATGTGATCCGCCATTATGATGTGACAGGAAAAGATTGTCCCAGATATTATGTACAAAATCCAGAGGCCTGGGAACAGATGAAAGCGGATATCGGGGCAAAACTGAAAGAAGATAAGTCCTGAGACTGCCGGCTGCAGAAAATGGCAAAATTTGTGGAAGTTTCTTGCCAGCCGGGAAAAAATAAGATATTCTGATATTAGTGAAATCAAGTAGAATACATCGGGAGGATATGGGAATGAAACAGGATATGATAGTGATTTTAGATTTGGGAAGTACGGAAAATTCTGCTCTTGCAAGAGCGATCCGCAAGCTTGGGGTATACAGCGAGATTTATCCCCATGATATTACCAAAGAGGAATTGAAAAATATCCCCAATGTCAAAGGCGTGATTTTAAATGGCGGTGAGAACCGCGTGGTGGACGGTTCCCCCATTGATGTCAATGAGGAAATTTATGAGGCTGGCTATCCGGTGATGGCTGTGGATCATGAACCGGCGAAATGTGAGAAAAAGCTTGGCGCATGGCCAGAGGGCGAAGCCTGTGAAGCACTGCTCAAAGAGTTTGTCTTTGATACGTGCCATGCAGAGGCCAATTGGAATATGAAGAATTTTATCGAGGATCAGGTGGAAGCGATCCGTCAGCAGGTGGGAGACCGGAAGGTGCTGCTGGCTCTTTCCGGCGGCGTTGACAGCTCCGTGGTAGCGGCGCTTTTGATCAAGGCCATTGGCAAGCAGCTCACCTGTGTGCATGTAAATCATGGCCTGATGCGCAAAGGGGAATCTGAAAGCGTAGTAGAGGTGTTTAAAGATCAGATGGATGCCAATTTAGTCTATGTGGATGCCTCTGAACGCTTCTTAGGAAAATTGGACGGCGTTGCAGATCCGGAGCAGAAGCGCAAGATCATCGGTGCGGAATTTATCCGTGTCTTTGAGGAGGAAGCCAGAAAGCTGGAAGGCATTGAGTTCTTAGGACAGGGGACCATTTACCCGGATATTGTGGAGAGCGGTACCAAGACGGCGAAAATGGTTAAATCCCACCACAATGTGGGCGGTCTGCCGGAAGATCTTCAGTTTGAATTGGTAGAGCCATTGAAATATCTGTTTAAGGATGAAGTGCGTGCCTGCGGCATTGAGCTGGGTCTGCCGGAATCCATGGTTTACCGTCAGCCATTCCCGGGACCAGGCTTGGGTGTGCGTTGCCTGGGAGCTATCACCAGAGAACGTCTGGAGGCAGTCCGGGAATCCGATGCCATCCTGCGTGAGGAATTTGCCAATGCAGGTTTGGACAAAAAGGTTTGGCAGTATTTCACCATCGTTCCGGATTTCAAATCTGTGGGTGTCCGTGACAATGCCCGCTGCTTCGAATATCCAGTGATCATTCGCGCTGTCAATACGGTGGATGCCATGACTGCGGCGATTGAGCCGGTGGAATGGCCGATCCTGTTAAAGATTACCGACCGAATCATGAAAGAAGTGAAAAATGTAAACCGTGTCTGCTACGACTTGAGTCCCAAGCCGAATGCGACCATCGAGTGGGAATAAATTCAGAGGCCCGAAAAAGCCCGGAATGACTGGGTTTTCTAAGGCTTAATGCCGTCTGTGGCAACGAAATGGCAACATTTTTTCATTATTCATAAAAAGAGAGCTAACTGATTTTGATTAGTCGGTTAGCTCTCTTTTTCTTTTTATTATTATTCTGTGCAACAAACGGCCTCTCCCGTGGCCTACAAGTGAGAGGGTCAAACGAGATCCTGGGGCGGCATCTTCATATAGTTCTGAGCCTTGTCAAACTCCGGGTAGTGGTAGCGCCACTTATCGTAGTCCTCCTTAGAGATTTCGCCCGCCTCCAACAGGGCAGCGGCCTGCTGCCAAGAACAGAGCATTTCGTGCAGCCGGGCGGCGTCCTTGTTCTTCCGAACATCGACCTTCAAGCAGACCTCTCCGTCCATCTCGCTGATCTTGAGTCCATAGTTATCCTCTAGGGTAAAGAGAGTGTGCATCAGCCCTACATAGGAGTCTATGTCCGGGACAGAGAGCGCATGGGGCGAGACATCCAGCACCTCAGCCAGGGCAACTGTCAGGTCTGCCTTTGGGGTTCTTGATCCTGTTTCGTACTGTGCAAGGCGCACATCAGCAGACTTCTCCGGGAAGCCCAGTGACATGCCGAGATATTTCTGTGTCATCCCCCGCAGGAGACGGAAAAAGTGAATTCGTTCACCAATCGCCATATCGTCAACTCCAATCATTGGTTGTCTTTATAAAAAGCGTAGCAGAAATGCTTAGGAAAGTCAAGAGAATACTAAACAATTTTATTTAATTTATTTTGCGTGTGCCGATTGACATAAGCTATTATGCTTAGTATAATGAAACTGATCATAGCATATTTGCTTAGTTGTGATAACCGAAGAAAATTTCTTCAAAATTCTTGGGTGCAAAATCCGAAAAAAGTGGCAGTAGAGAGTAAGGAGGTCTTTATGAAAAACAAAAGTAGTAGGCAGAAACAATCAACAAGGAAAGGAAGGTATTTTATTTATGCAGAAACAGAGTTTTATGCGAGCAGACGAAGTTGCTCAGGAATTGGGTATCTCCAAATCCCACGCCTACAAGGTGATCCATGGGCTTAATGAAGAATTGCAGGAGAAAGGGTATCTGACCATCTCCGGCCGTGTCAATCGAGAATTCTTCATGGAGAAGTATTACTATACCAAAACAGTAAAGGAGGAATCATAATGGCAGTTTACAAGGAAGAAAAAACCGGCACCTGGCGAGCAGTTTATCGCTATACCGATTGGAATGGTGAGCGGAAACAGACCCAAAAGAGGGGCTTCAAGACCAAGCGAGAGGCACAGGCTTGGGAGCGAGAACAGCTCAACAAGACCAGCGCTGATCTGGACATGACCTTCAGGAGTTTCGTGGATCTTTACACGGCGGATATGAAAACCCGGCTCAAGGAGAACACTTGGGCCACAAAGGAGCACATTATTCGCACCAAGCTGCTCCCATACTTCGGCAAGCTGAAGATGTGCAACATCACTGCCCAGTAGATTATCACCTGGCAGAATGAGATGCTGAACCACAAGGATGAAAAGGGGCAACCCTATTCACCTGTGTACCTTAAGACGGTTCACAATCAACTCGGTGCCATCTTTAACCATGCAGTACGGTATTACAATCTCCGTGATAACCCTTGTAAAAAGGTAGGTAGCATGGGAAAAAAGAAAAACCGAGAGATGATGTTCTGGACTAAGGAACAGTATTTGAAATTTGCTGAGGTAATGATGGATAAACCGCTATCCTTCTATGCCTTTGAGATGCTTTACTGGTGCGGTATCCGAGAGGGAGAACTTCTGGCTCTGACTCCGGCAGATTTTGACTTTGAGAAGCGAACTGTCACCATCAACAAATCCTATCAGCGGCTGAATGGCCAGGATCTGATTACCACTCCAAAGACGGAAAAGAGCAATCGGGTCATCACTATGCCGCAGTTTCTGGCAGAGGAAATTCGGGATTACCTCAAAATGCTCTACGGCATTGGAGCAGATGACCGAATGTTCACCGTCACCAAGAGTTATCTCCACAGGGAGATGGATCGTGGCTCCAAAGAGGCCGGAGTCCCGCGCATCCGAATCCACGATATTTGTCACAGCGCAGTTTCGCTTCTCATCGACATGGGGTTCTCCGCCACAGCTATCGCAGATCGGGTGGGTCATGAGAGCATCGACATCACTTACAATTATGCGCACCTGTTTCCGTCCAAGCAAACGGAAATGGCAGATAAATTAAATATGGAAAGGGGCAATTAAGTATGTCAGCAAAGAATTTGGACAAGCACAGCCGTTGGAGGAACAAGACTGTGGCCTTTCGGGTCTCCCCAGAGGAGGATTCCCGGATTGAAACGGCGGTGAAGCTCACTGGATTGACCAAGCAGGATTATATCATCCGTCGGCTGCTCTGCCGGGATGTGGTGGTCCAGGGCAATCCGAGAGTCTATAAGGCACTGCGAGATCAGCTGGCTGCGGTGCTGGACGAACTGCGCCGGATTGAAGCTGGGCAAGGCGTAAATGAGGAACTGTTGGACACCATTCAGATGATCACAACCATTATGAAAGGAATGCAGGAGGATATTGCCTATGATCGATGAAAAAAAGAAAATGACCACCCAGGACTCATCTGTTGGCGCAGACGATGGGCAGTCAATCTCTAAAAACTCTGACATTAGTATAACCACTTCCAAGGGAGAAATCAACGATGAAGTTGTAAATCCTCAGGAAAGCCTGGAAGAAATGTACCGCAAGATACAGCGCATGAGCGACCCAGCTTACCTGCATACTGTAACCCTGGATGAACTGATGGATAATGTATTTGAGGTAAAGTCCGCAATGATTGAAAACCTACTCTATACCGGAGCATATATCCTTGCCGGAGCGCCCAAAATCGGCAAATCTTTTCTGGTGGCGCAGATCGCCCACCATGTCAGCACTGGGCAGGATTTGTGGGGCTACAAGGTTCATCAGGGAACAGTCCTCTATCTTGCTCTGGAAGATGACGAAAGCCGTTTGCAGCGCCGGATGTTCCGTATGTTCGGTGTGGAGGGGACAAACTCCCTTCACTTTGCTACCAGTGCCAAGATGATCGGCAGCGGTTTGGATGAACAACTTGAAAAGTTTGTCCGGGAACACAGTGATACCAAATTGATTATTGTGGATACCCTCCAAAAAGTCCGGGAGATGGTGAGCGATAACTACAGTTATTCCAGCGACTATGAGGTGATTGGAAAACTGAAACAATTTGCAGACAGGCATGGAGTTTGCATCCTGATTGTCCACCACACCAGAAAGCAGCCTGCGGGAGATAGCTTTGAGAAGATTTCCGGCACCACCGGACTGTCGGGCTGTGCAGATGGGGCACTCATTATGCAGAAAGAAAAACGAACTGACGGAAAGGCCACACTGGAAATCAGCGGACGGGATCAGCCGGATCAGCGGCTGTATTTAAGTAAAGACCAGGAGCATTTGGTATGGCTCCTTGACCATGCAGAGAATGAGCTTTGGAAGCAGCCACCAGACCCGGTGTTGAAGGCCGTGGCAAAGATTGTATCTGACGAGAACCGCGAATGGGAAGGCAGCCCAACAGAGCTTGCCGAAGCCCTCCAGTTGAATATGGCAGTGAACCGCCTTACCAAGCATTTGAATGTGAATGCCAGCCGCCTGCTGGAAGAACATCAGGTGAAGTACGAAAACAAAACCAAGCACGCCGGACGGCGTATCCGTCTAACCTACATGGTGATAGAAGCACCTATGGTTGAAGTAATCAAGTAAAGCGCGACGCTTGCAACGGTCGCGACGGTGTTTTGAGGGGTACTCCCAGCACCGTTGCGACCGTCGCCACCGTTGCGGAAAAGAAAATATGAGGTGGTGTTTCGCCACCCCATTGTTCAAGAGGGTGCCCCTTTTTAGGGCACCCTAAAGGTTCTGGAAGATGTCGCGATTCACGACACCCTATGCCCCAAAACAAGGCACGGGGTGCGGAGTAAAAGCGAACGATGGGAAAACATTTTGCCCACGCATCTAGCGAGGGCTACTGTGTTTCGCGGTAGCCATCAGGCGTAAGGGTGGAACGATTTGTTCCATGGCATCTTAAAGGGGACGGCGCTTTGGCGTACCCTTTCAAAGCGTTCGCAGAACGCGCAGCCACAGAATGAAATTCTGTGTTCAAAAGGGGCTTGGGGCGCTGCCCTCAACAAGCAGACGGTAGGAAATGTGAGTGTGTATTAACACTCGCATTGCTTGCTGGATTCTAAAATTAACGAAATAGCCCTTTTGTCGCTGCGGAAAATCAATCGAAAATTAAGCATTAGGAGGTAACGACTATGAGAAAGATTTTGTCCTGTGAGTTCAACCTGGACACCGCCTGCGTGGAGCTGTGTCTGGATGACGGGACGCTGCTCTCCATCGACTGCACCGCTGTAGAAAATGAGGTGGCAAACAGCATGCAACAGCGGTCAGAATTGGACTGGCTGATCTATAACGATCCGTTGGAATATGCCGATTTGGTTTTGAATGGTGAGATAGAAGTCTATTTGAAAGCAGTAATAGAGTATAAAATTCTAGGTTAAGATGCAAACAGAAAAAATGTCATATTTAAATATTACAAAAGTTTTCCAAAAAAACTTGACAACTTGCAAGCCGTATGGTACTATATCTTCAGACAAGAGAAATGCTCCCAGATACAGCGGCAACTGTTCTGAGAGCTTCCCACGCAAATATCATAGTTATGCACCATTATGATATCAGATATTCTCAGGAATGTCAATGTGGGCTTGTACTTTCAATGAAAGGAGAACAAGCCAATGAAGTTCTATGTTAATAAGAATGAGCAGTGGACTGGCGAGCATGAGGTACATCGTGCAGATTGCGCATGGCTGCCTGACGCAGCGAACAGAATCTACCTGGGCGAGTTTTACACCTCTCAGGCGGCTGTTCAGGAAGCACGCAAGTACTACAACTGCGTAGACGGTTGTGAGCACTGCTGCCCTGAAAGCCACACCAGATAACATGATAAGGTGGCCCGCCCATTTGTGGGCGGGTCGCTTTTCTTTGGAGGCGAAAAGATGATCGCTAAAATTTCAGATCTTGCAGATGTGCAAGGCGGAATAGTTTTAAGCCGAAAAGAGGCTAAAAATCAGAAGGAAAGCGCTTTTGAGTACAGCCGTCTTACGCTTAGAGCATTCGATGAAAATGGAAATATTAATAGATCAGAGCTGGAGATTTTTCATGCCTGTGAGAGTCTGGAGAATGCCTTGTTTACAAAGGTAGGAGATGTTGTAATTCGGCTGGTCTCTCCAATGTACCCGGCATATATTGAGCCTGGCTATGAAAATATTCTCGTTCCTTCTCAATTTGCGATACTGCGAGTAAAAGGATGTGCAGGGGTTATGCCGGAGTACCTCCGACTGTGTCTGGCGCAAAAAAGTGTGGAGGAACGAATTCTCAGCCTGGAAAGCGGGACAGCCCAGAAGACCGTAAAAATCAAAACGGTCTTGGATTTGGAAATTCCCTTACAGCCCTTGCATATTCAACAGAAAGCGGTACAGATTGACCGATTAAGCAGAAAACGAGAATGTATGTATCGTGAGCTGATCGAAAATGAACGTATATTAACAGAACATCTTATTGAAAAGATGATTGGAGGAACTAACCAATGACGACCAAGAAGGATATTGAAAATGCATTGATGCGTGGCGCAGATACTCTGCGGGATACCATTGATGCAGCCAACTATAAAGACTACGTACTGCCGATTATGTTCGTCAAGTATCTGAGTGATTCCTATGAAGATGCGCTGGATGAATTGAAAAAGGAGTATTCCGGCATCCGTCTGGAGCGTCAGAAACGATATCTGCCCTTTACCATTGCGGAAGAGTGCTCCTTCCAGTCTCTCTATGACCAGAGATATTCTGACAAGATTGGTCAGCTGATTAATGCCGCTATGCGCAAAATCGAGGCAGATAACAACCAGCAGCTGGCTGGTGTTCTGAACACTGTGGACTACAACAGTGAAAATGCACTGGGTACACTGGATCACAAAAAGGCAATCCTTCGGGATCTGCTGGAAGACTTTGAGCCACTGAGCCTTCGCCCTTCGGATATCGAGGTGAAGCCCGGTCAGGTCCCTGCTGATGTTATTGGTGATGCTTATGAGTATATGATCGGCCAGTTTGCCAGCATGGCTGGTAAGAAGGCTGGATCTTTCTATACTCCGGCAGCTGTTTCTGAAATCATGGCTCGCATTGTGAATGTCCAGCCCGGTGAGCGTGTATATGATCCTACCTGCGGATCTGGTTCTTTGCTGATCAAGGCTGCGAAGAAGCAGAATAGCAAGGAAGTTTCCATCTATGGTCAAGAAGTCAACGGTTCTTCCGTGGCAATGGCCAAGATGAATATGTATATCCATGAAATCCGGGATGCAAAGATTGGCTGGGGTGATACTCTGGCAAACCCGGTGTTCTTAGATGCTGACGGTAATCTGCTTCTCTTTGATGCCATTGTCGCAAATATGCCTTTCTCGAAGGATAAGTGGGCATCCGGTTTCAACCCCGGGGGTGAGTCCAGCGGCAAGGGCAAAAAAGAGTTTAAGATGGAAGCTTCTCTGGATAAATTCCATCGTTTCGACTGGGGTGTTCCTCCTGCAAGTAAGGGTGACTGGGCCTTCCTGCTGCACATGATTAACAGTCTCTCCGTCAATGGCAGAATTGCCGCTGTTGCACCTCATGGTGTGCTGTTCCGTGGTGCCGTAGAGGGCCGTATTCGCCAGAAAGTCATCGAGGAAAATCTTCTCGATGCTGTGATTGGTTTGCCAGAAAATCTGTTCTATGGTACTTCTATCCCGGCCTGTATTCTGGTGTTTAAGAAGAATCGACCCAACACGGATGTACTCTTTATTGATGCCAGCAAGAAGGATGAGAATGGAAATCTCCGTTATATTAAAGCAAGTAATCAGAATGAGCTAGCCCCGGAACATATTGATGCCATTGTGGAAGTATATCAGAGCCGTGCAGAAAAGGACAAATTTGCACATGTGGCAACGCTGGATGAGATCAAGGAAAATGAGTACAACCTTAACATTCCTCGCTATGTGGATACCTTTGAAGAGGAGGACCCTATTGATCTTCAGCAGGTTCAGTCCAATATTACTCGGCTGAAAGCAGAGATTGTAGAGGCTGAGAAGCAGATGGACATGTATTTGAAGAAATTGGGGATAGAACCAGGGTTCAGGAGGTGATCGAATGATGTCAGATGTAGCAGAACGTATATCAATGATCCGACGAGGTGACGTACCACCTCATTATAGAAAAACAAAAATCGGAATATATCCCAAGGACTGGACTCTTACAAGTATGGGGGACTGTATTTGCGAATATCGGGAAATCTCAAATAACATAAACGAAATTCCTGTTTATTCGTCGTCTCGGAACGGTTTGATTCCTCAGGCAGAATACTATGACGGAAAAGAAGCTGTTCAAACCAATATAGGCTATAAAGTTGTTCCCCCTGATTATATTACATATCGCCATATGAGTGATGATGATATATTTCATTTTAACATGAACCAAACTGGCGGAAACATCTTAGTTAGTAGTGAATATCCTGTGTTTACTGTATCGGATAAAGCAGAATTAGGATTTATATTATCTGTACTTAACAACACACCTCGTTTTAGATATTTTTGCGGTATGCGAAAATTGGGAGGAACAAGGACACGACTTTATTTCAAAAATTTGTGTGCATATCAATTCTATATTCCACCTCTGGCAGAGCAAAAAAAGATTTCTGAAATTCTTGCACAGTGTGATAAGGTAATTGAACTATACCAAAGGGAAATTGAAGAACTAAAGAATCTGAAAAAAGGCTATATGAAAAAGATGTTTCCGGCAAAGGACACGAGTTTTCCTGAAATCCGTTTCCCGAGGTTTACCCAGCCTTGGGAACAGAGAAAATTAGGAGAAACGTGTAAAATTACGATGGGACAATCTCCTGATGGTGAAACATACAGTGATACACCATCTGATTATATTCTTGTCCAAGGAAACGCCGATTTAAAAGATGGATGGGTTTTGCCACGTATATGGACTACGCAGAAAACAAAAACAGCCGAAGCAGGTGATATAATAATGAGCGTTAGAGCCCCTGCTGGTACGATAGGAAAGACTGCATATGATGTGGTTTTGGGCCGTGGTGTTGCAGGTATAAAAGGTAATGAATTTATTCATCAGACACTTCTGAAAATGAATTTCGATGGATATTGGAGAAAATTTGCAGCTGGCTCTACTTTCGAATCAATAAATTCTGATGCGATAAGTAATGCTGAAATTATGATACCGGATATAGAAGAGCAACAACTGCTTGGAAAGTTTTTTAATCAACAGGATTATATTATAGGACTTTATCAAAAAAAGATAGAAGAAATGGAACAGAAAAAGGAATCACTTATACAGTTACTTCTTACTGGTATTGTGAGGGTGAAACCATGACAAATCTTGAAAACCTGAAAAACAGTTACATTCAAACCGTACAGCTGGCTCTTGTGGGCGGCGTGAGCCATGATGAGGCAAAACAGGCAAATGCGCTGATTCCCCATTTTTGTAAACAGCTGATCCAGTGCAGCGGCTGCCAGCCACAGGATCGGGACGAAATGATCCGCCAAATTGATCTGATGAAACAGACACTGGAGCTGGAGATAGAGGTGGCATACCAGAAGTAAAGGATAGGGATTGCAATTATGCCAAACCATACAATTTTTAATGAACGACCGGAATCCCAGGATCGTGCTTTGAAAGTCATTGAAAAACTGGGATATACGATTGTCCCCCGCAGTGAAGCGGAGAAAAAACGTGGTTCTCGCCGAGCGGTGCTGTTCACAGAAGAACTGCAGTCTTTTCTGAGCCACCAGACGTATCAGTTTGGCACAGAAGAACGATACTTTTCCGGAGGCGCCATTGCCAAGGCCATGCAGACCGTGGATCAGTTCAGTGCTGCCGGACTGTATGCTGAAAACAAGGCGATCTATGAGCTGATCTGTGCCGGCAAGAGCATGGAAGAGGATCTGCCTGACGGAACCCGTCAGTCCTTTGATCTGAGCTTTATCGATTTTGAACACCCGGAAAATAATACATTCCAGGTGACGGATGAGTTTGAAGTGGAACGCCCTAACGGTAAATTCGCTCGCCCGGATATTGTGGTACTGGTTAACGGTATCCCCCTCGTGGTCATTGAATGTAAGAAATCCAGTGTGGATGTGATGGAAGGTGTCAACCAAAATATCCGCAACTGGGGCGAAGAATACATCCCACACCTCTTCCGTTACACTCAATTGGTGCTGGCCATGAATCCGGACAAGGTTCTGTACGGTACTTGCGGTACTCCTGCAAAGTACTTTGTATCCTGGTATGAGGATGACAAAGAATGGCTGAATAACTGGTGTCGCAAGTGTTCTCCGGATGGTCAAATCAAGGAGCAGGATCGTGCTCTGGTTTCCTTACTGCACCCGGATCGGCTGCTGGATCTGATTCGTAATTTTATCATCTACGATAACAATGTGAAGAAGATCTGCCGCTACAAGCAGTATTTTGCAGTTAAAAAGTGCATGAAGCGAATTCTGCTTCAGGACGGTGCTGATACTCGAAATGGTGTTGTTTGGCATACCCAAGGCAGCGGCAAAACCATTACCATGATCATGCTGACCAAGATGATTCTGCGGGAGAGCATGAAGCCTGGCAGCAGCATCAAGCGGCCCCGCTTTGTGATGGTAACTGACCGCATCAACCTGGATAAACAGATCCGGGATAACTTCATTCATACACAGATGAGTCCTCACCGTGCCAAGACCGGCAAGGGTCTGATCGAGTTGCTGAAGGAAGATGGAAATACCGTCATCACAGCTCTGGTCAACAAATTTGAGGCTGCCGTAAAGCAGGAATACTGCAACGACAGTGAAAATATCTTTGTTTTCATCGACGAAGGCCACCGAACTCAGTACGGTAAGCTGAACATCTACATGAATCGGGTGCTGCCCAATGCAGTCAAGATTGCCTTTACCGGCACCCCTCTGATGCAAAAGAAGCCCAAGGACGATAAGCGGGATGTTATGTCAGCCAAAGATACCTATGCCAAGTTTGGCCCCCTGATTGATAAGTATACCCTGCAGGATGCCATCGATGACAAAGTAACGGTCCCCATTGTCTATGAAGGCCGTGTGATCCCTCAGACGGTCACCAGTGAACAAATCAATACACACTTAAAGTACATCACCGTAGGGCTACGTGAAGAGGCTAAAAAAGATTTAGAAGTCAAATACAGCCGTTTTGTGGCACTGGCTCAGACAGAAGCTCGTCTGAATATGATTGCTTTTGACTTACATGAGCACTTTATTGGTTTTGTGAAGCCTAAAGGGTTTAAGGCGATGCTGACCTGTTCTTCCCGTGCAGAAGCAGTGCAGCTCTTTTACAAGCTGCGGGATCTTGGCGGCATTACCCCGACGGTTGTGATTACACCTAATACCAGCAGAGAAGGCGACGACGAGAGTAACACACCTCAGACTGAAAAAATTATTGGAGAGTTTTTCCGCAAGGAGATTGATCCGCTTTTCAAAAATAACTACGATGCCTACGAAGACTCCGTAACCGGACAGTTCATTGATCCAGAAGGGGATATTGACCTTCTGATCGTGAAAGATAAGTTGCTCACCGGCTTTGATGCTCCTATTGCAGCGGTCTTGTATGTGGATAAAAAGCTGAAGGATCATACCCTTCTGCAAGCAATCGCCCGTGTGAACAGAGTGTACACGGATAAGGATTTCGGTCTGGTCGTGGACTATATGGGCATCTTCAAAAAGCTGAATTCTGCTCTGGATCTGTATAGCGATGAGCAGTCCGGTATGAACCTGTTCAACAAGTCTGAAATTCATGCGGCTATCTCTGCTGTTGTGGAAGAAAAGGACAAACTCGCTCAGGTCCATCAGCAGCTCTGGAAAATTTTTAAGGGAATTGATCCTGATGAATCCAGCGCGAATGTCTGGCAGGAACGCCTGAGAGAGTATGATGTGCGTAAGGACTTTTACGAAAAACTGTCTGCATTTGCAAAAATGGTGGACTTCATATACTCCAGCTATGAACTGTTTGAAGCCGTTGGATTTGATCAGGCAGAGGCCTATCGCAAGGACTATTTGTTCTTCAAGAAGTTAAAAGATAGTGTAGCTCTGCGCTTTAATGATCGTGTAGACTTCTCACGGTATGAAGATGGCATTCGTCAGCTTCTGAATACCTATGTGAATGCGGAAGATGCCAAGATTTTGATTGAACCTCTGGATATCACCAACAAGGAGAAAATGGAGGAACAATTGGCACGACTGGGTTCTAACGAGGCCAAGGCTGAAGCAATCCAGACCCGACAGGTTGAGGTCTTGGAAAGTCAGCGGTATGTGGACCCGATTCGTTATATGACCTTCATGGAGCGCATCAAAAAGACAATTGCTGACTATATGGAAGAGCGTGATAGTGAAAAGTATCTGTCTTCAATGGAGAAGATGGCAGAAGATTACCGGGCAGGTCGAAATTCTGTCAAATATCCTGAAAACATCATGGATGACAGCGATGCAAAGTCTTTCTATGGTGCGGTTTGTGCTGGTATTAAAAAATCAACTGGAGCAACAGATGTAGAAATTTCGGAGGAATTAGGACAATTGGCATTGGATATCAAAGCCGTTATTGTGAAACACACAAAACGTGACTGGCGAGATAATGTCATTGTACACAGAGACATTAAAAAGGCACTTGATGATCTTCTATTTGATTATATGGAGGACCATAAGCTGGAATGGAGCTTAGACACTATTGATATCATCATTGATGAAATTATGATGGTGGCTAAGAAGGGCTATTAAGCATGGAAACGGTTAGTATTACATTACCATCATCTAAAAAGATAGTCAGTGTCAAGTTGGATCGAAAATCTATGAAGACTTGTCGTTTAAAGGTTTACCCATCTCAGGAAATTGTATTGTCTATGCCGAAAACAGTTCCGACCACGTGGGCTGAAAAGTTTTTAGTGGAGAAGGGTACCTGGATTGAATCAAAACTAGATGTTTTTCGGAAAACTGTTGGATATGCAGCGACTGATGAAATCAGAGATGGATTTTCAATAAAGTTTCTCGGTGAGGATATGCTTTTCGTTGTTACTGAATGTGAAAAAGAAAAA
>JBMNRL010000025.1:0-47710 GCA_050944615.1 Blautia sp.
ATTAGTGAAAATTTAGCAAAAAAATAATCCTCTTGATCGACAGGTCCCGTCAAACAGAGGATTAACATACATTTTTTACCGAAAACAGCATTTTGTGCTATACTGCTATTATAAAAAACATTGCGAAATAGATAGAAAATTTATATCACACAGAAGTAAAGGAGAATTTTCGATGAAGATCTATCTTTCACAGCTGATCGATAACCGCAGTCTTCAACGGCTGATTTCAGAATACAATACCGGCATTGAACTGATTGATTTCAGTGTGGGGATGAATTTAGATATCATGGAAACCTGGCTTGCCAGTTGGAGTCGCCGGTTAAAGAAACTAGGCAGCCCTCCAGTCATTCTCCATGGCCCTTTCCTGGATCTAAACCCCGTCAGCTTCGAACCTTATGTGGCCGAAGCCGCAAGAAAGCGTTTTCACCAAGCCTATAAAGCCGCCGTGGCACTGCATGCGGATAAAATCATCTATCATACCTGCCGGGTTCCCCAAACCTGTCTATTGGAAGGCTGGGCCGATTCCCTGGCCGCTTTTTGGAATGACTTTCTGCGCACGCACAGTGAGATCCCTGTCGCCGTGGAAAATGTATTTGATGAAGATTTGGAGGCCATCGCTTCCTTTGCTTCGCAGGTAACAGCGCCCAATTTCTCTCTGTGCCTGGATGTGGGACATGCTCATTATGCCTCCGCACACCCGGTACAAGATTGGCTCCAAGTTCTGCAGCCTTGGATTTCCCATCTTCATTTTCATGACAATCATGGTGTAACCGATGAGCATTTAGCCATCAAAGCAGGAAGTCTGCCATGGGACGATGTTTTTCTTGCCTCCTCCCATCTTTTGTCCCTTGACGGCATCACCTTAGAAAATACTTCTTTTCACGATTTTCAAAAGTCCCTGAATCAGTTACGGGCGGCCCGCCTATGATAGTCTCATAGGCGGACCGCCCGTTTTTTGTTTTAGCTCTTATATCCTTTATTTTCCAAGTGCGCGTTACTTATGCCGCATCGCCGGCAGCTTCCTCCGTCACTTGCGCATCCTGAGTGCCGCCATCTGTTATGCTGGCTTCTTCTCCGTCCAGCTTCGTCACTGTACAGGTCGGATCTCCTTCTTCGTAATTCAATGTCACCGTATCCCCGATATCATAAAGTATGATATTCATAAACTCAGACAAGGCCACATCAAAGATATGGGTATCGCCTTCCAGCACTAAATAATAATGCGTATTACCATCCACTACGCCTTGTGCCAGCTTCTCGATTTTCCCGGTGACCTTCAGATCATTGGCCGGATCCTCGTCAAAATCTGCGCCGGTATTCCGAAGCATTTTGACATAGGTCTTTTCGCAGGCGGCTACTGTATCTCCGATGGCCACATTCTGGTATTTCTGAATGTTTACCATCGCGTATTTTTTCACCAATCCGGCATTGTCCTTCAAGGCAATAAAATACGTAGGCTCGCCTTTGATATTCAAAAGAAGCGGGAAGGTGGCATGATAGCCCAGGTTCTGCACCTGGCCTTCAGCGGATTCCATGGCAGAATATTCTTCCGCTCCTGAAATCTCATAGTAACGTGTCTCCTTCGTCCTCTGGTTCATCAGGACAAATCCCACATTAGAACGGTCGCCGCTGACGGAGGTGACGCCGGTATATACCCATACATCATCATCCATTGCTAGATAATTATAGCCTTCCGTTGTTTTCAAGCATCCTTTTTGTCCCAATACGCTGTTGAAGAAACCATTGATCAATGTGCCATGGTAATCGTAGAGCTCCACTAAAAGGTCTGCCGGATATACCCGGTCCACCCACTGGGGACAATCTTCCACAGCAAAATTCTGGCATTCGCCGGTGATGGCGTTGCACAGCACCACCCGACCGATGGTCTGGCCGCCGAACAGGCCGATGGTAAATTTCTTCACCGGACAAATCCAGTAAGGAACGCCGTTATCATCGATTTCAAAGCTTAACTGGTCAAAAATATAGGTGGGATATTGGAATCTGAGGTGCCGGTAAATATTCCGGTTAAAATACTCCGCCTGGGAATATTTCATGCCTTCGCTCATCTTCACCAATTCCGTGTTTTGTGTGGCCATATCAATCGTGATATAAGCCGGGATTCCCTCCTTTTGGTTTGTAAACCATTTGATGGGGCTGGCATAGACAAGGGGCGTAACCCGGACTGGACGTCCCTTATAATTAATCTGGGAATACAAGCTGCTCACTTCAAACTGAGAAACCATATCCACCATGCTGCCCATCTTACGGTTTCCTAAAAGCTCAGCAGAATCCTTGTCCAGAAGGGGGATCTGATTGTATTTGATCTGCTCAATATCCTGGGCAAAATCCCCGGTCTCCGGTTCAATGAGCTTTTGGTACTTCTTTGCATTGATGATCGGAGAAGACAGAAGACTTCCCACTAAGAAGATCAGCACTACTGCCGCGATCACGCCCACGCCTATTTTAAGCACCTTATTGCTCTTGACATCTTCCACGGAACGCACCCGGCGCACACCATAAAAGAACAGGATAAGTACCATCACAGCGATCAAAAATGTCCAAAACCCACTGGCATGGATATTGATTGCTGGAAGTGACACATAGTAGTAAATGCCTGCCAGGATGATCACTAAAACAGCAGCAATCAGTTTACCTTTTAAATGCTTCATTGCTTCCTCCATTCTCCGCATAATCTGCTGTATCTCTACTCTAGCTATCTTTGCCAGAAGACCGGCTGATTACGCATAATAAACTTCTTTCCATTTTAGCAGTTTTTTCATGAGAATACAAATTAAGTTTTTATTCGTATATGAAAATTAGTATTTCAGAAACTGAAACCGGCAGGATTCTCCGGCTGTGGCGGGGCGCATACGCGACATTCTCCCCTTCCGCCGCAGGGCGATCCCGCACGAAGCGGTTTTTTATTTCATAGGACACAGTTTCCTATAAAATTAGGGCACAATTCCCTATGAAATAAAAAACCGCAGGCAAGCCATATTCCTGGCCTGTCTGCGGTTCCGTCATGATCAAATATCAAATGCAAATGTATTAAGCTTCTTCGCCATCTTCCACTTTGCTGGCTCTGGCTTCGATTTCCTTCTTCTGGATCTCAGCAGGCGCCTGCTCATACCGCGCGAATTCAAAAGAGAAGTCTCCGCTGCCCCCGGTCATAGAACGAAGATCGGTGGAATATCCATAGATTTCCAACATCGGCACATCCGCTTCAATCACGGTGTTGCCGCTGTGGTCCGGATTCATTCCCAGCACACGTCCACGTCGTTTATTCAGATCGCCCATAACATCGCCGGTATATTTGTCCGGTACTGTAACCGTCATGGATACGATTGGCTCCAGCAGAACCGGAGAAGCATCCATAAAGCCCTTCTTGAAGGCGAGAATGGTAGCCATCTTAAATGCCATCTCAGAAGAATCCACCGTATGATAAGAGCCGTCATATAACGTCGCTTTGACACCGACTACCGGATATGCTGCCAACGGTCCTTTTTGAACGCATTCCTGAAGTCCTTTTTCTACTGCTGGGAAATAGTTCTTCGGAACAGCACCGCCGACTACCATCTGCTCGAATACAAATGGAGTCTCCAGATCACCGGAGGGTTCAAAGCGCATCTTTACATGTCCATACTGGCCGTGACCGCCAGACTGTTTTTTATGCTTGCCTTCCACATCAGAATTCTTGCGGATAGTCTCACGGAATGGAACCTTCGGTTTGGAAAGGACCATATCCACTTTGTAACGCTCTTTTAATTTGCTGCTGACAATATCCAGATGCTGGTCGCCCATGCCGTAGATCAAAGTCTGACGGTTGGCAGAATCGTTGACTACCTTTAAGGTAAGGTCTTCTGCCATCATCTTGGCGAGTGCCTGGGAAATCTTATCCTCATCGCCCTTATTGACCGCTTTGTATCTCTTATAGGTATATGGAGTGGATACCACTGCCTTCGGATAAAGGATCGGATTGCCCTTGGTAGCCAGGCTGTCGCCGGTCTGTGCTGTATTGAGCTTGCCGATGGCGCCGATATCGCCTGCATGCAGCTCCGGCACTTCCTGGGGCTTGGAACCCTCCAGCACGTACAATTTATTCAGCTTCTCTTCTACGCCTTTTTCTACGTTATACAGCACGTCGTCATTTTTGATAACGCCGGAGCAAACCTTGATCATGGAATATTTTCCTAAGAACGGATCCACGATGGTTTTCCAGATATAGGCGGATTTTGCTTTGGTGAAATCATAGTTGGCTTCAAAGATCTCATTGGTCTTCTGTGCGATCCCGTTGCAGGGGCGCTTATCCGGACTCGGGAAATAGCTGCAGATATCGTCCAGCAGGTTGGAAACACCGCGCAGATCCAAGGTAGAACCCATGCACACCGGAACGATGCTGCCATCCTGTACGTTCATAGCCAAGGCGGCAGAAATCTCTGTTACGGAGAATTCATCTCCTTCAAAGTAGCGGTCCATAAATTCTTCACTGGTCTCCGCCACAGACTCAATCAGGATATCACGGTATTTATCCAAGTATTCCTGAGAGTATTCGGGAACTGGACATTCTTCTTTCTTGCCCTTTTCAATGTATCTGCGGCCCGCTTTTTTCACTACGTTCACATAGCCCACCAGCTTGCCATCCTCACGGATCGGGAAATGCAAAGGTGCAATTCTCTTGCCATACAGCTCTGTCAGGCTTTCCACCACCTTACGGTAGCTGACATCATCCACATCCATCTCTGTCACGAAAATCATTCTGGGAAGTTTATATTTTTCACACAGGTCCCAGGCTTTTTGTGTCCCCACCTGAACGCCTGCCTTGCCGGAAACGACGATGATAGCTGCATCTGCGGCGCTCACTGCCTCTTCAACTTCTCCTACAAAGTCGAAATATCCCGGAGTATCCAAAACATTTATTTTCACCTTATCCCACTGTACCGGTACCAAAGATGTGGAAATAGAAAAATGTCTCTTGATCTCTTCTTTGTCATAGTCACTGATGGTATTGCCGTCATCTACCCTGCCCAGACGACTGGTAATGCCTGACAGATATGCCATTGCTTCTGTTAAACTTGTCTTTCCTGCCCCACCGTGACCCAATAGGACTACATTTCTAATTCGGTCAGTTCTAAAAACGTCCATATGTAATACCTCCCTGTTTGTATATGTATGTTCATATTTTACTAAAATTTCGAATATTTTTCAAGTATTTCATTCATTTTTAACAACATTTATTTTTTATGGCAAAATATCCTTTCATTGACATTTTAAAACCCATATTCTACAATATACAGAGTATTTTATTGGTGATTTTTCACGAAAAGGAGCTTAACTTTCATGACAACGACGACATCCATAGGTTTCATCGGCCTCGGCCTCATCGGCGGCTCTCTGGCAAAAGCGATCCGCAAAAAGCATCCCGATTACCGTCTGATGGCATATGATACCAATCGGGAGACCCTCGCCCTGGCCCTGCGGGATAACCTCATCGATATCAGCTGTGAAGAAAAAGATATCCATCTCGCAGACTGTGACTATATTTTCTTATGCGCCCCGGTGGAACATAATGTGGAGTATTTAGAATTTTTCCGCGGCATCCTCTCTCCTAATTGCATCTTAAGCGATGTAGGGAGTGTCAAAGCCCCTATCCATGAAGCCGCTTCCCGCCTGGGACTGGACAAATATTTTATCGGCGGTCATCCAATGGCCGGATCCGAACGCTTCGGCTTTGAAAATTCCAACGACCATCTGCTGGAAAACGCCTATTACATCCTGACCCCTTCCGGAGAGGTTTCTTTAGATAAGATCGCGGCTTACACCGATTTAATCTCTTCCCTGGGGGCGATCCCTATGGTACTTACACCAAAAGAACACGACTATATCACTGCCGGAGTCAGCCATATCCCTCACGTGATCGCCGCCTCTTTGGTGAACCTGGTCCGTCAGCTGGACGACGAATCCGAACACATGAAGCTCATTGCCGCAGGCGGCTTCCGGGATATCACCCGTATCGCTTCTTCATCTCCAGTGATGTGGGAACAAATCTGTATGGAAAACGCAGAAAATATTTCTTATATATTGGATGCCTACATCCGGCTGCTGGTGCAGGCCAAATGCCAATTGGATGAAAAAGACGGCCCCAACATCCATCAGATGTTCTCAGAATCCAGAGATTACCGGGACTCCATGGATGTGACAGCTTACGGACCGTTAAAAAAGGCCTATATGATTTACTGTGATATTGAAGATGAGGCCGGCGCCATCGCCACCATTGCCACTATCCTGGCTATGGCATCCATCAGTATCAAGAATATCGGCATTATCCATAACCGGGAATTCGAACAAGGTGTGCTGAAAATAGAATTTTATGACGAACAGTCCCAAAACCAAGCCGCCACGCTTTTGAACAAACGTAATTATTTGATCTACGAACGCTAAGAGGAGTTATTATGGAAAAAAAGATAGAGAGAACCATGCATTTCAAAGGAGAACTCCAGATACCTGGTGACAAATCCATATCCCACCGTGGAATTATGCTGGGCGCCTTGGCAAAAGGCACCACCCGGATCACCAATTTCCTACAAGGTGCTGACTGCCTCTCCACAATCTCCTGTTTTCAAAAAATGGGGATTTCTATAGAAAATCTAGGCACGGAAGTGTTGGTCCACGGCAGAGGGCTTCACGGCCTCACCGCACCGGATGGTATCCTGGATGTGGGAAACAGCGGTACCACCACAAGACTGCTCAGCGGCATTCTCGCCGGACAGACATTCCAAAGCACAGTAAATGGCGATGCTTCCATCCAAAGCCGCCCCATGGGCCGGATCATCAAACCACTGACTTTGATGGGCGCCCAGATTTCCAGCCAAAATGACAGCGGCTGCGCCCCTCTCACGATCAGCGGAAGACCTCTGCACGGTATCTCCTATCTATCTCCGGTGGCTTCCGCCCAGGTCAAATCCTGCATTCTTCTGGCTGGTCTTTATGCGGAAGGGATCACCTCCGTTACAGAGCCCTACCTTTCCCGGAATCACTCCGAACGGATGCTGGCCCATTTCGGCGCCAAAATCACCACCAATGGCACCACCGCCTCCATAGAGCCGGAGCCTGTGCTGGAAGCCAGGGAAATCGCCGTGCCTGGAGATATTTCCTCCGCCGCCTACTTTATCGCCGCCGGCCTTCTGGTGCCGGACTCCCGACTTCTCATTAAAAATGTGGGCATCAACCCCACCCGGGACGGCATTCTAAGAGTCTGCCGCCAAATGGGGGCAGATATTACGGTCTTAAACCCCAAAGAAATCTCCGGCGAACCGGTTGCTGACCTGTTGGTGCAGACCTCTTCTTTAAAAGGCGTCACTATCCAGGGCGATCTGATTCCCACGTTGATCGACGAGCTTCCCATTCTGGCCGTGCTGGCTGCCCATGCACAAGGTGAAACCATCATCAGGGATGCCCAAGAATTGAAGGTCAAGGAATCCAACCGCATCGATCTGGTGGCGGACAATTTGTCACGCATGGGAGCAGATGTGACAGCCACCGAAGACGGCATGATCATCCGGGGCGGGAAGCCGCTTCACGGAGCTTTTATCCGCACCAACAAGGACCACCGGATCGCCATGTCCTTTGCCATCGCCGGTATGACGGCAGACGGTGAAACTGTTTTAGAGGACGCGGACTGTGTAAACATCTCTTATCCAGGATTCTACCAGGAAATGGAACGCCTGGCCGCTCTGGGATAAATTTCTTATTATAATTGCAGCAAAAAGGCGGATACACCTCTATGTGATTTCATCATTTCACATACTGGTACATCCGCCCTCTTTTTCTTCTATTCATTCACAATCTGTACACACAGGTATGGATTCTCCTCCTGGGCATCAGAAAGGACCTGCCCCATCCGCTCCAGATATTCCCGAATATTCAAAGTAGAGCCCTTCAAATCAATGCTGACTTTCGTTTCCTCACAAAGGTCGGTAAGCATATCATATAGCGCAGACAGATTTCCTCCGTAATATTCCGGAAAATCCATTTCATTTTGCAAAAATTCATGTATTTCCTCAATGGTGGAAAAGCTGCTTCCCTCGATACATATTTCCTGCATCACACTGAATTCTCCTTTCTCTAATATAATTGTTCAAAGGTCTGATAATGGTCCTCTGTGTAAAAGATCAAGCCATCATTGGAGAAGATCAGCCTTTTCGCCTCCCGGTATCCGCCTTGATAGTCAATATCACACTCTGTCCAGGTCCGCCCCGGTTTGTCCGGGAGCGTGCCGTCATAGTTCTTAAACTGGCTGCCGCCAATGCTTTTTCCCGGTGCTACCTCCCAAAGGTTTCCTTCCTTACTGTCCCATCCCAGTTTTCTTGCCTTTGTCTTAGAAATAAAATTCTCCGGCAAATGCCCATATTGGTGCACGTATTCTGCCACCTCCTCCTTGGAGGTGTACTGCCCGTCCTCTGTGATCTCTGGGGTTTCGCTTTCCTCCTCAATCCCCTTCTCGTCCGTATCTGCCGACGCCTGCTCCTTCGCATCCGAAGACGCAGCCTGTGATATCTCTGGTACGCTCAGCTTTTCTACATTTCCCGTACCTGAACACCCAACGAACAATACCATCATCATAGTGACCAGCATCCATATGAATTTACGTATTTGCTTCATTGTATTCTGTGCACTCCTTCCTTATCCCTTGTATTTTCAAGACTCCTCGTAGTGTTCTTTTAAATAGGCAATTTCCTCTGCCCACCCGGCTTCGTCATTAGGTGTCTCCAAAATGAACGGAATCCCCCTAAGGCGGGGATGGTTCACCACCTTGACCAACGCCTCTGCCCCGATCTGCCCTTCTCCGATCTTCGCATGGCGGTCTTTGTGGCTGCCCAGAGGATTTTTACTGTCATTGAGGTGCACCGCCTTCAACTGTTCCAAGCCGATCACCTGGTCAAACTCATCCAAAACCTCATCCAAATGCTCCACAATATCATAACCAGCATCCCATACATGGCAAGTATCCATGCATACGCCGAGTTTGTCCTTCTTCTCCACCAGATCCATAATGCTGCGGATCTCCTGGAAATTCCGCCCTACCTCGCTGCCTTTGCCGCTCATGGTTTCCAAAAGAACAATGGTATTTTGTTCCTGGGTAAGCACATCGTTTAAAATGTCGGCGATTTTTTGTATCCCAGCTTGGGCCCCTTGGCCCACATGGCTGCCGGGATGAAAATTGTAGTAATTACCCGGCAGATACTCCATGCGCCGAAGGTCATCCCTCATCGTCTCCCTGGCAAAATCCCTGAGATTTTCCTTGGCTGCACAGGCATTCATCGTATAAGGCGCATGGGCCACAATTTTTCCGAAATCATGCTCCTGTGCCAACGCCAAATAGGCCTGTACATCCTTCTCATCCATTTCCTTCGCCCTCCCGCCCCGGGGGTTCCTGGTAAAAAAAGCAAAGGTATTTCCTTTTTCCTGTAAAATTCTCTCTCCCATTGCCAAAAAGCCTCCGGAAGAGGAGGTATGGTTCCCTATATATAACATCATTTTCTCCTTTTCTGCATTTTCTATAAAACGCCGCCTGAGCGCCGTCCGCTAAGTGTTCTCATTATATCAGAGAAATCTAGTACAGAAAACCCCCAATTCTAGGAATGCAGGTTTTCAACAGATTTTAAAGATTTTTTACAATTTTCTGATTGGATTGACAAAGAATGCCAAAATACGTATTGTTTATCTATAGGGATTTGGTTGGCGGACGGCACACCTAAATCCTATTAGAAATTGGAAAAGGCAGTGTATTTACATGGAGATGAAAAAGAAGAAAAAAAGAGATTTATATAAAAAAAGCAAATTCTATCAGGAAGACCGAAAAGCTATGTTCGCAATCGGTGCGGCGGGAGCCGCTCTTTTGCTGATCCTGGTGATCGTCATAGCCATTATCACAAACAAGAAAAATCCAGACCAACCCGTTTTGACAGATGACCTCGCCTCTTCTGATACAGATTTGCAGACAAACGCTGCCGAAACAGGCAACGAAGCCGCAGATGTGTACCGCGCTATCACAGAGCCTGTCACACTCACCGTCAGTGCGGCCGGTGACTGCACCTTGGGCACCGATGAAGAATTTGACTACAGCACCAGCTTAAATGCCTACTATGAAACCAAAGGCAGTCAGTATTTCTTCCAAAATGTGCTTCCTATTTTCTCTGCCGATGATCTGACCATCGTCAATATGGAAGGAACGCTCACCGACTCTGAGGAGCGTGAAGACAAACAGTTTGCTTTTAAGGCGGACGCATCTTATGCCGATATCCTCAAAGACGGTTCTGTGGAAGCGGCCAATCTGGCCAACAACCACAGCCACGATTACGGGGACCAAAGCTACGAAGATACCAAGGCTGCCTTAGACGCAGCCGGAATTACCCACTTCGGCTATGAAGAAACTGCAATGATGGATATCAAAGGGATCAAAGTCGGCCTGGTGGGGATTTATGAATTAAAAGACCATTTGGAACGGGAACAGCAGCTTAGAGATAACATCGCCAAGGTAAAAGAAGACGGCGCCCAGCTTGTCATTGTTACCTTCCACTGGGGCAATGAAAAAGAAACCGTGCCGGACAGCAATCAGACACAACTCGGCCATGTGGCCATCGATGCGGGCGCGGATCTGGTGGTTGGCCACCATCCCCACGTACTGCAGGGAATCGAAAAATACAAGGACCGTTTTATTGTCTACAGTCTGGGGAATTTCTGCTTTGGCGGGAATGCCTATCCCAGTGATTTGGATACCATGATTTATCAGCAGACTTTCACCATCTCTTCTGATGGAGTGGCCAAAGATGATGCCATCCGGCTGATCCCATGCGCAATTTCCGGGGCCTATGACTACAACGACTATCAGCCAGCCCTCTGTGAAGGGGAAGAAAAGCAGCGGATTTTAGATAAGATCCAGGCACTTTGCGGGGAAATCTCTGATTCTATGGATTTTTATTTCCAATAGTCAAAGCCTCTTACGACAGACGTGCGCCCCTCTTCCACTTGGCCATTCTTTTGGCTCACCATCCTATGACATAAAAAGATGGAGCTCCATTACAGAGCTCCATCTTTTGTATGTCGCCTATTTATTTTCCAATTCCTCCAGCATATCGATGACACGTTTGTGCAAAATGGGATGCCGCTCGTAGGGAGCGATCTCTGCCAGCGGCTTCAACACGAAGTCCCGCAGATGCATCCCTGCATGAGGTATGGTAAGCGTCTCTGTGTCAATAACCGCATGATCGTACAGCAGGATATCCAAATCCAGCGTCCGCGGTCCCCAATGCACCAAGCGTTCCCTGCCGGCCTTCTGTTCAATCTCATGAAGCTTCTCCAACAATTCCATCGGCTCCAAATAGGTACGAAGCTTCAGAACACCATTTAAGAAATCGTCCTGCTCTACACCCCCGTAAGGCTCTGTTACCAGATATTCAGAGACTTTCTGCACCTGACAGCCCTGAAGCTCATCCAACGCCTTCACTGCCATATCCAAGTATGCCTTCTTATCTCCCATATTGGATCCAATGGCAATATATGCTTGATGATAGCCTCTGGTGATCTCCACGGAAACCGTATCCAAGGGCAGCCCCACCGGGGCCCAAGGTTTTTTAATCTCCAGCCGGATGGCTTCCAAATGCGGCGTGGAAAGCAAAAGCTCCTCGGCCAGCCCTTCGGCCGCTGATTCCAGCAGCCGGTAGGTATGTACCTGGAGATATTCCGTAATCTTTTTGCAGATTCCGCCGTAATCAATAGATTTCGCCAGCTTGTCGCATAAACCCGCCGGACGGGTATGCGTATACATCGTAGCGCTGACCGTAAATTTTTGTCCCAATGTATTTTCTTCTGGGAACACGCCATGGTTGGCAAACACGATCAGATCCTTGATATGGATTTTGTCATAGGAATCCCATTCTAAATTCATTTTCTTCTCCCTCAGCCCTTTGTAATTTTCATACCTTCTGCTCTCTCATGATGGCCTGTGTCATCATGATGGCACGCCGGTTTTCTTCCACATCATGCACACGGATAAAAGAAGCGCCCTGCATCACGCCGTATACCGTCGTTACTAAGGTCCCCTCTAGTCTCTGATCCGTAGGCAGATCTAATGTAAGCCCGATCACAGATTTTCTGGATGTGGCCAACAGAATCGGATATCCCAATTCCTGCATCCGATCCAGATGATGGATTGCGGTCAGGTTGTTTTCATAAGTCTTACCAAATCCTACTCCCGGATCCAGAATAATCTTATCATCACAGATCCCATATTTCTTGGCAATGGCTACAGAATCTTTAAGATCTTGACACATCTCTGTCAAAAAATCCTGGTAATCCGCTTTCTCGCGGTTGTGCATCAGACAACAGGGTACCTCATATTCGGCGATGAGCTTTGCCACCCGCTCATCGTATTTTAACCCCCAGATGTCATTGACCAGGTCAGCGCCGGCCTTTAAGGCAGCCTCCACCACTTCACTTTTATAGCTGTCAATGGATACCGGCACATCAAAATTTTCCTTCACCATCTCAATCATCGGAACGACACGACAAATCTCCTCCTGTACGGTGATCTGCTGATGTCCGGGGCGGGTGGATTCCCCGCCGATATCAATGATATCCGCTCCCTGTGCCACCATATCCGCTACATGCCGCATGGCTTTCTCCCGGTCATTCCACTGGCCGCCGTCTGAAAAAGAATCCGGCGTAACATTTAGAATCCCCATAATATAGCATTCCTGTTTGGTATCAAATATGCGGTTTCCTATCTTCATCCTGTCCACTGCCTCCTGTTCTCTTCTTTATACGGTCAACTCCATATTTTTCTTCTCTAAGCTCCAGTCACAATCGCTCTCGCTTTCACATGCAAAACAGACCCTGGACGCCTTATCTGCCCGGTAAATCACTCCGGCCAGCCCAAGCTGGCTTCCCACATCTGCATTCCGGTGGGAAAGTATTGCTTCCAGGATCTTCTTTTGTTCCTCTTCTGTAAATCCACAGTCCTTTAGAATCGGACCGGCAATGGCAGCGCTGGCCTCGTGATGCGGTGTCCCTTCTGTATACTGCAGATGCCGTCCGATATCATGCAAAAGCCCACAGGCGTAAATACATTCCTTGGAAATTCCCAAGCCTTTTTCCAGGTTTTCAATATAGGCAAGCCTGGCCACATCCAGAAAATGTGCCCAATCATGATGACAAAACCTGCGTGTTCTCTCCAGTTTTGTGATTGTACGCAGACATTCCTGATACACCGGATGGTTCCAAATCCGGTTCACCCGCTCCATCCTACCGTCTCTCCAGCATCCGGTAGAAGGTATTCTGCAGGCTTTCGTTATGGTCAAACACGCCCCGGGTTACCACGGACACTGTCTTCGTCCCAGGCTTTCTGATGCCGCGCATCGTCATGCACATATGCTCCGCTTCGATGAGCACCATAACGCCCTGGGGCGCCAATTCCTTCATAAATACATCTGCAATCTGTGCGGTCAGACGTTCCTGAAGCTGGAATCTCCTGGCATATACCTCTACTGTCCTGGCAATTTTGCTAAGGCCGACCACTTCCCCGTTGGGAATATAAGCGACTGCCACTTTGCCGTAAAACGGCAGCATATGATGCTCGCAGAATGAATATACCGGAATATCCTTTTCCATCACCATATCATTATTATCCACATGGAAGCGCTTAGTCAGATGCACAGAAGCATCTTCCGTGTAGCCTCCTGCCAGCTCTTCGTACATTCTGGCGATCCGGTCCGGCGTATCCAACAGGCCTTCCCGATGAACATCCTCACCGATTCCTTCTAAAATCAGACGTACGCCTTCCTTAATTTTATCCTGATCCATTTTATTCCTCCATCATCTGTACTGCCCGCTCTACCTCTCCCAAAAAAGACAGAGAGCCAAAAGCGGCAATCACATCGTCATTGGTTGCAAGGGCAAAACATTTTTCTACCGCCTCTGTGATTGAACCGGCTGCCTCTACGCTGGGATTTACGGTACTGACTGCCTTCGCCAATTCCCCCGCCGAAAGAGCCCTTGGATTATCCGGCGTCTGGACGGTAACAATATGCTCCGCACACGGCGCCGTGATCTTTATGATCTCCGGATAATCTTTATCTTTAAAAACACCAAATATGTAATAAATCTTTCTTCCTTTAAAATACAATTCCAAAGAATTGCGAAACACTCTCGCTGCTGCCGGATTGTGGGCTCCGTCTAAAATAACTATCGGGTTTTTATGGATTGGACTGAAACGCCCTTTCCACCTCGCCCTACGAAATCCCTCATAAACCTTCTCATCCGGCAGTTCATAACCGAGATTTCGCAACACTTCCACTGCCTCCGCGGCTAAAGCGCCATTGTCAATCTGATAACTTCCAGCCAGGGAAATCTGCAGCTGTTCCCATTTTTTATAAGTGAAACTTTGGATTTCATATCCATAGGCCACATCCCGGATCCCGGCCGGATCCATGAGATGCAGACTGCATTTTTTCTCTTTGCAGGTATCGGCGATCACCTTCACTGCACCAGACTGCTGAGGCGCGCTGACAACTGCGGTATGCGGCTTGATAATCCCTGCTTTATTCGCTGCAATTTCTTCTATTGTGCTGCCCAAAATATCCATATGGTCCATGCTGATGGGAGTAATCACTTCCATCACCGTCGTCTTCACAATATTTGTCGCATCCAGTAGTCCGCCAAAGCCCGTCTCCAAGACCACGATATCACAGCATTTCTCTCTAAAATAGAGAAAAGAAAGTGCTGTCTCAATTTCAAATACCGTTGGACAACCCTTCCCCTCTGCTTTCATCTGCTCAGCTTCCAGGGCAATGGCAGTGACATGGCGTGCCAGAGAGTCACGGTCAATCATTTCTCCATCCACTTGGATTCTCTCGCGGTAAGAGAATAACGTAGGGGACAGATAACGGCCTGTTCGATAGCCTGCGCAGGACAATATCGTCGAAAGATATGCCAGCAGGGATCCTTTGCCATTGGTTCCCGAAATATGGATAAACTTCAGTTCATCCTGGGGATTTCCCAGCCTGCCAAGCAGCTCCTTCATATTCTCTAAGCCAAGTACACTTCCGTATTTGGACACATTTGCCAAATATACTCTTGCTTCTTCGTAATTCATAATTCCTCCATAGGTGCCTCTTGATTTCTCAGTCCTCTCCTCACTGAGGCGCCTTTTTTCGAGCAAAACCAGTTCCGCTCAAATTTATCTTCCTCATTATATGACGTTTTTTCTTTTTCTTCAACCTCAAATTAGCGAAATTACCGGGTATGTGCATATTTTTTCAAAAACAAAAGCCAAAAACAGGTTTTTTCCCTGCTTTTGGCTTTTCTTGGATCAGATCGCAAACAGATCGTTCAGCGCTTCACTCATAGTCGGATGTGTGAAAATCTGGTCCCTTAACACCGGATAGCCAGCTTCCAAGTCCATGGCCAGCTTAACCGTATTGATCATTTCATAAGATTCCTCACACAACAGCATCACACCTAAAATCTTCCCTGTTGCTTCTTCAATCACCGCTTTGAGAAGTCCCTCGGGCGCTTGCAGCACCTGTGCCTTGGGAATGGCGGACGCCGGAAGCTTCGCAATCTTAACCGCATACCCGGCTTCCTTGGCTTCTCTTTCATTGAGTCCCACCCGTGAAAATGGTGTGGATAAAAAGACGCTGTACGGAATATTCGGACGCTTGTCCGCATCATAACAAGATTCGCCCAAAAGCTGCCCCCACACGATTCGGAAATCATCCAAAGACATGTAGGTATGCTGACGACCGCCAGTCACATCTCCCATTGCCCACACATTAGGAGCGGAAGTGCGAAGGAATGCATCCACCTCCACAGCACCTCTGGAGGTAAGCCGGACGCCCGCTGCTTCACAATTTAGATCCTTAGTATTGGGGACCCTTCCGGTCGCTACAAGGACTGCATCCGCTTCTTCCCGACAGGATTTTCCCTGCCATTCATAAATAACAGCAGGCCCTTTCTCCACTTTTTCGATCTTAGCTCCCAGCCGGAACTGGATCCCTTGTGCCTCCAGCAGCTTTTGGATCTCATCCGCGATATCCTCATCCTCTTTGGGAAGAAATTTGCCACCGTCCTGCAAAACCGTCACTTCGCTACCAAAATTGCGGAACATAGACGCAAATTCCAGTCCGATATAGCCGCCGCCGATGATCACCAGATGCTTCGGCAGCTCCTCCACATCCATCAACCCTGCACTGGTATAGACGCCGTCCGTCCCGGTAAGTCCAGAAATGGCCGGAAGCCTGGGTGTGGAACCAGTATTGATAAACACCTGTTCCCCCTTCAGCAACAAAATCTCCTGCTCTGTCTGCACTTCTACCTGCAACGGTCCAACGAAACGGCCGATTCCGTCATAGACCGTAATATTGGGATGGACTGCCAGTTTATCATAGTTCTTCTTCCGCAGCATTCCCGTCAGCCTTCTTTTCTCTTCCACGGCCGCCCGGTACGCCCGAGCTTTTTCCTCAAAGTCCGCATCTGCCGGCACCGATGCCGCACTGTGAATGAGAGATTTCGTGGGAATACATCCCACGTTGATACACGTCCCGCCATACATGCCGGAATCCTTCTCCACCAATGCGACTTTCTTCCCCGCCGCTGCCAATTTCCCTGCCAATGTCTTGCCACCTTTACCGAATCCAATGATGACTGCGTTATAATCCAATGTTTTCATTTGCTTTCCTCCGCTCATTACTGTTACTAAATTGTTTACAGTTTATACTGTAATTATATTAGTTACAGTATAATTTGTCAAGGAAAAGTTTACTAATTCTTATTGCACAAAAATAGAGAGACCCTTTGCGGCCTCCCTATTTTATATTATAACGTAGGGTCTACAATTAATTTTAAGTAATTTTCCCCGTTTTCCGCCAGCTCATCAAACGCTGTCTTTGCCTGTTCCAGAGAAATCGTTCCATCAATCATAGCCGCTGCATAAGGACGTCTTGAAAATGCTTTGATAGATTCCTCCAAGTCCTCATGCGTAAATCCATAGGTTCCTTTTATGATCAATTCTCTCGTAATAATCTGCTGATAATTCATATGAATATTTTTCTGGTTATTTCCGATCAGAACAACCGTCCCCTTGCTTTTTACCAAATCCAATGCGCCATTGACTGCCGGCTCCACTCCGACCGCTTCAAAAACCGCATCAAAACCGAAGCTTGTATATTTATGTTTCATCTTTTCATAGGTGCTATCTTCCAGGGATTCCGTGTTCAAAAATCCCCCTAACACTTCATGACCTCTCTCCAATCTTTTTTTGGAAAGGTCTATCAGCACTATCACCGCCTCTGGATACCGTTCATGAAGAACAGCTGCTGTTGACAGCCCGATCACTCCAGCTCCAATAACAGCTATAGATTCCGGCCGCTGCCATTCATCCAGCTGACAAACTCCATGTAAGGCCACAGAAAATGGCTCAGCCAAAACACCTACCTTTGTCGGTACGTCTGCCGGCAGCAAAATCAAATTTTCTTCTTTGATTTTGAAATACTCACAGAAGGCACCATCCACATCCAGCACACCGATATTTTTTTTATTCAGACAGATGCTGGTATTCCCGTTTCTGCAATTTTCACAGGTCTTACAGACACTGATGGGATCTACAAATACCAAATCCCCTTTTTTATAGCGGCTTCCCTGCTTCTTATTTTCCACCACCTCTGCAACTACCTCATGCCCCATGATCATCGGCGGAATCCGCCTTCCGGTCAGTCCCAGGTATCCGTGGACATCCGAGCCACAGATCCCCACCGCTATTGATTTCAGCAAAACTTCCCCATCTTCTGGTTTTGGATCCTTCCAATCAATCATTCGCATATCAGAGGGTCCATAATACACAAGAGCCTTCATTCTTATCCTCCTACTGTCCCGGCAAAATAATGGATTTCACTGCTTCTCTGTCTGCCATCGCCCGAAAGCCATCCTCCCACCTGTCTATGGAATAAACGTGCGTCAAAAATGGTTCTATCGGCAGACGGTTATGCGCCAGCAAACGTATCACCGTTTCCCAAGTGTCCCAGGTATGGCTGAAGGCTCCCTGAATACAGGCCGCCTTCTGTACAATGGGATCCAGGGACATCTGAATGGGCCTCGGCCCCCATCCTACCTTCGTAATCTGGCCGTTTCCTGCCACCAGATCCATGGAAAGAGCAAATGTCTCTTCATTTCCAGCGCAATCGCACACGATAGGGACTACCTCTTCTCCTGTCAGCTCCCCTACCCGTTGTTTCACATTTTCCAGATCACTGTACAAAACTGCATCCGCCCCTAAGCATTCCGCCAGCTTCATCCGATTTTCTGAGCTTTTCCTTCCTATCAAAATTACCGGATATGCTCCGGCAAGTTTCGCCATCGCCACACATAACAGTCCAATGGTTCCCGGACCGATAATTGCCACCGGCCGGCCCGGCTGAATTCTTGTCTTTACCATCATTGCGTTATAGGCGACACAGCAGGGTTCCGTAAGGGCAGCCGTTTCAAAGGAAAGGCCATCCGGAAGCCGGTGCAGAATCCTCTCCGGCACCGCCACATACTCTGCCATAGCTCCATCTACAAGAGCTCCATATCCCAATCTGGATGGACATTGATTGTATTGCCCCGTCCTGCAGTAACGGCACTCTCCGCAGATGTAGGATGCCGTTTCACAGACGACACGGTCATGCACATGAAAATGTTTCACCCTGTCTCCAGTTTTCACAATCACGCCGCAAAACTCATGTCCATGGATCACTGGCGTGGAAATGGAAAATCCTGCTGTATGCTTCCACATATCGATATCGCTTCCGCATACGCCTGCTGCCATGACCTTCAAAAGCACCTGGTCCTCTTGGCACTGGGGCATGGGAACCTCCATCAGCCTCGTCCTATAAGGAGCCATTTCATATTTTACAATCGCTTTCATTCTCCCACTCCTCAATCCCAATCTGGTTTTAAAATCACTTTAATGGCTCCCGTCTCTTCTCTGTGAAAAAGCTTATCAAAACCTTCCTGGGCTTTCGACAAAGGCATAATGTCTGTAAGCAGCGGTTTTACATACAGATAACCGGAAAACTGTGTGACAGCAGCTGCTGTCAGCCCCCTGGATACAATACCGTATATACCGTTATCCTTATCTGTCAGTTTTTCCGCTGCTGTATACAGTTCATCCATCGTAGTGGGAACCTCTACACCGGCCTGTTCAAATAAATCCGTACGGTAATACATAATCTGCCGCTCCGTCACCAGCGGAACACCGTAATAAGCATCTCCATCCTTATAAGAATCCAGGGCAGTGCGGATAAAATCCTCAGAATCAAAATCTTCATCCTTCAGCAAATCACTCAAATCATAAACCCACCCATTTTTTACAAATTGTTTGATTTCCTGTAACGGCCTGGTCATCATGACGTCTAGGCTGTTAGATCCGGACGTAAGCTCAATCGCCAACTTTTCACTCAGTTGGTCTTCTGCATAAGATTCTGTCTCCACCTCGATTCCCGTTGTCTCCTCAAATTCCGGGATCATTGGCAAAATAGCGTCTGTCCAGTTATGATTTGCCAAAATCACTCTTAGCTTAGTCCCGGCATAAGGCTTGTCTTTTGATGGCTCCGCTTCTGCAGCCGCTTCCTCCTGGGTTTTATTTGTAGTCTGTAGTTCTTCTTTTTTTCCTCCGCAGCCTGCAATAGAAACCGCTGTCAGCAGCATGCACATCATAAATGCGATTCTTTTCTTCATAAGAAACCTCCCTTTTAAATTTTTTACGAGTCACGTGCCTCGTAACCCCATAAAAAAAATTTACTGCACTCCTTTCTTAGTACGAGTCACGTACCTCGCACTATTTTAAAAATTAACCATTCTTCTGTTTGGGAAGAATGGCATAATTTTCACTCATCCAAATTCATAATCAATTCCTTTAAATAAAGCTGCAGCGGGATCTCTAATATATCCTGTCTTACTGCATTTTGAAATATGTAGTCATAAATTGCATGGACCGTCCGAAATCCCAGCATTTTCAGATCTACACCGATCACAGCATCACTTTCCCCTCTTTCCAGCTCTTTGATATTCTGACTGGTCAAATCAAAGACTATGATAGAAAGCTGCCTGCGAAATTTTGAATCCCGGATTTTCTCAATAAGCGCATTGGAAAATCCACAGCTTAAAATAATGCCTGATAAATCGGGTTGCTCTGTCATCAGCTGCTCCGTCAAATCTTCTACTACTTCCTTGGGAAAACAATTGCGGAAAATAGGAAGTACCTCTATCTCCGGGTATTCTCTTTCCAAATATTCCTTCGCATAATCCATCCGCAGCTGATGGACCTGGTTTTTTTCCAGGCCGCTAAGCAATGCTACCTTACCCTTTCCCTGAATAAATTTTGCCATCAGACCTGCAGCCACATATCCCTCTCTTTTCTGGTCAATTCCCAAACTATAGGCAAAACTAAAATCTGACGTCTTTACTCCATTAATATTAAAGTAAGATACAAAACGTACTCCCCGATCCATATATTTTTGTATCACTTCATACAATTCGTCTGTATTCTCTTCTAAAGACAGAGCAATCCCGCTGACACCGCATTCCTGCACTAACTCATCGATTACCTGAATCTGCTCTGAGGCTTTGCCGCTTTTGAGATGACGGAGTAAAAAACTAACCCCCGTCTGCTCCAAATCCTTGACAGCTTCTTCCATTCCCTGCGCAATTATGTGAAATAGCGGGTTTCCAATTGCCGTAATATCCGCACAGAGAATAATTCCAATCACTGTGCGCTTCTGCTTTGCCAGCATCGTTCCAATTCGATTGGGCTTATACCCAAGATTTTCAATCTGCTGCAGAATCTTCTGACGCCGTTTTTGACTGACTCC
This sequence comes from Blautia sp., assembly GCA_050944615.1. Taxonomy (GTDB): domain Bacteria; phylum Bacillota; class Clostridia; order Lachnospirales; family Lachnospiraceae; genus Blautia_A. Next base: position 20,901 of record JBMNRL010000025.1, read on the forward strand.
TGGACGATTATGGAGCACCCGGTCTAGAGTAGCCCTGGAGCACCCGATCTCTTTTGATAATTCTCTAAGTGTCATTGTTTCCTCACTCTCATCACGATGCACGTGACTCGTTTATTTAATGCCATTATAGTTGTGATTGTAGGATTTGTCAATTTTTAATTGTTGCATTTTCTTTTTTTGTGTATTTCATCTAATTTTGTATCGCTTTATTTGTCAATATGATTTGCAGCTCCATCCGACCGATGTCCGAATTGTCCGCATCCGGAAAAAACTTCAGGAAAAACCCGCGAAAGTTCAATCATTGCTCTTTCGCGGGTTCCCGTCTTCTATAGATTCTGATTTATCCAATAAACATCGCATCCCCGAAGGAAAAGAAACGGTAGCGTTCCTTCACCGCTTCCTCATAAGCGGCCATGATAGACTCCTTCCCCGCCAATGCGGATACCAGCATCAGCAAAGTGGATTCCGGCAGATGAAAATTGGTGATCAATCCGTCAATCATCTTGAACTGATAGCCAGGATAGATGAAAATATCCGTCCATCCACTGCCGGCTTTTAAGACCCCATCTGCTCCAGTGGCAGATTCCAATGTCCGACAGCTGGTGGTTCCTACGGAAATGATCCGGCCTCCAGCTTTTTTCGTATCATTGATAAGCTTCGCCTGGTCCTCCTCTACCACATAGAACTCTGAATGCATGTGATGCTCTGTCACATCCTCCACCTTAACCGGGCGGAAGGTACCAAGGCCCACATGAAGGGTGACATGAGCAATCTTCACCCCCATCTCCTCTACCTGAGCCAACAGCTCCTTTGTAAAGTGCAGCCCTGCCGTAGGCGCCGCAGCGGAGCCTTCATTTTTTGCATAGACCGTCTGGTAACGGTTCTTATCCTTCAGCTTGTGGGTGATATACGGGGGCAGAGGCATTTCTCCCAGCTGATCTAAAATCTCTTCAAAAATCCCTTCATAAGAAAACTGGATCAGCCGGTTTCCCTCTTCCACCACTTCCAAAACTGTTCCTTTGAGGATACCGTCCCCAAAGATGATCTCTGCTCCCGGTTTTGCCTTTTTTCCCGGCTTTACTAAGGTCTCCCAGATATCATTTTCCTTGCGTTTTAACAAGAGAATCTCAATGACCGCTCCTGTATCGGCCTTATGTCCGTACAACCGGGCGGGAATCACCTTCGTATCATTGATGACCAGGCAGTCCCCCGGATGCAGATAGGTTAAAATGTCCCGGAATGTCCTATGCTCAATAGCCCCGGTTTCCTTGTCCAGATGCAGAAGTCTGGACGCGCTTCTGTCAGTAAGCGGATCCTGGGCGATCAACTCCTGGGGCAGATCAAAGTAAAAATCTGATGTTTTCATACGTTCACTCTTTCTTTTCATAATAGACCTGGTCTTCCACTGCAAGGACCGCCTGGCCCCGGCTGGCATCAATGATATTCACACTGCAGTTAGGCGGTACTTTTCCGTGCCAAAAGCCTAAATCGTCATGGTAAAAACGCTGAAGCATAGCCCTTACCGCACAGCCATGGGAAGCCACTAAAATCGTGGAATCTTCGTATTCCTCTCTGCCTAACAGCTCAGATAAGAATTCACCGGTTCTTTGACACACCTCGTCCAGCGTTTCCCCGCCCTTTGGGGGCTGGTATTTTTCCGGCGCATGAAAAAAAAGCTGAAAATTCTCCGCGAATTCCCCGCCGCCGTCAATCAATGAGCTGGTTCCCTCCATCACGCCGAAGCTGATCTCCCGGATTCTCGCATCGGTGCGGATAGGGATATCCCTGTCCCTGAGTATATATTTCGCCGTATCATAAGCCCTCTGCAGAGGACTGGAAAATGCCGCATCGAAAGAAATATCCTTCAAGGCTTCCCCCGTTTTCCTGGCCAGCTCAATTCCTTTTTCATTTAATGGGATATCCGTGGTGCCCTGAATCCTCTTCAGGGCATTCCACGGAGTCTCTCCATGTCTTACTACATATATCTTCATACTTAACTTCTCAGCTCGATTCCCAGGCTTTCCAGACCATTCAAAATCTTCTTCATCGCTGCAGAGACCTCTGCCTCCTCCAGTGTCTTATCCTTCGCACGGAATACGATGGAATAGGCCATGGATTTATAACCTTCCTTGATCTGGCTGCCCTCATAAATGTCAAACAGCTGATAGCTTTCCAGATTCTTTCCTCCTCTTTGGGCGATCATACTTTCGATCTGTCCGGCCAGCACACCCTTTGGCACCACCATACTGATATCACGGGTTGTTGCCGGATATTTCGCGATGCCTGTATACTTATGGTTAAAGGTAGCAAATTCTAAAACCGTTGGAATATCGATCACGGCCACATAGGCTTTCTCACCGATGCCATACGTATCTGCCACGATAGGGTGTACTTCCCCCAGATATCCGATTTTTGCCCCCTCGTAATAAATATCTGCCTGGCGGCCTGGATGCAGGAATGGATATCCGCCCTCCGGACGATAATCCACTTTCGCCTTCATGCCCACTTTTTCAAAGAACTCCTCGCATACGCCCTTCATCGTGAAGAAATCACCGTCGCCATACATGCCTAATGTAAATTTCATCCGCTCATCGGGCAGCTCAGTCAGTGGCAGAGACTTGGGAAGATAGACATTTCCCAGCTCATAGAGCCGGACATTTTTATTTCTTCTGTTATAATTCGTTGCCAGGGATACCAGCATGCCGTTCATGGACGTAGTCCTCATAATGCTGAAATCCTCACCCAGCGGGTTAGAAATGGTAATGGCACCTCGATGACTGTCATCTGCCGGTAAACGCAGCTTATCAAATACCTTTGGACTTTCAAAAGAATACACCATACCTTGGGAAAAACCGCAATACTCCGCAATATCTCTAGCCACCTGCTCGATCCGCAGTTTAAAGGTCAGTTTGCCGGTCGTCGCTTCTCCCTTAGGTAGCGTGGTAGGAATCTTGTCGTAGCCATAGAATCTGGCCACCTCCTCTGCAATATCCGCCGTACAGAAAATATCATGACGGAAGGTGGGCGCTACGATCTCGTTGGTCTTTTCATCATAAGCCAGCTCCACTCTTGCCAAATAGCCTAACATTTCTTCTTTTGACAGATCGGTTCCCAAAAGAGCATTGATCTTGTCCGGTTCAAAGGCCACTCTCACCGGTTCCTTGGTCTGGCTGCACACATCCACAGTGCCGCCCACTACTTCTCCGGCACCCAGCTCTTCCATCAACTGGCAGGCTCTGTCTATGGCTGCTTTGGCGTTGTTGGGATCCAGTCCCTTTTCAAATTTTCCGGATGCATCTGTCCGCAGACCGATTTTCTTGCTGGAAAGACGGATGTTGGTTCCGTTAAAGCAGGCTGCCTCAAAAAGAACTGTCTGCACCTCATCTGTGATCATAGAGTTTTCACCGCCCATGATGCCGGCGATTCCCACCGGTTTGGCGCCATCGCAAATCATCAGCACAGAATCATCCATTTCCCGCTCCTGACCATCCAAAGTAACAAATTTCTCACCCTTATTCGCACAGCGTACGATGATCTCCTGTCCTTCAATGGAAGCCAGGTCATAAGCATGCATTGGCTGTCCGTATTCTTCCATCACATAGTTTGTAATATCCACCAGGTTATTGATTGGACGGATGCCGTTGGACGCCAGACATCTTTGCATCCATTTGGGAGACGGACCGATTTTGACATTCTTCACCACTCTGGCACAATATCTGGGACAGAGCTCTGGATTTTCCACCGTCACTTTGATATAATCCGCCGCATTTTCCTCGTTTCCGGTCTCCTGCACCACCGGAGGATGAAATTCCTTCTGGAAAGTAGCCGCCGCCTCTCTGGCAATACCAATGACGCTATAGCAGTCCACACGGTTGGAAGTGATCTCATATTCAAAAATCACATCATTCAGTCCCAAAGCGCGGATGGCACTTTCACCCACCACGGCGTCCTCCGGGAAAATATAGATGCCATTTTCCGGAGCTTCTGGATACATCTCCCTAGTACTTCCCAGCTCTTCAATAGAACACATCATCCCACAGGACTCCACGCCGCGGAGCTTGCCTTTTTTGATCCGGATCCCGCCGGGCGTCATTTTTCCGTCATGTCCGCCGGCCACACGACCACCGTCCAAAACTACAGGAACCTTCTGTCCCTCCTCCACATTGGGTGCACCGGTGACAATCTGGACCGTTTCCGCGCCAATATTCACCTGGCATACCACCAATTTATCCGCATCGGGATGCTTTTCGATCTTTTCAATCTGTCCGATGATGATGTTCTCCAGATCCGCATCCAGCTTTTGATAGCCTTCCACCTTGGTTCCGGACAAAGTCATCGCATCTGTATATTCCTGCGCCGTCACATCCAAATCCGGCACATATTTCTTAATCCATGATAAAGAAGTATTCATTATAATAAAGTCCTTTCTCTCAAAATAATAGGTTGGGCATAGGATTCCGTCCTAGGCACCTTCTTGTGCCAGGTGTCCGCTTAGAATTGGCGGAGAAAACGGATATCATTTTCGTAAAGGAGACGCATGTCGTCAATTTCGTATTTCAACAGCGCAATACGCTCCAGACCTACGCCGAAGGCGAAACCGGTATACTGCTTCGGATCGATCCCGCACATTTCCAACACGTGAGGATGTACCATACCGCAGCCTAATATCTCGATCCATCCGGAACCTTTGCAGAAACGGCAGCCGCTTCCGCCGCATTTGAAGCAGGATACATCCACTTCTGCGCTTGGCTCCGTAAATGGGAAATGATGGGGACGGAATTTTGTCTTCGTTTCCGGCCCGAACAACTCTTTTGCGAACTCTTCCAATGTACCTTTCAAATCTGCAAAGGTAATATTTTTATCGATCACCAGTCCTTCAATCTGATGGAAGGACGGAGAATGGGTCGCATCCACCTCATCGGAACGGAATACCCTTCCTGGTGCAATCATACGGATTGGCAGCTTGCCTTTTTCCATGGTACGCGCCTGCACCGGAGAGGTCTGAGAACGCAGCAGGATATTGGAATTGATGAAAAAGGTATCCTGTTCATCTCTGGCCGGATGCCCCTCTGGGATATTAAGCTTGGTGAAATTGTACTCATCATACTCCACTTCCGGGCCTTCCACTACTTCATAGCCCATGCCCACGAAAATCCGTTCCACTTCTTCCAATGCGATGGTGTTGGGATGGCGATGGCCGATGCTCGCTTTCTTCGCCGGCAGTGTTACATCGATGACCTCAGATTCCAACTGGGCTTCCAAAGCTGCCGCTTCTAATTTTTTCTTGGTCTCTTCCAGCAGATTTTCAATCTTGCTTCTGGTCTCATTCACCAGTTGGCCCACGATGGGACGCTCTTCCGCTGAGACCTCCTTCATGCCCTTTAAAAGTGCAGTCAGCTCTCCCTTTTTTCCGAGATAAGCGACTCTTACTTCATTGAGCTTATCTAAGCCTTCGGAAGCCTGGATCTTCTTCATAGCCTCACTATGAAGCTCCTGCAGTTTCTGTTTCATATCCATATTCTCATTCTCCTTTGAACATAATGTATGCTTTTCTTTTCATAGGACGCAATTTCCTAGGAATCAAGAAAGAATCCTGTACGCAGGATTCTCCGCCTGCGGCGGGCCGCATACGCGGCATCCTTCCCCTCCGCCGCAGTGCGATCCCGCCCGGAGGGCTTTTTATTTCATAGGACGTAATTTCCAATGAAATAAAAAAAGCTCCGCCCCACAGAGGGACGAAGCAATATTCGCGGTACCACCCAAATTTCCGGCATAAACCGGACACTTTTGTCTGTTTAACGCACAGTGACGTCTTCTCCTACTGATCCTCCGGCAGGCGCCGGCAGACGTTCCAAGAAGCAGCTCCAGCGGGAAACTCAAGGCATATTTGAACTGAAGGAAGCTTACAGCCGATGGCTCCCTCTCTCTGACAGAAAATAGACCTCTACTTACGCTATCACAGCATTTTCTATATAATTGTACATTTTAACACATTCTTTTCATTTGTCAAGAACCGGATTTAAAATCTCCGTTGTCATCCAGGCGTTCTCCATCCTTCTCATGCTCCGGCTTCTCCTTATCAAAAAGGTCCCTGGCAAAGGCCTGGGCCTTGCGGAACTCATTTTCATAATAGGCATTCACTTCCGCCCCGTACAGCACAATATTCATGCACACATACATCCACAGCATAACCATAATGACTGCCGTCAGACTGCCGTACATATTAGAAAAGGAAGGGAAAAATTCAAAGTACAGAGAAAAAAAGTAGGAAAAGGCAGACCAGGCAATGGCCGTAAGCACAGCTCCCGGCATCTGGCTCTTTAGGCTGGCCCTTCGGTTTGGCAGCACCTTATACAAAAGCAAAAACACCACCATCAGCACTAGAAATACCAGAAAAGTCTTGGCTCCGATAAGCCAGGAAAGCATCTTGGCCACCAAAGGAATGTACTTTTGCAAATACTTCTGGATGCTGTTACCAAATACCAGAAGAATCAAACTGGCCACCAGAGACAAACTGAATAAAAGGGTATAAAGCACTGCCCATATTCTGGTCATCAGCCAGTTACGGGTCTCTTTTACATGGTATATGGTATTGAGTCCATTGGTCAGTGACTGCAGGCCTTTCCCTGCAGACCACAGCGCCAAAATACCAGTGATGGGCACCATGGCTGTGGACTTATTAAAGACTTCACTGACGATCCCCATGACAAATCCCTGTACATTTTCCGGAAGGATGCTGCTGAAAGCCTCCTTGACTACGTGATACGTAAGCGGCGTATATTTAACCAGTGTCATAAGAAAAAGCACAAAGGGGATAAAGGACAATATTAAAAAGTATGCCGCCTGGGCCGCATAAGCACCTACATGGTCCTGTTTGGTCCTGGCGATGAAGCCGACAATCGATGTACCGGTTCTTTTCTTTTGATCCATTGTGTTTACTCCCTCAAATATTAGACACATCATACCATGCTTTTTCTCATCTGGCAAGGGACCCTGTTCTGCGCCCGTTCACGGCCTCACATCATGCATTTTCTATCATTTACGAAATTTCCAGTTGAGTGACCGTCACATCTTTGTAAAAATAATCCAATATTTCCATACAGCTTTTGCCTTCCATCGCCATATGATTGGCGCCGGTCTGACTCATGCCGACACCGTGTCCATACCCCCCTCCCACAAAACGGTAACCGGCCATTTCTCCGTCCGTCTGTACCGTATCCAAAGTGAAATATGCGCTGGGAAGCAAATTCTGTCCTTCCGTTTGGCTGTCGTCCTTTCTTATGATTGACAGACCTTTGGGTGAAAACAACGCGCGAATATCATATTCATTGTGTACCACACGGCTTTCCTGATCCGTCAAAATACGCAGCTCTTTAACCGCCCCGCCGCTGCTGCGCTCCAAGACCTCCATGCTGATCAGGGAACCAATGTCTCCATAGCGGTCCCTAATCCGTTCATTAAGTACAGACAGCGGAAAAAACACCTGCCATTTGCTCCACGGCTCCGCCGCGTCATACATACAGGCCACACTTTTTAAATACCCTGACTCTTCTTCCGGTTCCCATACCTCATCTGTGCTGGTAGCTCCCGAAGACGTGGAAAAGTAATATGCCTGGATTGGCTGCCCCTCCTGACAGAGAATTTTCCCACTAGTTTCATCCACCGCCTGGGTGGACCGCTCATCTGATGCAATGTTGTTATATACCTGGAATGCCACGCTGTCATCCACATGGGCGTGGTGATCCGCTAATTTTTCATCCAGAAACTGCCGCCAGGCATAGGTTCTGGCACAGACTGCCTGTGCCTTCAACGCTTCCATTTCATAATCAGCCGGCATTTCGCTGGGTACCACCCCATACAAATATTCCTCTAAGGGCAGCTCATTGATGACGACCAGACCATCCGGCTCCCCCCGGATCTCAATGACCCCCGAATAGACGGGTGTCCCCTGGCTTCTTTGAATGCTTGGTACCGCAATCCCTCCGCCATCCGATGACAGCCGTATCACCTGCCCCTCTTCCAGAACCTCCGGCGTATAGGTTGTCTCTTCCCCCTGGATTTCCACTGTGACAGAGGGATGATAATACCCCTCATAGCCGCTGGTCATCAAAAGCACCCGCATCGCAGGCTGTACATCTACCGAAAGCGTCGCCTCTGCCGGTTCTTGTGCTTTCGCCCCTGTGGGCTGGCTGTCACTTGTACCCGGCGCCTTTTCCTGACCGCTGTCATCTGTTTTCCCGGCGCTTACCTGCCTACTGTCCCAGCTTTCTTCTTGCCCTCTCTGCTGAAGATTCTCCTTTCCTATTTCTCCAAGGAGGCTCTCCGTATCCGGCTGGGAGGTAAAAGAAAAACCAGCGGACCGTTCCTGCGCTTCTTCTGCCTGTCTTCTGGCAATATCCTGTTCCAGCAGATGATGCTCGTGGCCCAGCAAAACGCCCAATGATCCAGCCAATATGAAAATAGTCAGATTTTTATAAAATTCATTTTTCTTCCTCATATCACAGTATATGATCCCTCAGGCAAAAAAAGAAGGCATCTGCCGCCTATCGCAGCAAATGCCCTGCAGTCAATTTTTATTTGGTATAGAATCGATAAATCGTCAAAGTCTGGTACAGCGTTCCCGCCTTTACCACCGGTGATGGAAATTCCGGCTGATTGACCGCATTGGGGAACTGCTGGGTCTCCAGGCAGAATCCAGCTCTTTTCTCATAAAGCGCCCCATTCTTACCATGCTCCTGAATGATATAATTTCCAGCATAGAACTGCACACCTGGCAGATCTGTGGTCACCTCCATGCCAATCCCTGTCTTCGGCGAATAAGCATCCGCCACCACCCGGTCAATTCCTTCTTCATAATCGTCCAGCACATAATTGTGGTCAAAGCCTCCGGCATATTCCAGCTGATCATAGACGGCATCAATATCGCGCCCAATCAGTTTCGGCGTCCGGAAATCCATAGGGGTGCCTTCCACCGGACGAAGCTCTCCTGTTGGGATGGATGCGCTGTCTGCCACTGGAGTGATGGCTTCCGCCAGTATTTGCAGCTGATTCTCGCAGATGCTGCCGCTGTCATGTCCGGATAAATTAAAATAAGAATGATTGGTCATATTGATGAGCGTGTCCTGATCAGCGACTCCCTCATATTGAATGATCACCTCATTGCTGTCAGAAAATTCCATCCGCACCGTAATATTAAAATTCCCGGGAAAACCCTGTTCGCCGTCCGGACTGATCCGCCCAAAGGTAATGCTGTTCTCCTCTTCTGAGATTTCCTTCACATCCCACATCACATCGTCATAACCAACCGGACCGCTATGTAAATTATTGCCGCTTTCGTTGGCTCCCATATGATATTCTTTCCCATTGATGGTAAAAGCCGCATTTGCTGTACGGTTGCCGCTTCTGCCTATGGTCGCTCCGAAATGGCAGTCACTTTTTTCATAGCCCTCTACAGAATCATAGCCCAATGCCACATCAATCAGCCGCCCATCTCTGTCCGGAACCACTATGCTCACAATGATAGCGCCGTAATCCGTAACTCTCATATATGCCCCGGATGCGTTGGTAAGCTGATACACAGACGCCTGCTCACCTCTTGCTGTGCAGCCAAATGGTTCTTTTGTTATACTCATACCCCAATCCTCCTGTTTTTCATCATCAAGCTTTATAGAGTAAAAGAGAGTCTTTCGACTCTCTTTTCTCTTTTGTGACCCCGAAATGCCGTTCCCATATTTTGACGCCTAGCAAAAGCTAGGTGGGTGTCCGCAGCTAATACTCTGTCTTCCACGACGAGAGGCCTGACATCGTATTTCGCGATATAGGATTCCCATTCAAAAAGATGTAGGTTCAAAATAATGAGGTTATCGAACATTTCAGGAAATTCACAGCACGCTTTGTCGCTTCATTTCTTACTTTGATTATACTCTAGTATATGCCTGATTTCAACATAAAATCCTGGAAATTGATAGCAATTAGGCACAAGAAAAAATCCTGCATGGAGTGCTTTTTCATTTCATAGAACGCAATTTCCTATGAAATGAAAAGACGGAGAGGATATTCTCCCCTCCGTCTTGCGGCTTAACAAAAGCCTGTCTTATTTTAATTCATCAACAACTTTCTGAATTGCTGCCAAAGCATCATCCGGAAGTTTGTCGTATCCGCCTTTTTCTTCACTGAAAGCTTTGATCTCGTCTACACGGTCCTGCATACGAGCCTTCAGCTGAGCAGCATATTCCGGATCGTTCATATCCGGGATGAAGCCTTCCCAATCCATGATCTCGATATCAGAGAATGGTCCCCACTGATGGAAGTTAGCTTTCTTCTCAACGATTGCTTCCAAGATACCCAGAGTATCCTTCGGCTGTACTTTCTTGCCCATGAAATCACCAGTATTTACGATGTAGCAGTCTACATTCTTCTCTTCTACCAGTTTTTTAAATTTCTCATAGTCGTTAGCCAGAGGATAGGTTCTGAATGGGTTTGCGTAAGGTACAACAACCAGTTTGTTCGGATCTACGCCAGGAGCCAGACGCTCTGCAGAAGATCTCTTGGTCGCTAAGGTCGCACCCATAACAGATGCCAAAGAAGCACCTTTCAGTTTTACTACTGGCGGGATGGTCGGGTCTTTCATGATCCAGAAGATTGCATTTACTGGAGAATCAATCTTATCCACACGGTTCGGAGACCAGAGTTTGGATTTGATCGCACGGCCGTTACCATTACGGATATCCTCTGTTACCAACTGGATCTTTCCTTCGTCATCTAAGGTCGCAGAGCAGTTCTGAGCGGTCAGAAGATATTTGTTGTCTTCACAGCCAGTCGGATAATCTGCGGTCTTATCAAAGTAAGTAGGCTCAATGGCAATAGATGCACAGGTATCGGTATTGATGATGAATGCATCGTCATGCAGCACCTTGATCTCATATTTGCCACCATGTTTTGCATGAGTCAGAGTGGATTTACCGGATCCTGACAGACCATATACAGATGCAACATATTTGCTTCCGTCAGCTAAGGTATATTCCTTCTGTCCGCCGTGGCAGGAAGCATATCCGTTACGGTTAGCGATTGCCCATACCATGGTCAATGTACCTTTTTTGTGCTCACCAAAGTATCTCATACCGAGGATGCAAGCACAGTTCTGTTCTGTATTAAAGTAGCACAGAGTCTTCTTCGCAGGATCGCTGAGGCAGTCAAAGCTGACACCAGGATTCTCCACTGGTACCCACTGAGGATCAGAGAAGATATAGATATCCGGCTCTTTGCCGTCACCTACCGGCTGGGAATTCTTGTACATTTTTACATAATCATCTGACATATACTGGAAGTTCAGCATCCAGTTGTACATGATGTTCTCTTCGCCTTCCGGAATCAACAGATGGCATTTTACCATGAACTCTGGATCCAAGCCAGCGTATACCGTTGCGTGATACATTTTTTTATGACGGGAAGTATAGACTGCATCCATAGCCACTTTATCCAGCGCTTCACAATCTACTCCCGGCTCACCTGCGATACGGCGTGCAGTTGCATAACGTCCTGTGATCGCACCGTCATTGAAAAGAAGAACTTTTGCATCTGCTTCCAGACCGAACTCTTCTCCTCTGTATACCGGCATATCTGTTACGATGGTGCCCGGAGAATTCTTTGCTAACTCATATGCTTGTTTTAAAGTATTCACTGGAACCACGTTGTTCCCGTAAAAAGCAGCTTCAATAATAGAACGCGTCTTGTAAAATCCAACTTTCCCTTTTCCGATCTCATTAATCGGATAATACGCTTTTGTTGACATATTGCTTCCTCCTTTTTGTCATGAAAAATCATTAGTATTATCTCATCTCTGACAAAAGATGTCAATGCTTTAACAATCTTTTGTACTAAAATTTATACATTTTTAAAAAACAGCAAACAAATTGAAGCCTCCTGCGGTCAACTGATGCCGTTCAGCTTTTGGTAGATATCCTTCGCATAACTATCTGTCATCCCGCTGATAAAATCCGTGGCCAGCAGTATCCGCAGATACAGCCTCTCTTGCTCCGGCTTTCCTCTGGAATAAGCCAGATACGTCTGTTTATAATTATCGGAGATCAAAGCCACCATCTTCTCTTCCAGCATCTGCATCGGCACTTCCGTATCATAATATAAGACAGCAGGCACCATGCGGTCCATGAGAAAGTTCAAAATGCTTCCTGCCGCAATCTCCAACTCCAAAATCGGACGGGATGTGAACGCATACCGGTAGGCAATGTCTCCCAGTGCCTCCATCACCCATTCCCCGTACGTATTCTTAAACAGATCACAGCCATAAGAGCCGTCCATAATCTGCCGGTAATGGGAAGTAAATCCATAGGTAGCACAGTAGATCAACGAGCTCTGCAGCCGGACAACCCAATTCTGGACCGCGTATACCTGAGGATTCTTCACCTTTCGTTCCACGGCATTTTGGTACTGGTGTTCCAGCATCCCCACCGGATCCAGCTTTACCACATCTCCGCCGCATCTCTCCTGCCAGGTCCTAAGCTCCCGAAGCAGCGTATCATAAGAAATGCAGCCTTTTTTGAACGCATCCTCCATATCCGCCGTCCGGTAAGCGATATCATCGGCAGCCTCCAGAATAAAAGTCAGCGGATGCCGGCAGCCATTGGTTCCGGTGCTTTTCTGGATATCTGCAAATAAGTCCCGCTCCGCATAATAATATCCCATCTTTTTCTCTTTGATATTCCCGCTGGCCGGATGTATTTTCAAAGAAGAAACCGGATATTTGATGATCGTGCCCAGAATTCCATAAGTCAGGTTCATCCCGTTGGCATTTACCAGAAAATGCAGCTTACTCACCTGCCGGAGCGCCTGGGCGTTTCCTTCAAAATGATACAAATCCTGGAGCATCTGATCCTTGAGAAGCTCTGTGATTCCCCGTCCCTTATATTTCATCTGTGACAGATTGCGCACAAACCAATCTCTTATGGCCTCTTCCCCGAAATGTCCAAAGGGCGGATTCCCGATGTCATGGATCAGCCCTGCACATTGGAGGATATCACAGATATCGGCTTTGGTCTGCACGGTAAAGGTATCATCGATTTCATTTTGCAGCAGATATTGGGCAATATTCTGCCCCAAAGATTTGGCAAAAGAAGATACCTCCAGAGAATGGGTCAGCCTGGTTCTTATAAAGTCACTTTTATCCAGCGGAAATACCTGTGTCTTATCCTGCAGCCTCCGAAAAGCAGAGCTTCCGATAATCCTGTGATAATCTTTTTCAAATTCACTCCGCAGGTCGTTCCCCCGCTTCGTGCCCCTTTGGTAGCTCCCCGCCCGTTTCACGGAAAGCAGCTCTTCCCATTTCATCTTATATTCCTAGAATTTTCTTCACGGCTGCCGGCATATCCTTGGCATCCACCACGGTATCATGCAGAACCGGCGCTGTGCGGATTTCTTCGATGGCCTTTGGTACCGGGCGGCCGGAAATCTTAGACAGCTCATCCACCAACTCAAAATCAGACATGTTCTCATATTTCTCCCGATTCACCGCATACATCACGCTTCTGGTGAATTTATAGGGACTCGCTGTGGATGCCACCACTGCTGGCGTCGCATCCGCAGTCTTTCTCAGATATTTCTGATAAACGCCTGCCGCCACTGCCGTGTGCGTATCAATCAGATAACCAGCGCCATAATAGAGAGCGCTGATTGCCTCATAAGTCTCACCTTCACTGCAATAATTACCGTAAAAGTCCGCCAGATGAGTCTTCATTTCTTCCGTAATTTCATAGCTTCCCTCGGCAGACAATGACTCCATCAGCTTCTTACATTTAGCAGCATCCTCACCGCAGAGACGGAAAATCAGGCGCTCCAAATTACTGGAAATCAGGATATCCATGGATGGAGAATTGGTCAATATAAATTCTCTCCTCTTATCGTAAATGCCGGTACGGAAAAAGTCATAAAGCACTTTGTTTTCATTGGAAGCACAAATCAGCTTTTTGATGGGCAGCCCCATCAGCTTTCCGTAAAATGCGGCCAGAATATTGCCGAAATTTCCTGTGGGAACAACCACATTGATTTCCTGTCCTTCCGTGATTTCCCCATTTCTTAATAATGAAGCATACGCATAGACATAATATACGATCTGCGGAACCAGACGGCCGATATTGATGGAGTTGGCGGATGAGAATTGATAGCCTGCCGCGCCCATTTCTTCTGCCAGGACCGGATCGTTAAACATTTTCTTCACCGCTGTCTGGGCATCGTCAAAGTTGCCGGTGATACCGACCACATAAGTATTATTGCCCTTCTGTGTCACCATCTGCTTCTCCTGGATGGGACTCACACCATTTTTAGGATAGAATACGATGATTTTCGTACCAGGAACATCCGCAAAACCAGCCATTGCTGCTTTACCGGTATCACCTGAGGTAGCTGTGAGGATCACAATCTCCTTATCCGCATGATTTTTCTTCGCTGCCGTAGTCATCAGATGTGGCAGGATAGACAGTGCCATATCCTTAAACGCGATGGTCGCACCATGGAATAATTCCAGAAAATGAATGCCCGCCGCTTCTTTCATCGGAGCGATGGCATCGGTATCAAATTTGCTGTCGTATGCCTTCGCAATACAATCCTTTAATTCTTCCTCGGTAAAATCCGTAAGAAAACGGCTCATCACTTCATAAGCCACTTCCTGATAGCTCATCTTAGCCAGATCCTGAAAGCTCACATCCAGCTTTGGAATGCTACAGGGCACAAATAAACCTCCGTCTTTGGACAATCCTTGTAAAATCGCCTGGGAAGCGGTCACCTGATCTCCATCACCTCTCGTGCTTCTGTACATTATTTCCATGATATCCTCCTATTGTTTCTATGTACTTATTTCAACCGTATGCAGCTGGCACCTCATTCTTAAAAAAGGATTAGGCCCTTACGGCAGATTCCAAATTAAACTTATCAGATACTTATCTAGTATACATGGTAAGACTCCGTATGACAAGGACAAAATTCTCTCACAGAAAAACATTTCTTTGTGCATTCTGATACATCCAAGTCTCTGTTTGTGAGTATACCATACCATTTTGAGTGCGGCAAGCGCCAACACGCCCTCCCGCCGCAGTGTGATCCCTCACGAAGTGCTTTTTATTTGATAGGATCCCTATCCAATAAAAAAGCTGCGGCAGAATTTCTGCCGCAGCCCACCAACGCTTAATCACTTAATTTCGCCAACTCCGTATCGGGAAATGTATAGAAATCATGGACTCCATATTCAAATAAATGCTTCAGGTCAGAATCAAACCAAGCCACATTGCGTTTCTCCGCCTGATCCTTTGCCACAAAGAACAATGCTCCCTGGGAATAATCCGTGCCCTCCATCGCCTGCTTCACAGCCTCTCTCGTCTCATCTGAAACGGTCACTGTGCTGATACGGCCGTCATATGTCGGGGAAAACTGCGGGGCTCCGCCTGAAGTATCCCATACCACTTCCGTTACCGTATTTGGAAACTGCGTGCTTTTTACACGGTTCATGATGACATTAGCCACCAACACGCGACCCTTCACGTCTTCTCCGCCGGCCTCTGCCTCCACGATCTGCAATAACGTACCATAATCGGTGTCGCTCATCAGCTTCGCACTTTGGGCCTTGGCAATGGATTCCTCGTTCATCGTATCCACAGCCGCTTCCATGCTGCTGCTCATATCAAAACTTGGGATCCCTTTTCCCGGCTTTGCTGTCCTCTGACCAACCATTACCTCTTCAAAAGAAGTACCGATACGGTTAACCGGTCCGTCCGGGGTCTCTGTGACGATCACACCGGAAATCACACCTGCTAATCCTGTGGGTACCGCACTGTCTTGGAAAGAAACCACACCTTCCTTCGATGCGGCATACACATTCTTCTTATTCATGTGTCCGCATATCTGGAATACTGCAGCACCAATGCCAACAGCCGCAATCCCTATAATCGCCAGCCGTCCAACCATACGGTATTGGCGGCGATATTTTTTTAAGGTCTTTGTGACCTGTCGTCTCATTCTGCTTTGCAGATTTTTCCTGGTACTCATAAGAATTCCCTTTTTCGCATATTATTTGCTTCTTCGCATTTCCTCTATCAAAATCCGTAATATTAGCGACTTATAAGGAAATTATATTGAATCCTGGAGTACAAGTCAAGTGAATTTCAATTTTTTTGGTTAATTTTGCCAATTTTCTTTCGACATCAACCGCCATTTTTTATGCACATTATCTATTATTTATCGCTGTTACCAGGGCATCGATGGATGCGCGGATAATATCCGGATCCACTCCGGCTCCCCAGGAAAGGCTTCCGTCAGGCTTCTGAATTCCCACATAGGCGATCGCTTTGGAGCTGGAACTCTTCTCTAATGCATGCTCCTGATAAGTCACTAATTGATACTGCAGATTGTAGGCCTTTTTCAATGCATTGCTCACCGCGTCCAGACGCCCATTACCTTTGGCCTCTGTGGTCATCGTCTTTCCTCCAAAGGAAGAAGTTACCTGTGCAGTGATTCCGTCTTTTTGCTGGAAATGTACCTCATGGATGCTAAAAGGAGTCACTACATTTTCAAAGTTCTTCTTAAACAATTCAAAAATTTCATCGGGATGCAGCTCTTTATGCGTATGGTCAGAAACACCTTTGGCCACATACCCCATAGCCTCACGCATTTTCGCCGGCAGATTTAAGCCATATTTTGTCTCCAGGATATAACCTACGCCACCTTTTCCAGACTGGCTGTTGATACGGATCACATCCGCGTCGTAATTCCTTCCAATATCTGTGGGATCAATGGGCAGATAAGGAACCGTCCAATGCTCGGTATCAATATCTTCTCTCCAATGCATTCCTTTGGCAATGGCATCCTGATGGGAACCGGAAAATGCGGCAAATACCAACGCTCCACTATACGGGCTCCTCTCATCAATCTTCATGCCTGTATATTCTTCATATTTTTCGCAGATATCCGGCATGTCGGAAAAATCCAGCCCAGGATCCACGCCTTGTGCATACATGTTCATAGCCAGCGTCACCACGTCCACGTTACCGGTCCGCTCTCCGTTTCCGAACAAGGTGCCCTCGATCCTGTCTGCACCGGCCAAAATGCCAAGCTCAGAATCGGCCACACCGCAGCCTCTGTCGTTGTGTGGATGAAGGGATACCACCACATTTTCCCTATATTTCAGATTCTTACACATATACTCAATCTGGCTGGCGTACACATGGGGCAGGGAATGCTCCACCGTTACCGGAAGGTTGATAATTGCTTTTTTATCTGCCGTAGGTTTCCACACATCTAACACGGCATTGCAGACCTCCAACGCATATTCCGGCTCCGTTCCGGTAAAACTTTCTGGACTGTATTCAAAGAGGAAATTACCCTCGGTCTCATCCGCCAGTTTTTTCAAAAGGGCAGCGCCGTCCACAGCGATCTTTAAGATCTCCTCTTTCGATTTTTTAAACACCTGCTCTCTCTGGGAAAGAGAGGTGGAGTTATACACATGAACGATGGCCTTGGGTGCGCCTTTTACCGCCTCAAAGGTCTTACGGATGATATGTTCCCTGGCCTGGGTGAGCACCTGGATCGTCACATCCTCCGGAATCAAATCCTGTTCGATCAAAGCCCGTAAAAACTGGTATTCCGTCTCAGATGCCGCCGGAAATCCCACTTCGATCTCTTTGAAACCAATCTTTACCAACAGCTTAAAAAAATCAATCTTTTGTTCCAGACTCATGGGAATCACCAACGCCTGATTGCCGTCCCTAAGGTCTACGCTACACCAGATGGGCGGTTTCTCAATGTACTCCTTTTTCGTCCATTCCATACATTCCTGCGGCGGCATAAAATACTGCCGTTTGTACTTGCCAGCTTTCATCATAACTTTATCCTCCTTATCATTGTATCGATCCTTTTTGCAGCCAATTTGATTTGCCAGAAACATTCTTCAAATGATCCGTTCCACTGAAAAGAAATACTGCACAGATTGCTTTTTTATTTCATAGGACGCAATTTCCTATGAAGATTCGGGTGCCAAAAGGGGGATTCTGGCAGATATTGTCCTCCTACAGCAGACACACGCTCCTCTTCAACTAAGTGCCAACTGCGACTACATGCGTTCAGGAGAGCCTTCACGCATAAGTCTTCGTAAGCACTGGATTTTCAGACTCGCTATCACAAGTCTGCCGTAGGAGGTCAATACCTGCCCGCCCACTTTGGCACCCGAATCCTATGAAATAAAAAAAGCCCTTCATCATCCAACATTTCTGTCAGAGACGAAAGACACTTACAGCCCTACGCGGTACCACTCTAATTTCATGGAAAAACCATGCACTCAAAAGATACGGATTCCTTCCGGAACCTTATATCCTCCCCTTGTAACGATGGGGTCTTCGTCTGCGCCTACTCTTCGCAATTTCAGGCAGCCGCTCCAAGGTCAGTTCCACCGATTCCATCCGCTGCTTCACATCAGCCAGCAGCTTTCTGAAGTCTGAAACAAATGTACTACTCCTCTTCTTCGCGTTATCCATATGAACAGATTACTGATAGATTACCACCAGAAACCCTCTATGTCAACCTAATTTCATTTCCAATCGGGGCAACAGGATTTGAACCTGCGACCTCACGGCCCCCAGCCGTGCGCGCTACCAAGCTACGCCATACCCCGGTGATGATTATTATACCAGATTTTCCGCAAAATGCAAAACATTTTTTCTATTTTTTTTAATTTTGTATCAAATACCGAAAACAATTCGAAGCCCTGCTGATATTTTATGCACAGAGCAGGATAACATGCGGTTCTCCCCTGTCCTCCTGCTCCGGCACCCGGATCCAAAGATGTCTTATAAGGATCCGACGCTTGCAAAGTTATGATTTCTGATTGATGTAGTTGACCAGGCCTTCTGCCGCTATGATCTTCTGCATGAATTCCGGAAACGCCTGTCCCTGGAACTGCGTCCCTTTTGTGCGGTTATAGATCACGCCGCTGTCAAAATCCACTTCCACTTCATCTCCGGCTTCAATCCCTTGGGATGCTTCCGGACACTCAATGATGGGAAGTCCGATATTGATAGAATTCCGGTAAAAAATCCTGGCAAAGGTCTCTGCGATCACACAGCTCACACCCGCCGCTTTAATCGCGATAGGCGCGTGCTCACGGGAAGATCCGCAGCCAAAATTCTTATCCGCAACGATGATATCACCTTTTTTCACATTCTTTATGAAATCCTTATCGATATCCTCCATGCAGTGGGTTGCCAGCTCCGCCGGATCTGAGGAATTCAGATAGCGGGCAGGAATGATCACATCCGTATCCACATTATCTCCATATTTAAAAACTGTACCATGTGCCTTCATATGCTTCCTCCTATAATCCCAATTCTTCCGGGGATGAAATCTTACCAGTCACTGCGCTTGCCGCTGCCACTGCCGGGCTTGCCAGATAAACTTCTGAATCCACATGTCCCATACGGCCGACAAAATTCCGATTGGTGGTGGAAATACACCGCTCACCGGCCGCTAAGATCCCCATATATCCGCCAAGGCAGGGACCACAGGTCGGGGTACTCACCACTGCGCCCGCTTCAATAAAGGTTTTTAAAAGACCTTCCTCCATAGCCTGCAGATAGATTGCCTGGGTAGCTGGGATGACGATGCAGCGCACGCCTTTTTTCACCTTCCGGCCCTCTAAGATTTTCGCAGCGATCCGCAGATCATCGATACGTCCATTAGTACAGGAACCGATGACAGACTGATCAATGACCACATCCTCTGTGATTTCGGAAATGGTCTTTGTATTTTCTGGAAGATGTGGGAATGCCACCGTTGGCTCCAGTTTGCTAAGATCGATGGTATATTCCTCATCATAGACAGCATCCGCATCCGCCTCATAAACCTTATAGGATCTCTTTGAATGCTCCTTCATATAAGCGATTGCCAAATCATCCACCGGGAAAATCCCGTTCTTACCGCCGGCTTCAATGGCCATATTGGCAATGGTAAAACGGTCATCCATGGACAAATTCGCAATACCTTCTCCAGTAAACTCCATGGATTTATACAGAGCGCCGTCCACACCGATCTTGCCGATGATATGCAGGATCACATCCTTACCGCTCACCCATTTAGAGGGTTTACCCACGATATTAAATTTGATGGCGGAAGGCACTTTAAACCAGGCTTTGCCGGTAGCCATGCCAGCAGCCATATCCGTGCTTCCCACACCGGTGGAAAATGCCCCCAGCGCACCATAGGTACAAGTGTGGGAATCCGCGCCGATAATCACATCTCCGGCCACAGTGAGTCCTTTTTCCGGAAGAAGGGCATGCTCAATTCCCATCTCTCCCACATCAAAATAATTGGTGATCTCATGTCTGCAGGCAAACTCCCGCACACACTTACAGTGTTCTGCAGATTTGATATCTTTGTTCGGGATAAAGTGGTCCATGACCAGAGCAATCTTATCCTTATCAAACACAGTATCCACTGTCATCTTGTCCATCTCATGAATAGCCACTGGGGATGTGATGTCATTGCCCAGGACTAAATCAAGATCCGCTTCGATCAGCTGTCCGGCCTCCACATATTCAAGGCCGGCATGGGCTGCCAGAATTTTCTGGGTCATAGTCATTCCCATAATATTTTCCTCCTGTGATAAAAAGCCCTCCTAAACCGAAATGCTTTAAGAGGGCTTTGATTTAACTTTTCCTATTGCTGGTAATTCGTGGGTGGAAAGCTTCTGTAAAAACTGTTCAGCTCATTCTGAGCAACGCCATACGCAACGATGGAAAACCCAAGGATACTGATCAACAAGTACAGAAGACCTGAGTTATCCGTCCGGCGTCCATACATTTCATTGAGCCGGTCCACACGCTTGCCCATCTGATAGATCCAATAGAGGCCGTAAATGCCACAGGTAACAATATCCAAGACCAGAACCATGGTACCGCTGGTTCCATATTCATTTAGTGCATCCAGCATATCGTCATTGAGCACCACCATCCAATACAGGCCATAGATCCCGCAAGTCAGTATGGTGAACAGAATGCATAACGCAATATTTCGTTCTCTAGACTCCATATCTACCCCTTAACCAAATAAAATTAGTTGTTGATCAATTTGTCCTCGCCATTCCAGCTGTATAACTTACGGATCTCCTCACCAACGATTTCAGAAGGATGCTCTGCCGCTAATTTTCTCATAGCCTTGAAATGAACCTGGCCGCCTGCAGCAGACATATCCAGCAGGAATTCTTTGGCAAAGGTACCATCCTGGATGTCGGAGAGGATCTTCTTCATAGTCTTCTTAGTCTCTTCTGTGATCAGCTTCGGCCCTGTGATGTAATCGCCATACTCAGCTGTATTGGAAATAGAATATCTCATGCCTGCAAAACCTGACTGGTAGATCAAATCTACGATCAGCTTCATCTCATGGATACATTCAAAATATGCATTTCTCGGGTCGTAACCAGCTTCTACCAAGGTCTCGAAGCCTGCCTGCATCAATGCACAGACACCGCCGCACAATACGGCCTGCTCTCCGAAAAGGTCTGTTTCGGTCTCTGTACGGAAGGTTGTCTCCAAAACGCCTGCTCTCGCTCCACCGATGGCGAGCGCATAAGCAAGTGCCAGATCCAGCGCTTTGCCGGTAGCATCCTGCTCAACAGCAACCAGACAAGGAACTCCTTTGCCTTCCTGATATTCGCTTCTAACAGTATGTCCCGGTCCCTTCGGCGCGATCATCGTAACGTCCACATTCTTCGGAGGTACGATGCATCCGTAATGGATATTGAAACCATGAGAGAACATCAGCATATTCCCCTCTTCCAGGTTTGGCTCAATAGATTCTTTGTACATCTGGGCCTGTTTCTCATCGTTGATCAAAATCATGATGATATCTGCCTTTTTTGCTGCTTCTGCTGCAGTATATACTTCGAATCCCTGCTCTTCTGCTCTCTTCCAGGATTTGCTGCCCTCGTACAGACCGATGATAACGTTACATCCGGATTCTTTTGCATTTAATGCCTGGGCATGACCCTGGCTGCCATAACCGATAACGGCAATCGTCTTGCCTTCCAGCAATGAGAGATTACAATCTTCCTGATAATAAATTTTTGCTGCCATTTTACTTATCCTCCTAATAATATATTGTTAAGGGAATCATTCCCCTTAGCCACCTAAAAATATGTAATTTAAAGATACCGGACGTCTTCTGATCCTCTGGACAAGCCTGTAATGCCGGTCCTTGCCAGCTCCAGAACTTCATAGTCATGAAGCAGATCGATGAATGCTCCCAGCTTGCTCTTGGTCCCTGTCAATTCAATGATCAAGGAATCCTTGCTCACATCCACAATCTTCGCACGGAAAATATCAGCCACCGCGATCACACCCTGACGCTGCTCCGGCCTTGCGGACACCTTCACCAAGATCAGTTCCCGGTTCACACTCTCATCCGGGTCCAGGACCTTAATATCCCGCACATCCACCAGCTTCGCCAGTTGTTTGGTAATCTGCTCCAATATCATAGCTTCCCCGCTGCATACGACCGTCATCCTGGAAAACCTGGGATCTGCCGTCACACCAGCGGAAAGGCTGTCAATATTATAGCCTCTGCGGCTGAAAAGCCCTGAAATACGGCTTAATACACCGGCTGTATTGTCCACTAGAAGAGATAATACTCGCTGTTTCATGTATGATATACCTTCTTTCTCAGTCCGATAACAAAATCAGCTAATTTTTATTCTCTTAATTATATCAAGATATATTTTTTTGTCAATGAGAACAAAGGAAAACCTGCACCTTTTTTTTCGGTGCAGGTCCAAAGTTCCTTAATTATCCAACAAAAAATAATTATAATAACGTGTTAAAGCTACGCTGTGCAGAATTCATCTATCGCCGCTTTAATATTCATTTTGTATGTATATTATGCATACGCAGGCACGCCAGCGACAAATTCCGGCCCTTGCATCATCCCCTGAATCACTCTGGGAATCGTCTTGGCACGGCGCATCTTCACCTGGACACACCCTCTGGGCATACACTCCAGCACATAATTGCCCCGTATCTTTCTGAGATCCCGGTTAAACACTACCCGGTCACTCTTATGATAGACATATTCTTCTCTCTCATAAGTTTCACAGAAGTCATACCGCAGGCGGTTGATCGTCATCTGCAAATAGAAATCCCTCACAAGATGTCTGGGATCGTCCTTCATCCAATCCCTTATCCCATCCCTTAGCTTCTGGGCCTCTTCTGCAGTAATCTGTTCGCATTCCCTCCAGAAAAGATTGCCCTGGATCGAAGTCTTCTCCAAAAAGAGCTCCTCCTCATTCTTTTTGCAAATGGAATACTCCGGCAAATGAAGATTCTCGCTCAACTCAGATATAAAATGATATCTTTCGATATAATCTATCTTCTTCTGTATGTATGGATTCTCCGCCTGTAATTTTGCAAAGGCATTCATGTATTCTTTTTCCGACACGATTTCTTCTGTTTCGTAATAAGTCATGTACTTCATAACACGCCTCCATTCATTTATTTGCTATACTCCCTGCTGCTAGTATAGTTATCTTAACGTAAATTTGTGAATGGGACGTGACAAACTTCTGAAATACTTATAAACTTTCTAAACTATCTGAATCCGGGTTTTAAAAAGGGTTCACAAGCCTAAACCAAATACTTATTCTGAAGCCGCTCCAAAGCCTTCGGCGTCAGACACATTTTCTTCTTCAGGTACCGGTCCATAGAACCGTACTCCGCTTCAATGGCCTGGAACACACCTTCCAAATACCGCTGTTCCACGCTCATCATGACCTTAATATTCTCTGCCGCTTCCGGATGTCCCTTCAGGCGGCTGTCAAGAAGCTGAAGCATATATTCTGTTTCTTGCTCCAAATACTGGTTGGTCCGCAGATAATCCTCATAAATCGCCTCCCTGGGAACCCCCAAGGCAGAAAGCAACAGGGCTGTCCCGACTCCCACCCGGTCCTTGCCTGCAGTACAATGCCATAAGATTGCACCATTTTCCTGCTCCAGCAAATATTGAAAAAACTTCGCATACTGATTCGTAGAAAAACTGTCCAGCGCCAAAGAACGGTAAGTCTGTTCCATATAGCTTTTAGGCTCTCCGTCAAAGGCCATCAAAAGCTCCATGATCCCCTTCTCCCTGGTGATCCCCACCGTCTCTTCTTCCAATATTGGATTGTCAATATAGCAGACACCCTCCATCTCTGTATCCGGCTTATGAGTGCGCTCTGCATCCGTCCGGAAATCCACCACAGTCGTCACATGGTATTCCTCCCGCAGGGTACGCACATCCGCTTTGGACATATGGTACAGTTCCCCGCTGCGGATCAGCTTGTGAGGCAGGATAAATCTCCCGTCTACCGTCTTAAGTGCCCCCAAATCCCTGGTATTTGGCAGGTTCTGCAGAGGAATCCGGGTGCCTTTGGGAAACCCCAAAGACATCCACGGATTCAATTCTCTGAGATGAAGAAGACATGCCTTCGTCTCCTCTTCCGTCATATCAAATTTATAACGCTTTCCTTTGCGGGTACGTATGATGATGGAATTCCCGTCGTTCCCCGGCGCCGCTGCCCCGTCTTTGTTTCCCGCATCCTCTTTTCTTCTATAGGCCCAAAGGATATCTTCACATGGAAGACTATTGGTCATCATTCGCTTTGTAAAAATCAAATTTCCGTCGTCGATGCGAATTTTACCGTATTTCATAATATCCTCCTGTCACTCGCATGGATTCCGCCAATGCTCAATTTTTCGCTTGTTTTTTTCTATTTTAACATGCATTCACGGAAAAGTCATGTTGGATTTAAGAAAACATGTCTGGGAAGGAAGCACCCTTTTCCATAGCTTCTGTCACTTTTGCCATCTTAGAAGTATCCCCCAGCAGGATTGCCCCACAGAGGCGGTTGTTAAGAAAATAATATTTCTCATACTGTTTCTTGCCGCGGTCCTTAAATTCCGCAGTCTTGTAAAGCAGATTGGAATTGCTGCCATTATCCCCGATGGCATAAAGTGCCGTATTCATCCCATGAAAGCTCAGCGCGGCAGGCACGGTCTGATATATGAGCGCTTCTCCGGCGGCATTGGCGCCGGCTGTCTTGCCTTCTTCCACCGCCTGAGGCCAAATTGCATAATTGATGCCGTCAAATTCCGCACAGTCTCCGCAGGCATAGACGTCTTCCATGGAGGTTTCCATGTTTCCGTTCACCACCACGCCGCGGTTCACATTCAGGCCCATCCCCTTAGCCACAGCTGTATTTGCGCGCACACCGCAAGAAACAACCACTAGCTGTGCCGGCAATACTGTTCCATCCTCCAAACGCACTCCCGTCACATGATCTTCTCCTTCTATCCCTGCGATCTTTACCGCCGTCTGGATTTCGATGCCGTTTGCTTTGGAAATCTCCATCAGCATTTCACTGGCTCCCGTATCCAGCTGCCGTCCCATAATCCGGGGTGCCGCTTCTAATACCGTCACCTTGCACTTTGATTTGTGTAGCTCCCAGGCTGCCTCTAATCCCAGAACGCCGCCGCCAATGACCACCGCCTCTTTTATCTTGGGAAGCAAGGAAGCAATTTTCTGCGTATCGGCAAGCCTTCGGATGGCAATCACCTCCGGCTTCTCTTTGCCTTCCATCGGCGGAATAAAGCATTCTGCACCCAAAGCGTAGATCAGCTTCGTATATTTGAGCCGTGCTCCGTCAGAGAGCACAATTTCTCTTTCGGCAGTATCTACCTGGTCCACGGTCTTTCCCAACACCTGGTACACCTTATTTTCCTCATACCAGGAAACAGGCTCCACCCCGATCTCCTGCGGATTTAAGCCGGCCATGATGGATTTGGTCAGCATAGGACGGTTATAGGTAGGATACTCCTCATTGGATACCATAACGACAGATCCCGTCTTATCCCTCTCCCGGATTGCTTTTGCCGCATAAAATCCTGCCGCGCCATTACCCAAAATCACATAAAACTCTTGGGAGTCCTCTCGGTAAGAGCTCTCCTCCACTTCCACCGGGACAAAATTTTCTCTGCCAACGCCGCACACCGGACAGATTTCCAAAGAAGAATCAAAAATTTCTCCACACACCAGACATTTCACCAAACTCCTGGCACCTTTTTTCTCCTTCTTGGGATTCTCTTTCTCCAGAAGGCGGCATCCGAAATCAAAGCCATATTCATACGCATCCACCAACTGGGCATCGCTTGGGCGGAACCGTACTTTGAAGCCCTCTGTCACCTTCATGTGCAATTGCTTCAACCGTTCCAAAATATGGGGCACGCCTTCTCCGCTCCATCCATAGCTGCCATAAGCGCTGGCCAGTTTTCCGCCATGCGTTCCGGCAAACATGGATGTGGTGAGATTCCAAATCGGTTTTAATGCCTCTCCCACAATGGTCGGCGTGCCAAACAGCAAACCATCCGCAAAACCGATGGCTTCCAGCACCTCTTCTTCGTTGGACTCTACCATGTCAAACATCAAAACCTTGATATCTCCGCTCTCTTTGATACCTCTTGCGATTTCCTGCCCGATCTCCCGTGTGTAGCCATAGGCGCTCACGTAAGGCATGACCACTGTTTTTTCCTTGTTGGGATTGATCACCGTACACCATTTCTCATAAGTATTCATCATAAAATCAATATCCGTATCCAAAACAGGCCCATGCCCGGTACAAATCATGGATACATCCAGCTGGCGGACCCTCTCCAGCGCTTTTCGCATATAAGGCTTGAATGGCCCGATAATGCAGTCAAAATAGTATTTTGCCGCCCGCATGTAATCCTCATGGGCAG
>JBMNRL010000026.1:0-47281 GCA_050944615.1 Blautia sp.
AGGCTTCATCGTAGCCCTGACCGGAGAGATCATGACAATGCCAGGACTTCCGAAAGTGCCGGCAGCAGAGAGAATCGATGTGGACGAAACTGGCAAGATTTCCGGCCTGTTCTAAGATATCGCAAAGTTTTAAACATGCTGACACCTCCGGGGGCTTCTGGCCCTTAGGAGGTGCTTATCAAGTAAATGTAGGAGGTACATACCAATGGGATTTTCAACAAGTACATGTACAGAATTTGTAGAAGTATTAGCTTCTAAGGCTCCGGTGCCGGGCGGCGGCGGCGCATCTGCATTAGTAGGTGCGGTGGGAACTGCTCTTGGCAATATGGTAGGAAGCCTGACCGTAGGAAAGAAAAAATATGCGGAAGTGGAAGACGAAATGTGGGAGCTGAAGGGCAAATGCGACCAGCTGCAAAAGGACTTCCTGCGCTTGATCGAACGTGATGCGGAAGTGTTTGAACCGCTGTCCAAAGCATATGGCATGCCTCGTCAGACCGAAGAGGAGAAAGCAGAGAAAGCACGTGTGATGGAAGCTGCTCTGAAAGAAGCCTGCTCTGTTCCTATGGAAATCATGGAAAAATGCTGTGAAGCCATCGAGCTGATCGTGGAGTTTGGTGCAAAGGGCTCCACCCTTGCTATCAGCGATGCCGGCGTAGGCGCTGCTTTCTGCAAAGCTGCGTTAAAAGGCGCCAGCCTGAATGTATATATCAATACCAAATCTATGACAGACAGAGCATATGCGGAAGAATTGAACAAAAAAGCAGATGCGATGCTCGAAAAATATACAAAGATCGCAGACGAGACATTTGACAGCGTATTGTCCCGTTTGAAATGATAGCAAAATAGAATCGGAGGAAAAAAGAAAATGGCAAAACAATTATTAGGAAAAGAAGTAACAGCAGCTTTGAATGAGAGAATCAAAGGGGATGTGGCGAAACTGCAGGAAAAAGGCGTGAACCCAACTCTTTGCATCATTCGTGTAGGTGAGAACCCAAGTGATATTTCCTACGAAAAAGGTGCGACCAAACGTTGCGAGACCTTAGGTGTTGCCTGCGAGAAGATCCTGCTTCCGGGAGATGTTTCCCAGGAAGAGCTTCTGGCTACTATCGATAAAGTAAACAAAGATGATAAAATCCATGGCGTACTGTTATTCCGTCCGCTTCCAAAACATCTGGATCAGGCAGTGATCGAAAACGCACTGGCTCCGGAAAAAGACGTGGACTGTATGACAGACCTGTCTATGTCAGGCGTATTTACCGGCAAAAAGATCGGTTTCCCGCCATGTACTCCACAGGCATGTATGGAAATTCTGGATCACTATGGCATTGACTGTACCGGTAAAAAAGCCGTTGTCATCGGCAGAAGCCTGGTAGTGGGCAAACCGGCAGCCATGATGCTGGTGAAGAAAAATGCCACTGTTACGATCTGCCATACGAAGACCGTGGACATGCCTTCTGTGGCAAAAGAAGCCGACATCGTGATCGTCGCTGCTGGCCGTGCAGGTGTTGTCGGCGCTGATTATGTGAAGGCTGGCCAGACCGTAATTGATGTAGGAATCAATGTAAATGCGGAAGGCAAGCTTTGCGGTGATGTGGACTATGCAGCTGTTGAGCCGATCGTAGACGCAATCACTCCAGTTCCTGGCGGTGTGGGAAGTGTAACCACTTCTGTGCTGGTTGGACATGTGGTAGAAGCTGCCATGAGAAAAAATGCATAAGTTTTTGTCTGTGAGATGACGAAAGTTTGAGAATAGGAGCTGCGGCACCGGATGACCGGTACCGCAGCTCCTTTTTTGTTTCATAGTAAATTCCGTCCTATGAAACAAAAAAGCACTCCGTGCGGGATGCGCACGGGGGCAAGAGGAAAATGCATCTGGCGCGCAAAGCTGTCAAGCCCCTCAAAGATTGAGGGGAGGGGGGCTTGCCCACTTTGTTCTGTTCATTTGACAGGAATGACCATAAATTTTCATTTTCTCTGTTTTGACTGGAAAAGCGAGAAAAATGTCAGAAAACAGGACGTTTTTACTAAAAATAATGTATACTAAAACGATCAAACATTTAGCAATTACAGACAAGGCTAGAATGACAATTTTGTAACAAATAGAAAAAATAGAGAAAATAAAATTTAATGGTACAATGTTACAACAAAACATGCTAAAATAAGAATACGTTGCAAATATAACAATGCTGTTAATGGATTAACAAAAAAGGATATGAGGAGGTAACGCGATGCCGCAAACGAAAACAACAGTGGCCTTTAAGGGAACCAAGGAGCAGGAAAAAGCTTTATTGGCCGTGATTGATGAGTTGAAATCACAGCAGGGCGCATTGATGCCCATTCTCCAAAAGGCCCAGGATATTTATGGATATCTTCCCAAAGAAGTCCTGAAGATCATTTCTGATGAGACCCAGATACCGATGGAAAAGGTGTATGGCGTCGTCACATTTTATTCCCAATTCACATTGAATCCCAAAGGAAAATACCGGATTTCTGTCTGTCTGGGAACCGCCTGCTATGTCAAAGGCTCCGGAGATATTTACAATAAGCTGATGGAAAAATTAGGGATTGTAGGCGGCGAATGCACGCCCGATGGAAAATTCTCCCTGGATGCCTGCCGATGCGTGGGCGCCTGCGGGCTGGCCCCGGTCATGATGGTCAACGATGAAGTGTATGGACGTCTGACCGTAGATGACATTGACGACATTTTGGCAAAATATGAATAGCCGGAGAGGATGGGAGGTATATGATGAAATCACTGAAGGAATTAAATGAGATCCGTGACAAGCATAAAAGAGAATTGGAGCTGCGTCTGAATGAAGCGCATCGGATGACAGTGACTCACAGCGATACTGTGAATAAAGAATTTCGGGAAGTTCTCGTCTGCGGCGGTACCGGATGTACATCCTCTGGCAGCCGGAGGATCATTGACCGGCTCCGGGCGGAAATCAAAGATAAGGATTTGGAGGATCAGGTTAAGGTGGTCATGACCGGATGCTTTGGTCTGTGTGAATTGGGACCAATCATGATCGTATATCCGGAAGGCGCGTTCTATTCCCGGGTTCAGGAAGAAGATATTCCGGAAATCGTGGAAGAGCATCTGGCAAAAGGAAACGTGATCCCTCGTCTGCTGTACAGCGAGACCGTGAAGGGCAATACGGTGTATCCGCTGAATGAGACACCTTTTTATAAAAAACAGATGCGTGTGGCGCTTAGAAACTGCGGCGTGATCAATCCGGAGAATATTGAAGAATACATAGCGACGGAAGGTTATCAGGCGTTGGGGAAGGTGCTCACCACGATGACGCCGGACGATGTGATCCATACGATCACCGAAAGCGGCTTAAGGGGCAGAGGCGGCGCCGGATTCCCCACAGGCCGCAAATGGAAATTTGCCAAGGACAATCAGGCGGACCAGAAATATGTCTGCTGTAATGCGGATGAAGGGGATCCGGGAGCTTTTATGGATCGTTCCGTCTTGGAGGGGGATCCCCATGTGGTGTTGGAGGCTATGGCCATCGCCGGCTATGCCATTGGGGCGACGCAGGGCTATATCTATGTGCGTGCGGAATATCCCATCGCGGTGGAACGTCTGAACATTGCCATCCGGCAGGCCAGGGAATACGGGTTCCTGGGAAAAAATATCTTTGACAGCGGATTTGATTTTGATATCGAATTGCGGTTGGGCGCTGGCGCTTTTGTCTGTGGCGAGGAAACGGCTCTTATGACCTCCATCGAGGGAAACCGGGGAGAACCCCGCCCCCGTCCGCCATTCCCTGCGGTAAAAGGGCTGTTCCAGAAGCCGACCATTCTCAATAACGTAGAGACCTGGGCCAACGTGCCGCGGATCATTTTAAACGGTCCAGAGTGGTTTTCCTCCATCGGCACTGAGACCTCTAAAGGGACCAAAGTGTTCGCCTTGGGCGGCAAGATCAACAACACCGGTTTGGTGGAGGTGCCCATGGGAACGACGCTTCGGGAAATCGTAGAAGAGATCGGCGGAGGCATCCCGGGAGGGAAGAAATTCAAAGCGGCACAGACCGGTGGTCCTTCCGGCGGCTGTATTCCGGCAGAGCATCTGGACGTGCCCATTGATTATGAGCATTTGGCCGCCATCGGCTCTATGATGGGTTCCGGCGGACTGATTGTGATGGATGAAGGCACCTGTATGGTGGACATTGCAAAATTTTTCCTGAATTTCACCGTGGATGAGTCCTGTGGAAAATGTGCTCCCTGCCGTCTGGGAACGAAGCGCCTCCTGGAAATGCTGGAAAAGATCACCATGGGTAAGGCAGTCATGGAGGATTTGGACAAAATGGAAGAATTATGTTATCACATCAAAGACAATGCCCTCTGTGCTCTCGGTCAGACGGCG
Source organism: Blautia sp. (assembly GCA_050944615.1). Taxonomy (GTDB): domain Bacteria; phylum Bacillota; class Clostridia; order Lachnospirales; family Lachnospiraceae; genus Blautia_A. The sequence goes on from JBMNRL010000026.1 coordinate 4,373, forward strand.
CCCAATCCGGTGCTGTCCACGTTACAGTATTTCCGGGATGAGTACATTGCCCATATAGAAGAACAGAGATGTCCGGCTGGAGTATGTAAAGATCTTCTTACCTACCGGATTGATCCGGATAAATGCAAAGGCTGTACCCTTTGTGCCCGCACCTGCCCCAATGATGCCATCATCGGCAAGGTGAAGGAGCCCCATGTCATCGACACGGCAAAATGTGTGAAATGCGGGGCATGTATGGAGAAATGCCGGTTTGGTGCTATTTATAAAGAGTAGAGACGAGGAGGACATACTATGGAAACGGTAACATTAAAGATAAATGGAATGACAGTGACAGCGCCGAAAAATGCAACCATCCTGGAAGCAGCCCATCAGGCAAATATCGACATTCCCACCCTTTGTTTTCTGAAAGAGATCAATGAGATTGGAGCCTGCCGGATCTGTGTGGTGGAAGTCAAGGGGGCCAAGTCCTTGGTGGCTGCCTGCCGCTATCCGGTGAGCGAAGGGATGGAGGTATTGACCCATTCCCAAAGAGTGCTCAACTCCAGGAAAAGGACCTTATTGCTTCTGCTTTCCGAACATGAGAAGAAATGCCTATCCTGTGTCAGGAGCGGTAACTGCGAGCTGCAGAAGCTCTGCAATGAGCTGAATGTGACGGATGAAAATTATTACGAGGGCGCGCATCTTCCCTTTGCGGTGGATGATTCCGCTGCCCATATGATTCGTGATAACAGCAAATGTATTCTGTGCAGACGCTGTGTGGCTGTCTGTGAAAAAGTACAGGGAGTCAGCGTCATCGGTCCCAATGAGAGAGGGTTTGCCACCTATATTGGTTCTCCGTATGACATGGGCTTAGGGGAGACCAGCTGTGTTTCCTGCGGCCAGTGCATCGCAGTCTGTCCCACAGGCGCTCTCAGGGAAAAAGACTATACCGATCAGGTATTGGAGGCTATCGACGATCCGGACAAATTTGTGGTAGTACAGACAGCTCCTTCTGTACGGGCTGCCTTAGGCGAAGAATTTGGTTATCCCATCGGTACGGATGTGGAGGGCAAGATGGCGGCAGCCCTGCGGCAGATCGGGTTTGACAAAGTATTTGATACCGATTTCGGCGCGGACCTGACGATCATGGAGGAAGCCCATGAATTTTTGGAAAGGGTGAAAAATGGCGGCACGTTGCCAATGATCACTTCCTGTTCTCCTGGATGGGTGAAATACTGTGAACACTATTATCCAGATCTTCTGGATCACTTGTCCAGCTGCAAATCACCCCAGCAGATGTTCGGCGCTATCACGAAAACCTATCTGGCAGAAAAGCTTGGCATCGCCCCTGAGAAAATCGTCTGTGTCAGCGTGATGCCCTGTACAGCCAAGAAATTTGAAATCGGCCGGCCGGATCAAGCGGCAGCTGGCGTGCCTGACGTGGACATTGCCATCACCACCAGGGAGTTGGCCAGATTGATCAAGCGCTGTGGTCTTGATTTTACCAGACTGCCAGAGGAAGGCTTTGATGATCCGATGGGAGAATCCACTGGAGCGGGTGTGATTTTTGGCGCCACCGGAGGTGTGATGGAAGCAGCACTTCGTACAGCAGTGGAGACCTTGTCCGGAGAAGAATTGAAAAATCTGGAGTTTCAAGAGGTCCGTGGCGTGGAAGGAATCAAGGAAGCGGTCTATCACGTGGCAGATATGGATGTGAAGGTGGCAGTAGCTTCCGGGCTTGCCAATGCCAGAGTGTTGATGGATAAAATCCGGAACAAAGAAGCGGATTATCATTTTATTGAGATTATGGCCTGTCCGGGCGGCTGTGTCAATGGCGGCGGCCAGCCTCGTGTACAGGGCCCCATCCGCAATTTTACCGATATCCGCAAAGAACGGGCCAAAGCCCTGTACCGCAATGATGCGGCCAAGGCGATACGGAAATCCCATGAGAACCCGGCTATTTTGAAATTGTACAAAGAATATCTGGGTGAGCCTGGGGGCCATAAGGCGCATGAATTGCTTCACACCACTTACGTGAAGCGCAAGATCAACGAATAATGACGATATCAGGCAGCTGCCGGAAGTATTCCTTTTGGCAGCTGTTTGTGCTATGATAGTACAAAATCTGACGGAGCAAACAAAGGAGTAAAGGGATGAAAGTGATTGATTTTAAGGATGCCAGCTGCCGGCATTGCTATAAATGCGTCCGTAATTGTGAAGTGAAGGCGATTTCTGTGCAGAACCAGCAGGCCAGGATCATTGAAGAGGCTTGTATCCATTGCGGCCACTGCCTGGAAGTCTGCCCGCAGAATGCCAAGACCTTTTCCAGCGATCTGGAGCGGATCCGGGGATATTTGAAGCACGGAGTGCGGCTGGCCGTGTCCGTCGCACCATCCTATGCCGGTGACCTTCCCATATCATCGCCGGGAAAGGTGGCCGGAGCACTGCGCAGGCTGGGCTTTTCTGCAGTACGTGAGACTGCGGAAGGGGCGGCATATGTGACCGATGCCTATGCCCGCCTGCTGGAAGAGGGGAAGATGGAAAACATCATCACAACCTGCTGTCCGGGGGTTAATGACCTGATCGAGAAATACTATCCTTCCTTGGTGCCGCAGATGGCGCCGGTGGTTTCTCCGATGATTGCTCATGGACGTCTGATGAAGAAAATATATGGACAAGAGGTGAAAACAGTCTTTTTGGGACCGTGTATTGCCAAAAAACAAGAGGCCGAGGGAGATGGCCGGGTGGCAGGCGCTGTCGATGCCATTCTCACCTTTGAGGAGTTGATGGATTGGCTGGCTTTGGAGGGGATGGATCCGGAGGCTTGTGAAGATTTGACCTTTGACAACCCGGATCCTTTGGTGAACCGCTTGTATCCCGTCGGTGGAGGGATTTTGGACAGTGTAGCGGCACAGGTGGAGCAAAGCAGATACCATAAGGTGGCGGTGGATGGCGTGGAAAACTGCCGGCAGCTTTTTGCGGATATGGAACGGGGAGAGCTAACCGGTTGTTTTTTGGAAGTGAACCTGTGCGAGGGCGGCTGTGTCAGGGGGCCGGTATCCGGACGTGAGAGGAAGAATTTTGCCGGGCCCAGGATCCGCGTGGAAGAACGGACCACGGCCCATGCGCCCTATCCGGTGGAGCAGCTCTCCATTCCTTTGGATAAGGAGTTTATGGACCGGAGCATCATTTTAGGGGAACCGCCGGAAGCAGAGATCAAAAAGCTTCTGCGCGCCATCGGAAAATATCACCGGGAGGATGAATTGAACTGCGGCGGCTGCGGCTATCCCACCTGCAGGGAGAAGGCAAAAGCAGTGTATTATGGTAAGGCCGAGCTGGATATGTGTCTGCCCTATGCCATTACCAAGGCGGAATCCATGGCGAATGTGATTATTGATGAGACACCGGACATCGTGTTTCTCACAGATGCCGATCTACAGATCCTAGAATGCAGCAAGGCGGCGCTGGAGCTTTTGGAGATATCCAAAAAAGAGATCCGGAAACGTTGCTTATTTGAATTCATTGATGACCGCCATATGCAGCAGGTTCTGGAAAAAAAGGAAAACATCATCAATAAACGGACCTACCTGGAGTCTTTGGGGATGACGGTGCTGGAAACCATCGTTTTAATTGAAAGTCCCAGATCCCTGCTGGTGATGTTCCAGGATGTGACCATGGAGGAGGCTCAAAAGGAACGCAATTTGAAATTGAAGCTGGAAACCGTGGAGATGGCACAAAAGGTTATTGATAAGCAGATGATGGTGGCGCAGGAGATTGCCGGGCTTTTGGGAGAAACTACGGCAGAGACGAAGGTAACCTTGTCTAAGCTTCGGGACGCTATCCTGTATGAGAACGAGGAGGAGGCGCAATGAGCTACTCGGTGGAAATATCCTGGAAAAGCTTGAACAAATACCACGAGGAATTGTGCGGTGACAAGGTGGAAATCCTCCATACAGAGGATTCCGATATCGTGATCCTGGCCGACGGCATGGGAAGCGGTGTGAAAGCGAATATTCTGGCGACTCTGACTTCCAGGATTTTAGGCGTGATGTTAAGGGAAGGGGCCAAGCTTGCTGACTGCGTGGAGACGGTGGCTCGGACGCTACCCATCTGCCGGGAACGCAATACGGCTTATGCTACCTTTTCCATCCTCCAGATTTTTAAGGACGGTAGAGGCTACTTGGCGGAATATGAAAATCCCTCCTGTATTTTTATACGGGACAGGAAATTGGCCAAGCTTCCTTTTAAGGAGCGGTTTGCGGCAGATAAACGGGTGCGGGAAGCGGATTTTTCTGTCCAGGAAAATGACTGTTTTATCCTGCTAAGTGACGGCGTGATCTATGCGGGAGCCGGAGAGCTTCTCAATTATGGATGGACCTGGGAATGTACGGCCGATTATGCCCTCAAATGTGCCAGGGAATCCCTCTCTGCGGCAAGAATGGCCGCCAGACTTTCCGATGCCTGCCAAGATCTTTACGAGCAGCGGCCGGGAGATGATACCACAGTGGCTGTGGCCCGCATCCAGGCGGCTAAAGTGGTGAGCGTGCTCACCGGACCGCCGTCCGAGCCGTCCATGGATGAGACAATCGTCCGGGAGTTTATAGCAGGCGAAGGAAAAAAAGTGATCTGCGGAGGCACCACAGCCAATCTGGCGGCCAGAATCTTAAAAAGAAAGATTGTTACGGAGACGGCCTACTCCAGAAAAGATGTGCCGCCCGCGGCCTCCATGGAAGGGGTGGATTTAATTACCGAGGGTGCGCTGACCTTATCAGCCGTCCTGCCCATCCTGGAAAAATTCCAGGCTGCCGATTTTGATGTGGAGTTTTTCCAGATGCTGGATGAACCCTTTCCCCATTCCCGGCTGGCAAGGCTGCTCATTGAAGAGTGCACGGTGCTACAGCTTTTCGTGGGAACCGCGGTGAATACAGCCCATGAAAACAAAGATCTGCCTTTTGCCATCAGCACCCGGAAAAACCTGGTGGAGCATTTGAAGGCGGTGATGGAAGCCATGGGAAAGACAGTGGTCATCCTCTATTATTAAAAAATAATGGCTTTTGGCATATTTGGATTCTTTTTCTATGTTTCTTAGGATGAATTGTGGTATAATAATACTAAATAAGTTGGAATTGAAATGATTGGCCGGTGAATAGAACGCCATCACATCATTTTAAGACAAAGAGGGAAAAATATGCGGTTTGATATGCATTGCCATACGAAGGAAGGTTCCTTGGATGCCAAGGTGCCTGTGGCAGAATATGCCAAAATGTTGCAGACTCGTGGTTATGGCGGGATGCTGACCACGGATCATAACAGCTACAAAGGATACCGGGCCTGGTGCAGGACGAAGAAGGAATTGAAGAGGAAGGGTGATCCACTGGGGGATTTTGTGGTGCTTAAGGGCATTGAATACGATACCCTGGATGCGGGACATATCCTGGTGATCATGCCCAAAGGGCTCCGCCTGCGGATTTTGGAGGTGCGGGGACTTCCGGTGCAGATGCTCATTAAAATTGTCCATCAATATGGAGGGATTTTAGGTCCTGCCCATCCCTATGGAGCTAAATTCTTAAGTGCGATGTGCTCCAAGAAGATGGAGAGGGATCCCAGGCTGATCCATGAATTTGATTTTATGGAAGTGTTCAATACGTGTGAAAAAAAGGATTCCAACCAAAAGGCCAGGGCTTTGGCCCAGGCGTACCAAAAGCCAGGCTTTGGTGGGTCCGATTCCCACAAACCTATGTACGTGGGAACAGCGTATACAGATATCGACTATCCTATTGAGAACAACAATGACCTGATCTTTGCCGTGAAGAATGGCTATGTGCTCTCCGCAGGGGGAGAGGAAAGAGAAGAGGTGCGGCAGGGGAAGCTATGGAAGCTGGTGCCCATCGCTACCTCCTGGAAGGTATATAACCGGGGGCTGGCCCTGATCAAACGGCGGACCCGGCAGACGCAGCTGGAGTTTCTCAAGGATATGGATTCTATTCGGAAAACGCTGCTGGGCAAGAAATACGCCCAGAAGAAGGCTGCGGATAAGACTCCGGTGACAGAAACCACGGAATAGGAGCAGGGACTGTCTTTGCATAAGCCTGATAAAATAGAATACTGCCGGATCCTTTTGGCCGCCGTTTGTTGTGGCGGAGAAAAAGGGACCCAGCAGTATTTTTTGTTTCATAGGAAATTGCGTCCTATGAAACAAAAAGCACTCCGTGCAGGATGCGCACAGATGCAAGAGGAAAATGCACCTGGCGCGCAAAGCTGTCAAGCCCCTCAAAGATTGAGGGGAAGGGGAGTTTGAAGTGGGCTTGCCCACTTTGTTCCCATTTTAACCAATGTCAGTTCAATTCAATATTTTCCAACGCCTGGTCCGGAATCTGGTGGGAGGATTCCTTGACGTATTTCGCCAGCGCTTTGGCAGTTTCTCTGACTGGATAGTTGGTTCCGGCGCCGCCCATACAGCCGCCGGGGCAGGCCATGCCTTCGATCATACAGCCATTCATTTTGCCGGCTTTGGCTAAGGTCAGCGCTTTTTTGCAGTCAGCCAGGGTTTCCGCATGCTCGATATGCACCGGAGTGTCTGGATAGTATTCCTTTAGACAGGCTTCGATGGCTCCGGCCACGCCGCCGGCTACGGCATAGCCTCTGCCGGCGCCAGTGGCGTCATGAAGGGAGGAATCTCCTTCAAAGGCATTGACATCAATTTCTTTGGCATCGAACATGCCGTTTAATTCTTCAAAGGTGATGACAAAATCCACGTCGCTGCGCACGGTCCGGCGGGAAGCCTCCAGCTTCTTGGAAGCGCAGGGACCGATGAAAACCACCTTGGCATTGGGATGCTTCTTTTTGATGCTGCGGGCCGTGGCAACCATGGGTGTCAGCTCCTGAGAAATTTTGTCGATGATGTCGGGAAAATATTTCTTCGCCAGCATGGACCAAGACGGGCAGCAGGAGGTCAGAAGGAAGGGGAGATTGCCGGTAGCCACCTCTTTGGCATAGTGGTGTGCTTCGGAAATACAGCCGATATCCGCGCCTAAGGCCACCTCATAGACCTCAGTGAAGCCCAAGGCCTGCAGCGCCGCTTTGAATTTCTTAGGGGTGATATCTTTTCCAAACTGGCCGATGAAGGCAGGGGCTACCTCCGCGATGATTTCCATGCCTTCATTTAAAGCGTGGCATAGCTGGAAAATCTGTGACTTGTCGGAAATGGCGCCGAAGGGGCAGCTTACCATGCACATGCCGCAGGAGACACATTTGTCGTCAATGATGGTGGCACGGCCCTGACTGTCGCTGGTGATGGCTTTGACACCGCAGGCCCGTTCGCAGGGCCGTTCTTTTTTGGCAATGGCATCATAAGGGCAGACCGACTTGCATTTGCCGCATTTGATGCATTTGCTCTGGTCGATCTTAGAAAAGCCGTTTTCCATGGAAATGGCGTCTTTGGGGCAGACCAGCATACAGGGGTGGGCTACGCAGCCCTTGCACATGTTGCTGACTTCATATTTGTTCGGAGCGCAGGCGGCGCAGGCAGAAGGAATCACCTGCATCAGCGGGGGCTCATAATATTTTTCATCGATATTGCTGGCTTCAATGCCGGCAGTCAGATGTACGGCCTTATTTTCAGGCCGCAGGGACATGCCCATAGCCAGACGGACACGCTCGCTGGCCACAGCTCTTTCCCGGTATATACTTTCCCGGTATTTCGGGGTTTCTTCCACGATCCGGTAGGGAATGGCTTCGATGTCCTGCCGGAGGGTATCCGCATTGGAATGGAATCCCACTTTTGCTACTTCAGTGAAAATTTTACGTCTTATTTGTCTTACGGGAGTATCCAGACTTCGCATATGCATCTCTCCTTGTGATTAACTTAACAGAAACACCTTCATAATAGCGAAAAAGTCCCGGAAAATCAATGTGTTTTATGTTTTTTCGGGGATACAAGGCCGAAATATCGGACGAATTGTACTTTTTTTAATACAATTAATGAAAAAGTGGCGGTTTTATCAGCATTTTTCGCTTTGTCCAATTAATAACGAGAGAAGAATGTTGTGAAAAGTTACGGTTTATTGTATAATATAATAAAATAATATATACGATTTGTACAAAATAGGTCAGGTTATTGGGAACGGCTCTGGAGGGGGTTTTTGCTGGTACCTGGCGGTAAGATCTTCCTTTTTGATAGTCAAGGAAAAGGGAGGTTTTGTATGTCAGCGTATTTTTTTGTTTTATCAACTCATATAAAAGCTAAGGGAGGGAAAGGAATGTTAGACCAGTCTTACTACGACAAAACGGATGAGATCATAGAGGTGTACGGGCGCAAAGCGGCATCACTCATCCCGATCATGCAGGATATCCAGGCGGAGTATCGTTACCTGCCGGGGGAACTGCTCATTTATGTAGCAAAGGAAATTGGTGTAAAAGAGGCCAAAGCATTCAGTGTAGCAACTTTCTATGAGAATTTTTCTTTCGAACCGAAAGGAAAGTATATCATCAAGGTCTGTGACGGTACCGCGTGCCATGTTCGTAAGTCCATTCCGGTGAAGGACGCCATGATGAAGGAATTGGGACTGAGCCACAAGAAGCACACGACGGATGATATGCTCTTTACGGTTGAGACCGTCTCCTGTCTGGGAGCCTGCGGTCTTGCCCCCACATTGACAGTGAACGATGAAGTGCATCCGAAGATGACACCTGAAAAAGCATTGGAATTATTGAATGAATTGAGAGGTGAGAAAGAATGAGTATAACCAGTAAAGATGATTTGTTGAAGCATAGAGAGGAAGTCCAGAAAGATATCTCTTCTTATACTTGTCGTGTTCTCATTTGCTGTGGTACGGGATGTATGGCTTCCGGCGCACAGAAGATCTATGATGAGATGATGACCTTATGCGGTGACATGGAAGGCGTACAGATCGAGATGCAGAAGGATATCCCTCACCTCGGTGTCATAAAGACAGGCTGTCAGGGCCTTTGTGAATTAGGACCTCTGATGCGTATCGAGCCTTATGATTACCAGTATGTGAAAGTGCAGATCGAAGACTGTCGCGAGATCGTGGACCGCACCGTTTTGCGCGGACAGCCGGTGGAGCGTCTCTTTTATCAGACGAAGGAAGGGGAACCCTGCCAGCATCCTAACGACATTCCTTTCATCGGACGCCAGACCAGGATTGTTCTGGAAAACTGCGGAAGTATTGATGCGGAATCCATTGACGAGTATATTGCAGTGGGTGGCTTTTCTGCATTGACCAAGGCTCTTTTGGAGATGACTCCCGATGATGTAATCGCGGAGGTTGATAAATCTGGTTTGAGAGGCCGCGGCGGCGCAGGATTCCCTGCCGGCAAAAAATGGAAACAAGTGGCGCGCCAGCCGGAAAAGACCCGTTATGTGGTTTGTAACGGTGATGAAGGTGACCCGGGCGCATTCATGGACGGCTCCGTAATGGAAGGCGATCCTTATAAGATGATCGAAGGTATGATCATCGCCGCTTATGCGGTGGGCGCGCAGGAAGGTTATATCTACGTGCGTGCCGAATATCCGATGTCTGTAAAGAGGCTGAAAATGGCCATGGCCCAGGCAGAAGAATATGGGCTTTTGGGAGATCATATTTTAAATACTGATTTTAGCTTCCATTTACATATCAACCGGGGCGCCGGCGCCTTCGTCTGCGGCGAAGGAAGCGCATTGACCGCATCCATCGAAGGTAACCGCGGCATGCCGCGTGTGAAGCCTCCGAGAACAGTAGAAAAAGGACTCTGGGAGAAGCCGACCGTTTTGAACAACGTGGAGACTTATGCCAATGTGCCGAGGATTATTTTGGAGGGCGCGGATTGGTTCCGTACCATCGGAACAGAGGGAAGTCCGGGAACGAAGACCTTCTCATTGACCGGTTCCATTGAGAATACCGGTTTGGTAGAGGTTCCCATGGGAACTACCCTGCGTGAGATCATTTATGATATCGGCGGCGGATTGAAGAGCGGCGCAGCCTTTAAGGGTGTGCAGATCGGCGGACCGTCCGGCGGATGTCTGATAGAAGAACATTTGGATCAGCCTTTGGATTTTGATTCCGTTAAGAAATTTGATGCGATCATGGGATCCGGCGGTTTGGTAGTTATGGATGAGAACACCTGTATGGTGGAGGTAGCCCGTTTCTTCATGAGCTTTACCCAGAGAGAATCCTGTGGTAAATGCGTACCGTGCCGCGAGGGCACCAAGCGTATGCTGGAGATTCTGGAGAAGATCGTGGGCGGCAAGGGCGAGATGGAAGATCTGGATCGTCTGGATGAACTGGCAACCATGGTTAAGAGCATGGCTCTGTGCGGCCTGGGCAAGAGTGCCCCGCTTCCGGTCATCAGTACGCTGAAGCGTTTCCGGGAGGAATACGAAGAGCATATCGTGGATAAGAAGTGCCGTGCGAAAGTCTGCACCGCTCTGCGTCAATTCCATATCAATGAGGAATTCTGTATTGGCTGCGGCAAATGTGCAAAGAATTGTCCGGCAGGGGCAATACGCGGAAAGATCAAACATCCGTACAGTATTGACAACGACCTGTGTATCAAGTGCGGTGCCTGCAAGGATAACTGTAATTTTGATGCCATTTACGTGGAAGCATAGAAAGGGGATTCGTTATGGGATATATGACAATAGACGGTAGAAAAGTAGAATTTACCGATGAGAAGAATGTCCTTTCTGTTATCAGAAAGGCGGGTATCAACATACCGACACTGTGTTATCACTCTGAGGTTTCCACCTTCGGAGCGTGCCGTCTGTGTACGGTGGAGGATGACAGAGGCAGGACCTTCGCTTCTTGTTCTGAGGAGCCGAGGGATGGAATGGTGATTTACACCAATTCCGGCCGTGTGAAAAAATATAGAAAATTAATCGTAGAGCTTTTGCTGGCAGCACACTGCAGGGACTGTACCACCTGTGTCAAGAGCGGTGAGTGTATCCTTCAGGAGCTGGCACACAGACTGGGTGTCAGAGAGATCCGTTTCCAGAACACCAGGGAGATCCGTGAGATCGATACGAGTTCTCCATCCATCGTCCGGGATCCGAATAAATGTATCCTCTGCGGTGACTGTGTAAGAGCCTGTGAAGAGCTCCAGGGCATCGGCGCATTGGGATTTGCATACCGTGGAACCGAGGCTATGGTAATGCCGGAATTTAATAAAAAGATCGCTGAGACTTTGTGCGTAAACTGTGGTCAGTGCCGTGTGTACTGTCCGACGGGCGCGATTTCCATTAAGACACATATGGATGAAGTTTGGGAAGCGTTGGCAGATCCCAATACCCGGGTGGTGGCTCAAGTGGCTCCCGCCGTGCGTGTGGCAGTGGGGGATGCTTACGGCATCCAGAAGGGCCGCAGCGTAATGGGCAAGATCGTCAATGCACTGCATCGTCTGGGCTTTGACGAAGTATATGATACCGCATTCAGTGCGGACCTGACAATTATGGAAGAATCTGCGGAGTTCTTAGACCGTATCGAGAACGGTGGGCCATTGCCGCTTTTGACCTCCTGCTGTCCGGCTTGGGTCAAATTTGTCAAAGACCAGTATACAGATTATCTTCCCAATGTATCTTCCTGTCGTTCTCCGCAGGGAATGCTTTCCGCAGTTATTAAGGAGCATTTCCGCAATCCGAAGATGTCTCAGGGCAAGAAGACTATCATGGTATCCATCATGCCTTGTACTGCGAAAAAGATGGAAGCAGAACGTCCCAACAGTTATACCAAGGGAGAGAAAGATACGGATATCGTGATCACCACCACAGAGCTGATCCGTATGATCAACAACAGCGGTGTGGATTTTGCGGCTCTGGATCCGGAAGCTTGTGATATGCCATTTGGCTTCGGTTCCGGCGGCGGCGTAATCTTCGGTGTGACCGGCGGTGTGACAGAAGCTGTGCTTCGGAGACTCTGCCCGGAACATACCAAAGCAGCTATGGAAGAGATCGCTGAGACCGGCGTGCGCGGCACGGATGGAATCAAAGAGTTTACGGTAAATTACCAGGGTACGGATCTGAACATCTGCGTGGTCAATGGATTGGCAAATGCGCGGATCGTGATGGAGAAGGTGAAGAACGGAGAGGCTAATTATCATCTGATCGAAGTGATGGCATGCCGCAGAGGCTGTATCATGGGCGGCGGGCAGCCGACCAGGGCAGGCGACCGCACGAAGGCAGCCAGAGCCAGAGGTCTGTATAACGCGGACAACACGATGATTATCAAAAAATCCGATGAGAACCCATTGGTAATTGAGTTGTACGATGGACTGCTCAAGAACCGTGAGCATGAACTGCTCCATAATGAGTTTTATTGATGACGATAAGTACGAAAGTCTCTTAGAGGCGGGATCCCATATCTGACTAAGGATCTCTCCACAGACGCGCAATGCGTCATGACAGTGACAATAAAAAAGAGGCGGGACCGAATGCCATAGCGGTCCCGTCTCTTTTGGTATCTGGAGAGAATTCCTTGAAATCCTTTTATTCTATTACTTCTGTGGGAGTTCGCAGCGGTAGATCTGGTATTTCCCACATTCACCGATAGAGATACAGCCAGCCTCCTGAATAAAATCGTGTTTGGGATTATTTAGAGGAACTACCAGGTAGTCCGCCTTCCGCCACCGAAGGCCTGCCTGAAAACGGTTCATGGGAATATCCTCTCCGTAGTACAGTACATCCATGATGGCCTTTTGGGCTTTGTAGCCAAAGCTTTCGGTATCCACCGGATCCACGGTCTGGCTTCCGGCCCGGTATAGGACGGCATTTCGGTTCAATGCCAGCAGGAGAGAGGGATCATACTGTCTGGCTACCATATTTAGGTTTACGTCAAATACTACAGTGGGCTGCTCTTCGTCACTGTCCGCATGGATGATGTCACAAGCGTCCACCAGATCCTGGGGAACCTTGTAAATGTTATCCGGCAGTGAGGGAGAAACCGCACTTTTTAAGGGCTGTCCGGTGAACAGGATCAGCGCTCCAAAGAGCAGAAGCAATGGAATCTGTATGGCAGTGTAGCGGATGGCAGTGCAGAGATAGACGATGACATAGGCCAGCACCGCGGTGACCGGCATCAGCCAGAATAACCGGTAATATATGGTCTCAAGCCCTAAGCGGGGGATGAGCACGTAGACCAGCACCGGATTATATACCGTGAGCAGGAGAAAGAAGAAAATGCTGAGGAAAATTCCGGCACTTCCTCTTTTTTTGACCAAAAGCAGGATTAAAAGGCTCACCAAAAAAAGGAGGAAAAACAAAAGAGCGTCTCCCCAGTAGGCCTCCAGGCATTCCAATATAAAAGTAAATCCAAATTGTTCCACAGTGATTCCAGGCATTTGAGATCTCCCATTCTTAAGCGGTAAAAGTGAGGATCCCGGCTTTTGCAGCGAAATAAGCCAGGGTATAAAGGATGTTGGGCAGCAGACTAAGCACAAGCGGCACGAACAGCCATGGATTTTTTCGTTTCCACAGAGCTGGCAGGACGCCCGCACAGATCACTGCCGGCAGATAAAGGGCCGAGCCAGAGAAGGTGATGGCGCAAAGGCTCCCCAGAAATAGCAGAATCCAAGGCACATAGGCTTTCTTCTCCTGATAGAGCCAGATGCAGCAGTACAGGACAAAAAAGATGGAAAAATTGGCAAGCAAGGCTTTCCCTTCGTAGGCCCTGGTGTATAAAAAGGTGCCGGGCGTGTATAAGGTACCGGTCATGATGTTTAGCAAAAAGATGAACAGGACAAATAGAGAGGCCTGTTTTTTCTTTTTGGAGAATAGCAGCAGCCCCATCTGATAATATAAAAGATTGGCCATGCATACATGAATAGCAGTCATCACCGTTTTGCTCTGGATGATGGGATGCAGATGCAAAAGCTTTGCCATAAAAGCATTGTGCATAGGGTAGCAGGAAAAAATGTACCGGCTGGGAAATACCTTTAACGGAGCGCCGGTATATGGATTAAATCTTCCCAAAGTGTCGGTATAGACGGAGGTAGAGACTGTTCCCACATAGTATGCCCCGTCTGCGCTGGTATCCTGGTAGAGGACAGCAGTGATGATCTGAAAGGCGATACATAGAATGACCAGGCTGATCCAGATGGTTTCGTTCCAGGAAAGTCCTGGAGAATGAAACAGATGCTTTTTCCAGTCCGCCCGCCGGCCGATCAAAGAGAGAAGAATTAGGGCTGTCAGCAGGATAGCCATGATTTTGGTGAAGGTGGACAAGGAGACAAGAAGAAGGGTCATGGGCAGAGCCAGGCACTCAAAAATGGCGAAGTACAGCACATAACCGAATATCATAGTACGAAAACAAGAGGTTGTCTCCAATTTCAGAAAATATTCCAGAAGAAACCCTAAAGATAAAAAAATGACAATATGTAAGAGGATAGATACCGGGATCATGATTACGTTCAGCATAGAAAAAATCCTTTCCAAAGTTGGCTCCATTATAGCACGGAGGCCATTTTTTGGCAATCATGTGCATATCCGCAGCATTGCTGAAATATACTTTATATCATAGCGTATTGCGCAAGGGGGTCATAGCATGGATCAATTTCAGGTTTACCAAGATATAAAGGCCCGGACAAATGGAGAAATATACATAGGGGTAGTCGGTCCGGTGCGCACGGGAAAATCCACATTCATAAGGCGTTTTATGGAGCTGGTCGCTCTGCCCGGCATGGAGGAGCCTAAGGCGTCCCAGATTCGGGACCAGCTTCCCTTAAGTGGTTCCGGCAGGCTGATCACGACGGTGGAGCCGAAATTCATCCCTAAGGACGGGGTGGATGTGGAATTGGATAAAGACATGAAGGTGAAGGTCAAACTGATTGACTGCGTGGGCTTTTTAGTGCCAGACGCCACCGGAAATGTGGAAGAGGGCAAAGAGCGGATGGTGAAAACCCCATGGTTTGACCATGAGATTCCGTTCCATCAGGCGGCGGACACAGGGACCAGCAGAGTGATAGCAGAACATGCGACCATCGGGCTTGTGATCACCAGTGACGGATCTTTTGGGGAAATTCCCAGGGAGAATTTTAAGGAAGCGGAGAAGAAGACGGTAGAGGCGCTGAAAAAACAGGGCAAACCGTTTCTGATGCTTTTGAACTCCCAAAAGCCTTTTAAAGAGGAGACCGCAAAACTGGCCAAAAGCCTGGAAGAGGAATACCAGGTTTCTGTTTTGAGTGTCAATTGCGAGCAGCTTCGGAAGGATGACGTGAGCCGCATCTTAGAACAGGTGCTGTATGAATTCCCCATCAGCCAGATTCAGTTCTACATTCCCAAATGGGTGGAAATGCTGCCGGCCGATCATGAGCTGAAGCAAAATCTTCTGCAGCAGATCCAGGAGCTGACAAAAGGGGTATCCCATATCCGGGATCTGAATAAAAATAATGTGCAGATGCAGGGACCTTATGTGGCGGAAACCATTTTGGAATCCATAGGTCTTTCTGACGGCGTGATCCGGGTGCGCATCCATGTGAAGGATGTCTATTATTACCAGATGCTGAGTCAGCTGACGGGAATTGAAATGGACAGCGAGTATCAGCTGGTACACACCATCCGCGAGTTTGCCCGGATGAAAGAGGAGTATGTGAAAGTGCAGTCGGCGCTGGAAGCTGTCCGGGGCTGCGGTTATGGGGTGGTGGTGCCGGAATTGCAGGAAATCCAGATGGAAGAGCCCACGGTGATTAAGCAGGGCAATAAATTCGGGGTGAAACTGAAATCTAAGAGTCCGTCCATCCATATGATCAAGGCCAATATTGAGACGGAGATCGCGCCCATCGTGGGAACGGAGCAGCAGGCAAAGGATCTGATTACGTATATCCAGGGGAGCGAGGCCAGAGGAGAAAGCGTCTGGGAGACAAATATTTTCGGCAAGACAGTACAGCAGCTGGTAGAGGATGGCATTCGTTCCAAAATCGCCAGTATCGGGGAAGAGAGCCAGGTGAAGCTGCAGGATACCATGCAGAAGATCGTCAATGACAGCAAAGGCGGCATGGTCTGCATCATCATTTAACCTTATAAAGGAAGTCCCCCACTTCAATGCCGGGTAGGCATAAGTGGGGGTGGGGACTTATTTGTATCAGCAGGAGTCCAAGCTCCTGCTGATAAGTAAAGGAAGGATTCTCTAGGCTCCGAAAGGCGGATTTTGGGGCTTTTTGGCGATTTCTCTCTTATTGACATCTGACATTTATTAAGATATAATTAAACAAATGTTAAATTACGAAATAAAAAAGAAATTACGATAGGGGATAGCATATGAAAAAGAACAAGAAGCTGCTCCTGCTCCTTGCCTTTGTATTTTGCATGATTTGGACGCCGGTATCCGCACAGGGGATCGGCATACATACAGTCCAGGCGCAGATACAGGACGGATGGAAGCAGACAGGCAATGAGTGGTATTACTACATAAATGGAGAGAAGCAGACAGGCTTCCTCAAGCTTGGGAATAAGACCTATTATTTTGACCGTTATGGCAGAATGTGCACCGGTCTTCAGAAACTCACCCAGGGCAGATATTATATGCGTGCGGATGGCACGATGGTGACCAATGCCTGGGTGAAGATTGGAAGATATTGGTACTATTTTGGCGATGACGGCAAAGCGTTGACCAGCCAGTTTTTGAAGCAGGACGGCAAGTATTACTATGTGAATCAGAACGGTGCCATGTTTACCGGCCTGCGCACAATCAATGGCAAAAAATATTATTTCAACAGCTCTGGCGTCATGCAGCGGGGCTGGGTGATGCTGAATAAGTATTGGTATTATTTTAACAGCAATGGAGCTATGCATCATGGCTGGCTGTATCTGGGAGATGAGACCTATTTCTGCTTGAAGAGCGGAAAGATGGCCACGGGCCGGATTAAAAACAGCAAGGGACAGGCGTATTTCTTTAATAACGGCAATGTTAAGAGCAACAATTCCAAGGTAGGAGAGCTGCAAAAGGGCTGGACCACCGTGGGAGCCAATAAATACCATTTTAATGAGACTACAGGGGTCATGAGCTTTGGCCTGATCACCGACGGAGGCAAGAAGTATTATCTGGATACCACTTCAGGGGCTATGCGCAAGGGCTGGCAGGAAGTGAACGGGAAGAAATACTACTTTAAGCTGACCGGAGAGATGGCAGTGAGCGAGACGCTGATCATCAGCAGCCGAAAATACGTCTTCGATGCAAACGGCGACTGGGAAGTGGAATACCAGGTCGTAGGCAATGTGGTCAAAGTGACGGATACCAACGGACTGATCTATTCCTTGGAAAAGGAGTTCCTGGAACATCCGGGAATTGCTGACAATACCGTATCTGACAGGGATCTGTTCGCTATGTTGATCGATGCGGAGGCCAATGATCAGGGGCTGGCAGGCATGACCTTAGCAGCGGTGACCATTTTAAACCGGACCATTTCTTCCGATACTTGGTTCCCTAGAAGCCTTCGGTATGTGATCTATCAGGACAATCAGTATGCGCCGGTGCGTGATGGGGCCCTTTTGAGAAGATTGAATGGAAGCTGGGAGTCTAAGGCCTATGCGTACCAGGCGGTGGATGCGGCCCAGAAGATCGTCAAAGCTTATCAGTCCAATAAGACTCCGCGACGGATCAGCGGAGTGACCACTGCCATGATGGGCGGAAAAAAGGATTTTGACTGTCTGTATTTTATGACGCCGGGAAGCTTCACATCCCTTGGCTTGAATTGGAACAAATGTGAGACTTTCCAATATAAAGGCCATGTGTTCTTTACCAATTGGGAATATTAACGGAAATATCTATCAAATAAGAAAGAATCCTGCTCGCAGGATTCTCCGCCTGCGGCGGGCCGCATAAGCGGCATCCTTCCATTCCGCTGCAGTGCGATCCTACACGGAGTGCTTTTTATTTCATAGGACGCAATTTCCTATAAAACAATTAAAAAATCCACCAGGGGAATTCAGCCTGGTGGATTTTTTTGTGAATATAAAGCTTTAGTATTTTTCTAATTCGTTCAGGAAGGTATCCAATTCCTTTTCATCCATATGATATCCGTGTTTATCCTCCGGATAGGCTCCGGTACGGACATCATTTGCCCATTGGCTGTATGCGCCGACTGCCCATTCAAAGAAGTTTGCGTAGCTTTTTGCATGGGATGCAGAGGAAGGCATCATACCGAAAGTATCGAAATCGACCATCTCACAGCCATCAGCCGCGCCGCCGGCTGCGATGGAGATAACCGGTACACGAAGCTTTTTCGCAATGGCATTGGTAACTTCAATTGGCGTTAATTCAATGGTCATAGCCATCATACCGTTTTCCTGGTACTCATATGCCTGACGAAATACTTCCAATGCACTTTCGGCAGTCTTGCCGATTCTTTTATATCCGCCCTGCCGATTGGTCTGCCAGCCGGATAATGCGCCCACATGGCCAAACACGGTCAGGTAATTGTCAGACATATATTTCAGCGTTTCGTTACTGATGCCCATGGGAAGCAGTGAATCCGCGCCGCAATTCATATAATAGGAACCGTAAGACAAGGCTTTTTCCTTTGAGGCATAGGTTGGGGTCTGCATATAGAAATTAATATGAATCTTATTGGCTGCACGCCGTACTGTCTGAATCCACCAGGGGGCGCTGTCAATCTGCAGCTGCGGATCCTGTGCGCCGTCGCCGGGCACAGTCAGTCGGCAGATGTCGCATCCGGCCATTTCTGCGGCCATTGTAAAATATTGATCCCTGCCGGCCGGACACATTTGTACGATAGGGGTTCCTTCATCTTTGAGTTTCTGAAGATAATTGATGGATTTTCTTCCTTTGAACACCCTGGAAGCATGAACCTTTTTGTCTTCCGCTGATACTTTTACTACATTTTTTTCTTCTGCCATAGTGTTGCTCCTTTCTTAATATGTTTATTTGGTTTCTTTGCTGTATGAAGTCACAATATTTCCGGTTCTTGTTTCCTTTCCAGAAAAGCCAATGCTTTATTTTCCAACAAATCCCTGCGAATAGCAGAAAGGTTTTCCCCGAAAAAGCCTTTGAGCATATCCAGAGTCACATTTTGACGGCCTGCTATCCGCCTTGCTTCTGCCTGTACTTCTTCTTCGGTGACCGTAATGTTCTCCTCTTTTATTACGGCTTTTGCTAGTGACTCCAATTGAAGCTCGCGTAGCGCTGCTTCTTTCATTTCTTCCGTTAATTGCAGGATATCTGTCCTCATATAGCTGAACATGTCGCCTGTACGCATGGTTTCATACTTTCGGCGCTGCAATTCAGAAGCCGTCATGGCTAAAGTTTCAGTTTCCAACGTTTCCTTTGGGATTGCAACGTTATATTTTCGGACGAAATATTTCAGTTGATCATCATTCATATTTCATTCTCCTGTCATTCGAAGGCCTGTCATTGGGGATTTCTATTGCTCTTATTATTCATTGTAATATGTGGGATTTCAAAAAAATATGGAACAAAAGGAGCAAAAAAAATACTCTGATAAGAGTATTTTTTAGGCGGTTTATTTTATTTAGACTGAGAGTAGAATCTATTCCGATTGGTGCAGCAGGCGTACCAGTAATTCCTGCAGATTAGTGACATGTAATTTTGTATAGATATGCGCAATATGCTTTTTTGTTGTGGAAGGCGCAATATTGAGCTTGCTGCTGATGTTGGCCGGTAATACCCCCTGGCATAACAGTTCGGCAATCTGGCTTTCTCTTGCAGTCAGTTTACTGCTTTCCCATACATTTTTTTGTATGAGGCTGATATTGCGCTGCTGGAAGTAAAAGTTTTTATTCAGATCATTTAACAATGGTACGGCAAGCCGCAGAAAATCCAGTTCCTCATTGGTGAAGGGGGCATCCTTGAGCCGGTCCATGGAAAGCATAGTTCGAGGAGATCCCTGCATATCCGTGAGAACGAATGCACAGGAAATACATACACCTCTCGGTTTTATATAATTGGGAATGAAATCAGCGGATTCTTCCTGTTTCCAGTTATGAATATAAATTTCGTTCTTTTTAAAGTTAAAATTGATCTTTGAATTAAAATATTTCATATAAGAATATTTCTTATCATCGGTATGAGAATAATACTCTATGTACATATTGCTCCAGCTTTTATCAATGTTCTTCAGTATTTGGTCCTGAATTTTGCCGTTGCCGTCTACCAGATATACCAGAGCTTGGTCATATGCACATACAGGTGGAATGGCATCCAGAAAGCGTTGCGCCAGCTCTTTTGGATTTCCTGCTTCGCCGCAATCAATCAGCAGGCTATAAAGTTGGTTCCATAAGCGGAAAGGTTTTGATATCGTCTTATTCATTTGCATTCTCCTGAAATGGGTATGGCTGCCGGTGCAGACATCGATATTCATTGTTTAGGAAAGGGGCGTTTCCTATGGCTGTTCGTATTTTACATGAAAAAGAAATCAAATTTAAAATGCTTGCAGGAGTGACCCTGCTTTCTGATATAGTCGCTCCGACGCTGGGACCGGGGGAAAAATCTGCTCTTGTCCGGCAAGAATCTGGAATAGCTTTGATTTCAAGTTCCGGTACTGAGGCGGCATCATCGCTTATTCTTCAGGATAGTTTTGAAAACATCGGCGTTCAGGTGATCAAAAAGGCGGCATCCACAGTGAAGGAACAGGCCGGTGACGGGTCGGCTACCACCATTGTGCTTGCTGATCATATATTAAAGAGAAGTCTGTCTAATATTGCTTCAGGCGCCAATCCGGTGGAATTGCGCAGAGGAATACAGGCAGCGGCTCAATTGGGATGTGCTGCAATCAAAAAAATAAGCAAGCCTTTTCAGCCCCAGGAAGATATACATAAAATGATAGCTCTTTCCGGGCTGGATCCGTCTATTGGAGGTATCATAGCCGAAGCCTTTGATAAAGTCGGGGACAGCGGCATTATTAAGGTAGAAGAGTCACCTGAGCTAGAACCGTCTGTAACAACGGCGGAAGGCATGCATTACGAAAAAGGTTATACCAGCAGTCAGTTTCTCTCTGAAAAACAATCATTAACAGAAGAGCTGAAGGAGCCTTTTATTCTGGTAACAGATCAGGAGATCAGCAATCCATATGATTTAATTCCTGTTCTGGAAGCCGTCAGCCGGACAGGACGCCCGCTGCTGATCATTGCAGATCATGTGACCGATGCTGTTCTATCTCTTCTGATTGTAAACAAAAAGAACGGAAAAATCAACAGCGTTGTAGCTCATCCGCCGGCATATGGCGATGGGCGGAAAGAGCAGTTGGAGGACATTTCCATATATAGCGGAGGCACTTTTTTGAGCGCCCAATTGGGCTATAGTGTAAAAAATGCAACGCTGGACATGCTGGGGAGCGCTCAGAAGGTTCTTATTGATGCACACCGCACCGTGATTTTAAATGGAAAAAGTGACAGCGGCAGGCTGAAACAGCACATTTCAGGGCTTCGGGCACAGTATGCAAATACGGACTATGCATTTCAAAAAGGCCGTATTGCTGAGCGGCTGGCAAAGCTGCAAACAGGCGCGGCCGTCATTTATGCCGGAGCTTCTACAGAGACGGAGATGAAAGGGCAGAAGATACTGATTGAAAATACTGTCAATACCGTAAAGAGCGCATGGAAAGGAGGAGTTGTGCCGGGTGGCGGCGTTGTATATCTGGATATTCAGAAACCGATCCGTGCCTATGCCAACACTTTAAGCGGTGATTTGAAAACAGGAGCGGAAATTCTCATAAGCGCGCTGCAAGCTCCCATTCGGCAAATTGCGCTAAATTCCGGCGCCAGCGGAGAGGTTGTGGTTTCCAAGCTGGAGACTTTTCCCAGAGGCTACGGATATAATGTGATCACCGGCGAATATTTGAATATGTTTCAGACGGGAATTATTGATTCAGCAGAAGCAGCATATCTGGCGTTGCAATGTGCTTCGTCAGCGGCATCCATGCTGATTACTACAGAAGCCGGAATCATCCGCATTTAAAACGTATGATGTCCCCACTTGCGGGGGTCGTAAAAAATAAATGAAGCAAACAGGAGGAAATGATTATGGCGGAACGTTTAAAAGGGAAATCAGCAGTGGTAACCGGCGCATCTTCCGGCATGGGACGGGCTATCGCCCTTGCCTATGTAAAAGAAGGCGCAAACATTGTAGCGGCGGCGCGTAACACAGAGGAGCTTGCTCTATTGGAAAAAGAAGTAGCTGACCTGGGCTTATCTGATCAATTTCGTTATATCCGCTGTGACGTCACCAAAGATGAAGACTGCGAAAGGGCAGTAAAGCTGTGCGTGGACAGCTTTGGCACCTGCAATGTTCTTTCACACAACGCAGGAGTAGCGGATAATTTTTCGCTGTTGGAGGAAGTGACTGACGAAATGTGGAATCGTATGATTGACGTAAACCTTACCGGGACAATGCGGATGTGCCGTGCAGCGTTAAAATATTTTTTGGCAAATGAAGTTCATGCATCGATTGTTATGATAACGTCCAATGCGGCATTTGAAAGTGCGACAGGGGGACCGGCTTACTGTGCATCCAAAGCCGGAGCAAATGCTCTGATGAAAGCCATTGCTTTTGAATACGGCCGGAAGGGGATTCGCTGTAATTCCATTTGTCCCGGCCCTGTAATGACGAATATCCATAAATCCATGGGAGAACGCAGTGCAGCAGGCACAGCAGTCCACCATCAGACCGGCTATAACGCACACTACAGGGAATGGGCAGTTAAACCTGTGGGATTACCGGAGGATATTGCGCCAATGTCCGTGTATCTGGCCAGTGACGAATCAAATTTTGTGAACTCTTCGTCCTTTATCGTAGACGGCGGAGTATGTCTGGGATAAAATATTTCAAAAGAGGCAGTGGAAAATAGCTTACCTCCGTAAAGGGAGAGTGTGAGGAATGACGATCACACCCTCCCTTAAGTTTTTTCAAATTGCATTCATTTAGCAGAGCTTTCTTGGTACTGAGCGCATAGAAGCACAGGAGTCGTTGTCCGGTCCGTCATTCTGTGGTATACTGTGACAAATGCAGTTTTAAACGGAAACAAGGAGGCAGGATATGAATCCACTGTTGCTTTATGCTGGAGTGATAGCCGCCCTTTTGGTGGCGACAGCTTTATTGATGGCTTGGAATAACTGGAAACAGAAAAGAAGGCTTCGCCGGCGGTTGAGAAACCAGTGGGGGCGGGTGTGTGAACGGGAATATTCTTTGGAAGAGATTTCCAATATTTCTCATTATGCTATGCGCAAGGAGCAAGATGCTTCATTTTTTATTGATGATATCACATGGAACGATCTGGATATGGACCGGGTGTTTGTGCGCATCAACCAGACCGTATCCTCCCCCGGCGAGGATTACCTGTATTATCTTCTGCGGACTCCGAAGACAGAGTGGAAAAGTCTGAAGGAACAGGAGCAGCTGGTAGAATTTTTTGCAGAGCATGAACAGGAGCGGGAGGAAATGCAGCTTTTGCTGTCCGAGGTGGGAAAAGGCCGCCATGGCTCCGTATCCGATGCAGTATTCCTGCTGGATGACGCGCCGGTGCTCAACAGAATCCCTCACATCGGGGCGGCCCTGTTGCTTTTGGCATGCTTTCTTTATATGCTGTTTCGGCCTGTGCCCGGTATTTTCTGTTTTATCATTCTTTGCGCCGTCAACACCGGCACCTATTACGGTGGAAAAGACCGGAAGATTGTTGGAGTTTATCTCTATTGTTTTGAAAATCTGCTGCGCATGCTGTCCGCCGCCAAGAAAATGGAGAAGATTTCCTGGCCCGAGGTACAGAAGGAGCTTGGGAACATAAGAGAGGCTAGAAAAGTATTTGCCAGGTTCAAGAGAGGTTCCTTTTTAGTTATCGGAAATGACAGCTCGTCAAATATCCTCTATCTGCTCATGGATTATGTGCGGATGATCGCCCACGTGGACTTGATTAAGTACAATTCCATGCTGATGGAGGTGAAAGCCCACCAAAGAGAAGTGATGATGCTGCTGGATGGCATGGGAAAGATGGATGCGGCTATGTCCATTGCCTCCTTCCGTATGACCCTGCCCTTTTACTGCCAGCCGGATTTTACCAGTCTGGATGTGTGTCTGCAGGCGGATAACCTGTATCACCCGCTGATCGCGGATGCGGTGGCAAACAGTATTTCGATAGAACGGGGCGCAGTAGTGACTGGATCCAACGCTTCCGGAAAATCCACTTTTTTGAAAAACATTGCGGTGAATGCGCTGCTGGCCCAGACGGTCAATACCTGTACCGCTACTTATTACCGTTCTCCAATGTTCCGGATCTATACTTCTATGGCTCTTAGGGACGATCTCTATAAAGGCGAGAGCTATTTTATTGTGGAGATCAAATCTATCCAGCGGATTCTGAAAGCATCACAGGAGGGGACTCCGGTCCTGTGCATCGTGGACGAGGTACTGCGGGGGACGAATACGGTGGAGAGGATCGCAGCTTCCTCCCGGATTTTGAAAGAATTGGCGAAGCCCAATGTGATCTGTTTTGCCGCCACCCATGATATTGAATTATCCTATATTTTGGAAGAGTTTTATGACAACTATCACTTTGAAGAGGAAATCCGGGAAAAGGATGTGCTGTTCAACTATTTGCTGCAAAAAGGCAGGGCGACCACCAGAAACGCCATCCGGCTTCTGGACATGCTGGGGTATCAGGATACCATCGTAACGGAAGCCAGAGAAGCGGCAGAATTGTTTGATGAGAAAGGAATTTGGGAAAAGATCAGAAAGGAGAATGGAGCATGCTGGTAAAAATTTATACGGACGGAGCAGCCAGAGGAAATCCCGACGGGCCGGGGGGCTACGGGACGGTGCTTCATTTTGTGGATGCTAAGGGGCAGCTGCATGTGAGAGAGTTTTCCGGGGGATACCAGAAGACTACAAATAACCGCATGGAGCTGATGGCTGCCATCGTGGGATTGGAAGCGCTGACCAGGCCATGTCAGGTGGAACTGTATTCCGACTCCAAATATCTAGTGGATGCGTTTAACCAGCATTGGATCGATGGCTGGCTGAAGAAGGACTGGCGCCGGGGGAAAAAGGATGAGGTGAAGAACATCGATCTGTGGCAGCGCCTTTTGACCGCGAAGGCGCCTCATCAAGTACAGTTTTTCTGGGTGAAGGGACATGACGGGCATCCGGAAAATGAGCGGTGTGACGCTCTGGCGACCTCCGCAGCAGACGGAGAGGAGCTGATGGAGGACGTGATCGGTCCAATCGCGTAATAGGCTGGTTACCGTTCACAGGTGCCTTGTAAACGGTAACAGAATTTGTCCCATGGAAAGTCGCTTTCGGCGAAGGGATAAAATTGTTAAAATCAGGGGAAACAGTCTTGACAAACATTTTTCCCCTTTGTATACTTACGAAAAAGGATCCGAGTGGCAAAATGGAGGAATCTGGCGGGCATTGCCCTTTGGCCGGACACATCTTTTGGCACTTAGAACACTTAGAATAAGAGAGAAACAGCAAGGAAGAGACCAAGTAGGATATGAGGAAGTCCACAGAGAGCGGCCGGATGGTGAGAGGCGCGGACAAAATGATATCTGAATACTTCTCGGAGCTCTGCACCCAACGAAGATGATCTTTTAGTAGGCTGCAGCGGTTTGGCGTCCGTTATCACGCAGGAGTATCGATATCCTCCCAGGAGGAAGCGATACTTACGAAGGCGGCAGATGCGAGTCTGCTGTGAATTTAGGTGGTAACACGGGAACCGGCTCTCGTCCTATAAGGGATGTGAAGCCGGATTTTTTATTTCAGGAGGAAACTAAGATGACAGTATGGGAAGAATTAAAAGCTAGAGGGCTGATCGCCCAGGTAACAGATGAAGAGGAAATCAAGGAGCTGGTGAACGCGGGAAAGGCGACCTTTTACATTGGCTTCGACCCCACGGCGGACAGCCTTCACGTAGGACATTTTATGGCACTGTGCCTGATGAAACGTCTGCAGGAGGCGGGAAATAAGCCGATCGCTTTGATCGGAGGCGGCACCGGCTATATCGGCGATCCTTCCGGGCGGAGCGACATGCGTTCCATGATGACGCCGGAGCAGATTCAGCATAACTGTGACTGCTTCAAAGAACAGATGAGCCGTTTTATTGATTTTTCTGAGGGCAAGGCGCTGATGGTGAACAACGCGGACTGGCTGCTGGACCTCAATTATGTGGAGCTGCTCCGGGAAGTTGGTTCCTGTTTTTCCGTGAATAATATGCTCCGTGCGGAGTGTTACAAGCAGCGTATGGAGAAGGGACTCAGCTTCCTGGAATTCAATTACATGATCATGCAAAGTTATGACTTCTATGCATTATACCAGAAATACGGCTGTAATATGCAGTTTGGCGGGGATGACCAGTGGAGCAATATGCTGGGCGGTACAGAGTTGATCCGTAGGAAACTGGGTAAGGATGCGTATGCGATGACCATCACCTTGCTTTTGAACTCTGAGGGCAAAAAGATGGGTAAGACCCAGTCCGGCGCGGTATGGCTGGATCCTAATAAGACCTCACCCTTTGATTTTTACCAGTATTGGAGAAACGTAGGGGATGCGGATGTGCTTAAATGTATGCGCATGCTCACCTTCCTTCCTCTGGAGCAGATCGACGAAATGGACCAATGGGAAGGCAGTCAGCTCAACCGGGCCAAAGAGATTCTGGCTTACGAGCTCACCAATCTGGTTCACGGGGAAGAAGAAGCTAAGAAAGCCCAGGAGGGGGCAAGAGCGCTGTTTTCTATGGGTACGGCGGCCCAAATGCCCACAACAGAGCTCACAGAGGATGATTTCACCGATGGCTTCATCGATCTGATTTCCCTGTTGTGCAAGGCAGAGCTGGTAGGCACCCGTTCCGAAGGACGCCGGGCGATCGAACAAGGCGGTGTCACCGTCAATGGAGAGAAGATCACCGATGTCCGCTATCAGGTGGAAAAGGCTGCGATCACCTCATGTGAGGATGGATTTGTACTGAAAAGAGGCAAGAAGAAATTCAAAAAGATTTGCGTGAAATAGGCAAATATGCTATGATATCTGTTTAGAAAATATGAACGTAACTTAGGATGAAATAACCGTGGAAAAATATGGAGTGAACCAGCTTCGTAAAATGTTCCTGGAATTTTTTGAGAGCAAGGGACATCTGGCAATGAAAAGCTTCTCTCTTGTGCCTCACAATGACAAGAGTCTTCTGTTGATCAATTCCGGTATGGCGCCGTTAAAGCCTTATTTTACAGGGGCTGAGATTCCGCCCCGCCGCCGTGTGACCACTTGCCAGAAGTGTATCCGCACTGGTGATATTGAAAATGTGGGGAAAACTGCCCGCCACGGCACTTTTTTTGAGATGCTGGGCAACTTTTCTTTCGGAGATTATTTTAAGAAGGAAGCCATCCGCTGGTCCTGGGAATTTTTGACCGAGGTGGTGGGGCTGGATGCGGACCGTCTGTATCCATCCATTTATCTGGATGACGAGGAGGCCTTTGAAATCTGGAACAAGGACATCGGCATCGCTCCTGAGCGGATTTTCCGTTTCGGCAAAGAGGACAACTTCTGGGAGCACGGCGCAGGACCCTGCGGCCCATGTTCTGAGATTTATTATGACCGCGGAGAAAAATATGGCTGCGGAAAACCGGGCTGTACCGTGGGCTGTGAATGTGACCGCTATATGGAAGTCTGGAATAACGTGTTTACCCAGTTTAACAATGATGGCGAAGGCCATTACGAGGAGCTGGAACAGAAGAACATCGATACCGGCATGGGACTGGAACGACTGGCTGTAGTGGTACAGGACGTGGACTCCCTGTTCGATGTGGATACCATCTGCGCCCTGCGCAATCTGGTCTGTGAAATGGCAGGCCGCAAATACCACGAAAGTGAAAAGGACGATATATCCATCCGTCTGATCACAGACCACATCCGGTCTGCGACCTTTATGATCTCTGACGGCATTATGCCTACCAATGAGGGAAGAGGCTATGTGCTCCGTCGTTTGATCCGCCGGGCAGCCAGACATGGACGTCTGCTGGGCATTCAGGGAATCTTCCTGGCGAAGCTGAGCGAGGAAGTGATCGCCGGTTCCAAGGACGGCTATCCGGAGCTGGAAGAGAAAAAGGATTTCATTTTTAATGTATTGACTAACGAAGAAAATCAATTTAATAAGACCATCGACCAGGGTCTGCGTATCCTGGCGGAGATGGAAGAGGATATGAAGAAGGCAGGAAGCGCCACTTTATCCGGAGACCATGCCTTTAAGCTGTATGATACTTATGGATTCCCGCTGGATCTGACGAAGGAGATTCTGGAGGAGAAGGGCTACGGCGTCGATGAAGAGGGCTTCAAAAATGCCATGGAGGAGCAGCGCACGAAGGCCCGTGAGGCTCGCGAGGTATCCAACTATATGGGAGCGGATGCTACGGTTTACGATTCCATCGATCCTTCCATTACCACAGAATTTGTGGGTTATGATCATTTGACTTATACTTCCAAAGTAACTGTGCTTACCACAGAAGAAGAAATCACCCAGGCGCTCACAGACGGACAGAAAGGCACCGTCTTCGTGGAGGCGACTCCCTTCTATGCGACTATGGGCGGCCAGGAAGGCGACAGCGGCGTGATTCGCACGGAAGGCGGAGAATTTGCCGTGGAAGAGACGATCAAGCTCCGTGGCGGCAAATACGGCCATGTAGGGCATATGGTATCCGGTATGATCAAAGATGGGGATACGGCAGAGCTTGTTGTTTGCAGCACGGCCAGAAGGGATACGGAGAAGAACCACAGCGCGACCCATCTGCTGCAGAAAGCACTGAAGACTGTTCTGGGCGCTCATGTGGAGCAGAAGGGCTCTTTGGTAACTCCGGACAGACTGCGCTTTGACTTCGCCCATTTCCAGGCCATGACCCAAGAAGAGCTTCAGAAGGTGGAGACTTTGGTCAATGAAGAGATTCAGGCGGCTCTTCCGGTGAACACCCAGATCATGGGGATTGATGAAGCGAAGAAGACGGGTGCCATGGCTTTGTTTGGCGAGAAATATGGCGACGAGGTCCGTGTGGTCTCCATGGGGGATTTCTCCATCGAGCTGTGCGGCGGAACCCATGTGGACAACACCAGTCGCATCGGGCTGTTCAAGATCGTATCTGAATCCGGAATCGCAGCCGGCGTGCGTCGAATTGAGGCACTCACCGGTAACGGTGTGCTGGCATACTATAAAAATCTGGAAGATACGTTAAATGAGGCGGCGAAGCTCGTCAAAGCCTCTCCCGCAGAATTGAAGGAAAAGCTGACGCATCTGAATGCGGAGCTCAAAGCGCTTCACAGTGAAAATGAATCACTGAAGAGCAAGCTTGCACAGGATTCCTTGGGAGACGTGATGGATCAGGTGAAGGAAGTCAAAGGCGTGAAGCTGTTGGCTGCCCAGGTAACTGATGTGGATATGAACGGTCTCCGGGATTTGGGTGACCAGCTCAAGGAGAAATTAGGAGAAGGCGTCGTCCTGTTAGCTTCTGTGATAAACGGCAAGGTAAGCCTTCTGGCTATGGCAACTCAAGGGGCCATGGATCGGGGAGCCCATGCGGGAAATCTGATCAAGGCAGCGGCGGCTATCGTAGGCGGAGGCGGCGGCGGACGCCCGAATATGGCCCAGGCCGGCGGCAAAAATCCAGAGAAGATTCCGGAGGCTGTGGCAAAGGCAGCGGAAATTTTAGAAGGACAATTGAAATAAATTTCTAAAATTTACCCAAAACCAGTTGACGATAGCCCAAAATCTGCTATAATAACATTTGTGCAATAAAAATACCCATACAGTTGTATTTAAGCACAATCTACAACTGGAGGGAGGTTAGGTGTGAGTCTATGTCAAATGTAATCGTAAAAGAGAATGAGACTTTAGATAGCGCTCTTCGCAGATTCAAGCGCAGCTGTGCGAAAGCAGGCATTCAGCAGGAGATTCGTAAAAGAGAGCATTACGAAAAACCAAGTGTTAGACGTAAGAAAAAATCTGAAGCGGCTAGAAAACGTAAATATAATTAATTGTGCGCAAAAATCCCTGACCCATGGCCAGGGATTTTTAACTCTGTGGGGATCTTTACGGGACAGTTTGTTCCCTGCATGCATGATGGAGACCGAAAGAAAAGGACTTGATTTAAGATGGAACAGAAAAAACTGCAGGAAACCATTCAGTCCATGAAACCCAATAACTTTGTGAAGAAGATGATCCGGCTGGTTTTCAGCCGTGTATTCTTTGTGGCGATCGCGCTTCTTTTGGAGCTGGGCTGGCTGCTGGCCTTGGCCCTATTCCTCAGCAGCGCGTCAAAATATATCAGCCTCACTATCAGCATATTGAGCCTGATCGCAGTGCTGTGGATCGTCAATAAGAAAATCAATCCCTCCTATAAGCTGGCCTGGACCATTGTGATCCTGGTGCTTCCGGTGGTGGGATTTTTTCTCTATTTGTTTTTTGGAAAATCCAGGGTGGCCTCCGCCATGGAACGGAGCTTTGAGAAGACCATGGAAGAGGCGAAGGGATATCTGCAGGAGAGCCGTGTGGTGAGGAACCGGCTGGAGGCAGAGGATCCGGGGCTTTCCAACCAATCTCGGTATATTCGCGATTTTTCCGGATTTCCGTTGAAGGACAACACGGCGGTGACCTATTATCCTTTGGGGGATGACTGGTTCCCCAATCTTTTGGAAGCGCTTCAGGGAGCGCAGCATTACATTTTCTTGGAATACTTTATTATCAATGACGGCGTTGTCTGGCAGTCAGTGCTGAATATTCTGGAAGAAAAAGTGGAACAAGGAGTAGAGGTGCGCCTGATCTATGATGACTTTGGCTGCATCACCACGCTGCCTCATCATTTCTACAAGGAGCTCCAGAAGAAGGGCATCAAATGTGCGGCCTTTAATCCGTTCCTGCCGCTTTTGAACGTGATCCTCAATAACAGGGACCACCGGAAAATTTGTGTGGTGGACGGTTATATCGGATTTACTGGTGGGACAAACCTGGCGGATGAATACATCAACCATGTGGAACGGTTCGGCCATTGGAAGGACACGGCAGTGCGTCTGACAGGAGATGGAGTCTGGAGCCTGACCGCTATGTTTCTGAAGATGTGGGAAGTGATCACCCATGTGACCAGCGAATATTCCCCATACATGCCTCATGTCCACCATCCGGGTCCCTTTCAGGGGGAAGGCTATGTGCATCCGTATTGTGACACCCCGTTAGATGATGAGGTTTTGGGAGAAAATGTCTATTTGAATATGATCAACCGGGCGGAGAAATATATCTATATCTGTACTCCGTATCTGATCATCGACAACGAGATCATGACCGCCCTGTGTCTGGCATCCAAAAGCGGTGTGGATGTGCGGATCATGACACCGGGGATACCGGACAAGAAAATGGTCTTTTTGCTGACCCAGTCCTATTATGAGCAGCTGGTAGAAGCCGGGGTGAAGATTTATGAATATATTCCTGGGTTTTTACATGCCAAATCCTTTGTCTGCGATGATAAGGTGGCTGTGGTGGGCACCATCAATTTGGATTACCGGAGTCTGTATCTTCATTTTGAGAATGGTGTGTGGATGTGCCATAACCAGGCGGTGATGGACATTAAGAAGGACTTTATGGATACGATGGAGCAATGCAGGAAGATCACCCTGGGATTTTGCAGAAACCGGAATATTGTGGCCCGGGGGATCCAAAGCGTGCTGCGTCTGTTTGCGCCGATGCTTTAACAGACAGATAAGTGACAGAAGAGGAGAGAATAACAGCGATCGTTTTAGTGGGAGATGATAACATGTGGACAAGAGAAATTTTGGGAATTGAAGTATACCATGTGATCCAATGGTTCTTAGTTTACAGTGTTCTGGGCTGGTTTGTGGAATCGGCGTATATGTCACTATGCAACCGTAAGATTACCAACCGGGGATTTGTCACCGGCCCCTTTTGCCCTATTTACGGCTTTGGGGCGCTGAGCGTGTATTTTCTACTCCAGCCGTTCCAAGGGGACTATGTGAAATTGTACTTTTTAGGAGCGATCGTAGCTACAGCTCTGGAATTTGTGGTGGCCCATGTGATGAAAAAATTTCTCGGAGAGGTCTGGTGGGACTACCATGAGAAGCCATTTAACTATAAAGGGATCCTGTGCTTAGAGAGCACCGTGGCATGGGGCTTTTATACCGTATTCTTGTTCCTGTTCCTTCATAAATTCGTGATGCGGATCGTGAACAGCTATTCTCCGGCGTTTGGGGAACGGGTGGCTATGTTTTTGATCTTTTTGTTCCTCGTGGATTTTACCGTGAATCTTTTGAGAGTGAAGAATGAAGGATTTGACGGCGCCGTGCGCAGGCTGAAGGAGACGGTCATCGAAAGAGTAAAAGGCAGCTGAAAAAATGTCATAAATTAGGGTACTCCCGGCTAAACTGTTAGTAAGAAGAGTTTGGGAGTACCCTAATGTTACGATTCCGAAAGATTCTTTGTGTATTTTGTGCGGTGGCATTATGTACGGCCCTGTGCCTGCCTTCTTTTTCCATGACCGCATATGCGGATGAGATGTGGGTGGGGGAGGCGGCAGAGGAGACAGAGGCTTCGGCGGATGCTGGAGGCGGATTGATCGAAGCTCCAAGCGGCGTGCTGATGGAAGCCTCTACGGGACAGATCATTTATGAGAAAGAAAAGGACGAGAAGAGAAGTCCTGCCAGTATTACTAAGATCATGACGCTGATCTTGATTT
Organism: Blautia sp.; assembly: GCA_050944615.1. Classification (GTDB taxonomy): domain Bacteria; phylum Bacillota; class Clostridia; order Lachnospirales; family Lachnospiraceae; genus Blautia_A. The sequence goes on from JBMNRL010000026.1 coordinate 37,017, forward strand.
TTGATGCTTTGGAGAGCGGCAAGCTTACGATGGAGGATGAAGTGGTCACCAGCGCCCATGCCAAATCCATGGGAGGTTCCCAGGTGTTTTTGGAGGAAGGGGAAAAACAGAAGGTGGAGACCATGATCAAATGCATCGTCATCGCCTCCGGCAATGATGCCAGCGTGGCTATGGCAGAGCACATCGGTGGGAGCGAGGAGGAATTTGTCAAAAGCATGAATGAGCGGGCGGCAGGTCTGGGGATGAAGGATACCCATTTTGTGGACTGCTGCGGGCTGACGGAATCTACAGACCACTATACCACGGCCCATGATGTGGCATTGATGTCCCGGGAGCTCATCACAAAATATCCGAAGATCCTGGAGTATTCGTCTATTTGGATGGATACCATCATCCATGAGACCAGACAGGGGAGCAAAGAATTCGGACTGACCAACACCAATAAGCTGATCCGCAGCTTTGACGGCTGCATCGGGCTGAAGACCGGCAGCACCAGCATAGCGAAATACTGTGTGTCCGCGGTTGCCCGGAGGGACGATATCACGTTGATCAGCGTAGTCATGGGAGCTCCAGACTATAAGGTGCGTTTTAAAGATGCCGCGGCCATGCTGAATCTGGGCTTTGGCAAATGCAGCCTCTATGTGGATGAGAACCAGGAAAAGCTGCCAATGGTTGCTGTAAAGAAGGGGAAAAAGGATCAGGTCAGCTGTGCCTTTGAAGGTTCGTTCCGCTATTTGGATGTGACTGGAAATCCGGTGGAGGGAGTGGAGAAAAAGATTAAGATGAAAAAAGACATCAAAGCGCCGGTGAAAAAGGGCGGTACCGCCGGAACGGCAATTTATTACTTAAATGGTGAAGAGATTGGCCAGGTGAAGATCTGTTACCAGGAAAGCGTGGAGGAAGCCGGTTTCAAGGATTATTTGAGAAAGGTCTGGGAGAGGCTTTCCTTGAGCGGGGAGCCTAAGGAGGCATAAGAGACAAGAGGGAGGAAAACGATGGAACCAAAACATAAGATAAGAAATTTGCTGAAATACTACCGGCCATATAAAGGCCTGTTTTTTTCAGATTTATTTTTTGCGGTGCTGGGTGCGGCGGTGACCTTGATCATTCCGTTATTGGTCCGCTATATCACAGGAACTGTGGTGGGCTATCCCGTGGAAAAGGCCCTGGGGATCATTTGGCGGATTGGATTGTTTATGCTGGCCTTGGTGGCTGTCCAGCTGTTCTGCAATTATTATATCACCTATTACGGACATCTGATGGGTGCTTACATAGAGCATGATATGCGAAACGAGATCTTTGGACATTACCAGAAGCTGTCTTTTGCTTTTTACGATAACCAGAAGGTAGGCCATCTGCTTTCACGGATCACCAGCGATCTGTTTGATATCAGTGAGCTTCTGCACCATGGGCCGGAAGACTTGATTATTTCGGTGATCAAGCTGTGCGGGGCATTTATCATCTTAGTCAATGTGAACTGGCGGCTGGCCTTGATTTCCTTTGGGATCGTGATTGTGATGCTGTTTTATGCGTTTTATTTCAACAAACGGATGAAACACGCGTTCAAAGTGAACCGGGCCAGGATCGCGGACATCAACAGCCAGATCGAAGACAGCCTCTCTGGTATCCGTGTGGTGAAATCCTTTGGAAACGAAGGACAGGAAATGAAGAAATTTAAAAAGGGCAACGAACGGTTTGTGGAGGCCAAAAAGATGAGCTACCGCTATATGGCGGGCTATCATTCCGGAATGGGAGCCTTTACCACGTTAATCACTGTGGTTTCTTTGGTGGCGGGCGCTTATTTTATGACACAGGGAACCTTAGGTGCGGCGGACTTGGTGACCTTTTTGCTCTATATTAACAACTTCACTGAGCCGGTGACGAAGCTTGTGAATTTTACTGAACAGTTCCAGAATGGCTACAGTGGCTATGAACGGTTCCTGGAGATCACCTCTGTGGTGCCGGATATCCAGGACGATGAGGATGCGGTGTCTCTTGAGAGGGCTAAGGGAGAGATTGTCTTTGACAAGGTTTCCTTCGGGTACGAAGAAAACCAGGAAGAGGTGCTCTCCCAGGTGGATCTCACCGTCAAGGCCGGGGAGTATGTGGCCTTGGTGGGCAGCTCAGGGGCAGGTAAGACCACTTTATGCAGCCTGATTCCGCGCTTTTATGATGTGAGCGGAGGTACCATCTATCTGGACGGACAGGACATCCGTAAGATCAAATTGAAGGATCTCCGGCGGCAGATCGGAATTGTTCAACAGGATGTGTATTTGTTTGCCGGAACCATTCTGGACAATATCCGATATGGACGGCCGGAGGCCACCGATGAGGAGGTCATCGCCGCTGCCCGGGCAGCCAATGCCCATGATTTCATCATGGAAATGCCGGAGAATTATAACACGGATATCGGACAACGGGGCGTGAAGCTATCCGGCGGCCAGAAGCAGCGTCTGTCCATTGCCCGGGCGTTTTTGAAAAATCCGCCCATCCTCATATTTGACGAGGCCACTTCGGCGCTGGACAACAAGAGTGAAAAGGTGGTGCAGGAATCCTTGGAAAAGCTGGCTAAGGACCGGACGACCTTTGTCATAGCCCACCGGCTGTCCACGATCCGTGGGGCGGGACGCATCCTGGTGCTTACGAAAGAGGGCATTGCAGAAGAGGGAACACATGATGAGCTGCTGCAAAGAGGCGGCGTCTACGCCCAGCTTTGCCAGCTCATCCAGTGAGGGCGGAGCCTTTTCAAACAAGTCCCGCTATGATATAATGAGGGCACTTAATAAATGCAGGTGGCAGGCGCATTGAAATTTGCGCTCCATATGTCAGAAGGGGTTGGTATTTACCATGAAAGAGATTCGTACAGAAGAGGCGGTAGGACACATTCTGTGTCATGATATCACGCAGATTATCAAAGATGAAAAGAAGGGTGTCCTTTTCCCGAAGGGTCATGTGGTGCAAAAGGAGGATATCCCTCTGTTGCTGTCCGTGGGCAAGGAGCACCTCTATGTTTGGGAGAAGAAAGAAGGAATCCTTCATGAAAATGAAGGGGCCGAGATTTTATATCAGCTTAGTGCGGGGGAGGGCATTGTAGGTTCTGCCATCAAGGAAGGCAAAAAAGAATTGATTGCGGACCGGGACGGCCTTCTAAAAATCCGCCGGGACGCCTTGGTTCGGGTAAATTCTCTAGGTGAGATGATGATTGCCAGCCGGCACGGGGATACACCGGTCAAAGAGGGGGACAAGATCGCCGGAACCCGCATTATTCCGCTTGTGATTGAGCAGGAGAAGATGGATGCGGCCAAGGAAGCGGCTGGGGCGGAACCGATTTTTAAGATTCTCCCTTACCGTGAGAAAAAGGTGGGGATTGTCACCACAGGAAGCGAAATTAGAAAAGGGCTGATCAAGGATACCTTCGGCCCGGTGCTGCGGGATAAGTTCGCCGAATATCCCACCGAGGTCATGGGACAGACCTATCCTGGCGATGATAAAGCGCAGATCACAGAAGATATTCTCTCCTTTGTGGAGGCGGGGGCAGACTTGGTGGTGTGCAGCGGAGGCATGAGCGTGGATCCCGATGACCGCACGCCAGGTGCCATTAAGGATTCAGGAGCCAGAATTATTACCTATGGAGCGCCGGTATTGCCGGGAGCGATGATGCTGGTATCTTATTTAGACAGAAATGGACGGTCAGTACCCATTTTAGGGCTTCCCGGCTGTGTGATGTATGCAAAACGGACCGTATTTGATTTGCTGCTTCCCCGCATCATGGCGGATGATCCGGTGACTGCCGGGGAAATTGCAGCCATGGGAGAGGGCGGGCTTTGTCTGAACTGTCAAGTCTGCACCTATCCGAACTGCGGTTTTGGAAAATAGATGACGGAGGTAGACATGAGAGATTTCCGTTGGAAAACTTATGAATTGACCTCCCCAAAGCTGAAAAAGGAATCAGGCCGTGTCCGGTTTTGCTTTTTAAGCGACCTGCACGGCTCTTCTTTTGGGGAGAATTATATAGACTTGATCGATGCCATCAAAAGCCGCAGGCCGGACGGAATCCTGGTGGGCGGTGATATGATGGTCAGCAGCCATCCGGATTTTTCGGGACCGCAGGCATTATTGACGGAGCTGGGGAATATCTGTCCGGTTTGGTATGCTTTGGGCAATCATGAATACCGCCTTATGCAGTGGCCCTGGAAATACGGAGAGGGCTATGCGGCCTATGAAAAATCCATGGCAGAGGCGGGGGTGCATTTTCTTCACAACACAAGCGGTGAACTCACCGTGAGGGACAGCCGGTTTCGGATCTATGGCCTGGAGCTGGAGATGGCTTTTTTCAGGAAGCCGCATGCTCCTTATTTGAAGCTGGCCCATATGCAGAAGCTCCTGCGGATGCACAGGGCCGCCGGGGAGCCTTACACGATTTTGCTGGCGCACAATCCCAAATATGCGAAGACCTATTTCCAATGGGGGGCGGATTTGACTTTATCCGGCCATTACCATGGAGGAATTCTGCGGTTTAATGAGCATCATGGTCTGGTAGCTCCTCAGGCGCCTATATTCCCCAAATACTGCTGCGGGGATTTTTACCAGAAAGGCAAAGCCATTGTGGTGAGCGCCGGTTTGGGAGAGCATACGCTGCCGATCCGTATTCATAACCCCAGGGAAGTCATTGAAATCGTAATCCATGGATAGGGGGTTTTGAATTCTTTTCTTGCCAAAAGAGGATAAGATAGGTAGAATAGATGGTGTAGCACAGAAGAAGGATAGGGAGAATCTATGGCGATTCCTGTGAAATTACCGGTGTTTGAAGGCCCTTTGGACCTTCTTTTGCACTTGATTGAAAAGAATAAGGTGGATATCTATGATATTCCAATCGTAGAGATCACCGACCAGTATATGGAATATATCCGGCAGATGGAGGAAGAAGATTTGAGCATCATGAGCGAATTCATGGTGATGGCCGCCACCCTGCTGGATATTAAATGTAAGATGCTATTACCCAAAGAAGTGAATGAAGAAGGGGAAGAAGAAGACCCCAGGGCAGAATTGGTACAGAAACTGTTGGAATACAAGATGTATAAGTATATGTCCTATGAGCTGAAGGACCGGTTGGAGGATTCTAAAAAATACTTTTACAAAAAGCCGACTGTGCCCAAAGAGGTGCTGGAGTACCGGGTTCCCGTGGAGCCTGAGGAGCTTTTAAGAGATGTGACACTGGCTAAGATGAAGGCCATCTACGATTCCATTCTGCGCCGTCAGGAGGATAAGGTAGACCCCATCCGCAGTAAATTTGGAAAGATTGAAAGAGAAGAGGTCAATCTTCCGGAAAAAATGGACGATGTGAAGAAATTTTGCAAGTCCCACCGGCGTTTTTCTTTTCGAGATCTTTTGGAAGGACAGAGCAGCAAAATGCAAGTGATTGTCACGTTTTTAGCAATTTTGGAATTGATGAAGACAGGAGACATCCGGATTTCCCAGGATCGGATATTCGATGAAATACAGATAGAGACAGTGGAAAAAGAGGAATGAATGTGGATTTAAAAGAGACACAAGGAGCCATAGAGGCTATTTTATTTGCCATGGGAGAGTCTGTGGAGCTTTCTAGGATTGCCAAAGCGGTGGAGCAGGATGCGGCTACGACTAGGAAGATCATTTATCATATGATGGAGCAGTACCGGGCCGAGGACCGGGGCATACAGATCATTGAACTGGAAGATTCTTTTCAGCTTTGTACGAAAAAAGAATATTATGATTCTTTGATCCAGATTGCCATGCAGCCGAAAAAAGCAGCACTGACGGATGTGCAGCTGGAGACGCTTTCGATTATCGCTTATAAGCAGCCGGTGACAAAAGCTGAGATTGAGAAGATCCGCGGCGTTAAATGCGACCATGCGGTGAACCGATTGATCGAATATGACCTAGTCATGGAGCTGGGGCGACTGGACGCGCCGGGAAGGCCTATTTTACTGGGCACGACAGAGGAATTTTTGCGCAGCTTCGGTGTGCAGGCCTTGGATGAGTTGCCGGTGTTAAGTCCGGTGCAGCTGGAGGACTTTAAGGCCGAGGCAGAAGAAGAGATCCAGATGAAGATCGACGTATAAATATGGAGAAAGGAACATAGAAAGAAATGCCTACCACATTTACACATGATTTATTCGGAAGAGAGGTTTACCGGAAGCTTCCCTGCAGTTTGCAGGAAATGATCCGGGAGCACGGGGATTTGTACCGGATCGGACAGCATGGGCCGGATATTTTGTTTTATTACCGGATTCTAAAAAACAGGGTGAACCAGTATGGTACGAAAATGCACAAAACGCTTGCCAAGCCTTTTTTCACTGAAGGCTTAATGCGCGCAAGATTGGACCAGGATGAAGGTCTGTTGGTGTATCTGCTGGGATTTGCCTGTCATTTTATGTTGGACAGCACTTGTCATCCCTATATCAAGACGTTGACGGATAAAAAAGTGGTCAGCCACGGGAAGATCGAGAAGGAAATGGACCGCCTGCTGATGCAAAAGGAGGGCAAGGATCCGTTCCATTATTACCCGTCCTGCTGTATCAAGCCAAGCATGGCGGCGGCCAAAACCATCCACAAAGCCATTGAAGAGGTGAGCTATCCAACGATTTACTCTACTTTGATTTGGATGAAGCGTTCCACAAATCTGATGGTGTACGACGATAATGGACGGAAGCAGAAAATCATTCTGCCTCTGTTAAAGGCAGCGGGACTGGAGCAGAAGATCGGTGATAACTTCATGCGCAAGGAGATGGACATGTCCTGTATGCCAATGCTGGAGGAGCTTTGCTCGTTGTTCCAAAAGGCGGCGGAGGATGCGGCACCGATGGTGGAAGCCCTATACCGGGTGTATTTGGAAGGCACAGAGGTGCCGGAACGTTTTAACAGAGATTATAACTGACGGCAGGTAATACATGCCGTTTTTGGGGGGCTGGCCGGGAAAGCGCCGGCAATATATTTGAGTGGGGATTTACTATGGAAAAATTATCAAAAATAGAGAAGCATTGGATTTTATATGATGTGGGAAATTCTGCCTATGTGATGTTATGTACGACGATCATTCCACTGTATTTTAAAAACATCGCATCTCAGGCGGGTGTCAGTCTTTCAGATTCTACTGCATATTTGAGCTATGCCCTGTCACTGTCCACGATACTCGTGGCTTTTCTAGGGCCGGTGCTGGGCACGATGGCGGATACAAAGGATTATAAGAAGCCTATGTTTACGGCGGCTTTTCTGGTTGGTGTTGTGGGGTGTTTGAGCCTTATGTTCCCATCGAAATGGCTTTCCTTTCTGGTGATTTTTGTGGTCGGCAGGGTGGGCTATCAGTTAAGTCTGATCTTTTATGATTCCATGCTTACCGATATCACCTCGGATGAACGGATGGACGAGGTGTCCTCCTATGGCTATGCCTGGGGCTATATCGGAAGCTGCATTCCCTTTGTGGCATCCCTTCTTCTGATCCTGTTTGCGGAGAAGCTGGGGCTTACCACAGGCGGCGCTACTGGGATCGCTTTCGCCATCAACGCGTTTTGGTGGCTGTTCACCACGCTGCCGTTGCTTGGAAGCTACCGACAGGTTCACTGTGTGGAGAAGGTCGGGCATCCGGTGAAGGAGAGCTTCGGAAGGATCGGAAACGTGCTGAAAAAAGTAGGTAAGAAGAAAGAAATTCTCTTTTTCCTGCTGGGCTTTTTCTTCTACATCGACGGAGTATATACCATCATCGATCTGGCCACCTCTTACGGCAAGGATGTGGGCATCGACGATACCCATCTGCTGCTGGCTCTTTTGCTGACCCAGGTAGTGGCCTTTCCCTGTGCAATTTTATTTGCCAGGTTTTCCAAAGGTTTTCAGACCGCGAAACTGATCCGCGTCTGCATCTTAGGGTATCTGGGTATTGCCCTATTTGCTCTGCAGCTGGACTGTGCCTGGGAGTTTTGGTTCCTGGCCGTCTGTGTGGCAGTGTTCCAGGGAGCGATCCAGGCCTTATCCCGTTCGTACTTTGCCAGGATTATTCCCAAGGAGAACTCCAGCGAATATTTTGGCTTTTATGATATTTTCGGCAAAGGTGCCGCCTTTGTGGGCACGATGATGATGGGCGTATCGACTCAGTTGTTTGGGTCTTCCAAGGCGGGGGTGGCGCTTTTAGCTGTGATGTTTGTGATTGGCTTCGCTTTGTTTTCCAAAGCGGTCTCCTATGGAAAAAAGACTGCCTGATGGACAGCGGTATCTGTGTACAAAGGAAACCTAAAATGAAAAAGCCCCTTTGCGGCCGTGGACAAATGGCTGTGAAGGGGGCTTGCTTTTTCTTATGGTATTTCTGATGTGGGGATTATTCCTCCACATGTTCGATGCCTTGGCTCAATATGGTGTAGACATGGGAATCGGCCAAGGAATAAAATACGGTCTTACCTTCCCTGCGGTATTTGACCAGATGCATCTGCTTGAGCACGCGAAGCTGGTGGGAGATGGCGCTCTGGGTCATTTCCAGGATCTGGGCAATATCGCAGACGCACAGTTCCTGGGCAGAAAGCGCATATAAAATACGGATCCTTGTAGGATCCCCGAATACCTTGAACAGATCGGCCAATGCCTGCAGTGTAGCATTGTTGGGAATGATATTGTGCTGGATATGGTGATGGGGATGGTTTCCGCAGCACAGTTCGATGTTAGAATCGTCTTCCGTTTGTTTCATAATTGTTCACCTCAGTTTCTATCATACACGATGATCGGCTTTTTCGCAAATGGATTCTCTATGTATACCGAAAGAGATCTTGCCATATACTATACCATATCTCTGATCAGATGCGGATGCGCCTGCTTGGGACGTCCAGGATATAGAAAGTGTGGGGATCCTATGACGAATAAGCTCAAAATTTTAATCCTGTGCTGGCTGCTCCTCCTTCTGGGAGCGGCTTTTTTGCACAAACAGGAAGTGAAGGATGACAAAGTCTGGGTGAAAGGGGAAAGCGAGGTTTCCCTGGAACAGGAAAGCCAACAGGCGAAAGAGACATCCGCTGGAGAATGGTCTCTGACTGCGGACAGCAAAAGCACGAATGGAGACCGCCCGGAAAATCTGTATGCGCTGTCCGCAGTGCTAATGGACGGCAAGACGGGGCGGGTGCTTTTTGGCAAGGATAGTGATGTGGCCAGACCCATGGCCAGCACCACAAAGGTGATGACCTGCATTTTAGCGCTGGAAAATGCCAGGGGGGATGAGATCGTGGAATGCTCGGCAAAGGCGGCGGCCCAGCCGGATGTGCAGCTGAATATGATCGAAGGGGAACAGTTTTATCTGGAGGATCTGCTCTATTCGCTGATGCTCAAAAGCCATAACGATACGGCGGTAGCGGTGGCGGAACACATCGGAGGCTCCGTGGAAGGCTTTGCGAAGATGATGAACGAAAAAGCGAAATCCCTGGGCTGCAAAAATACGCATTTTGTGACGCCGAACGGGCTGGATGACTTCGATGAGGGCGGCGTCCATTCCACCACGGCAGAGGACCTGGCGAAGATCATGAGCTATGCGATCCAAAATGAAACGTTTCTGAAAATTACCCAAACCAGGGATTACAGCTTCTGGGACCTGGATCATAAGAGGCAGTTTCAAGTGACCAATGCCAATGCCTTTTTGGATATGATGGATGGCGTTCTCTCCGGTAAGACCGGTTTTACTGCGGACGCTGGATATTGCTATGTCTGTGCGCTGGAGAGGGATGACCGTATCTTTGTGGTGGCCCTGCTGGGATGCGGATGGCCCAGCCATAAGACCTATAAATGGGAAGACACCAGAAAGCTTTTGGAATACGGACTGAGCCATTATGAAAACCGTGCCCTGTGGCAGGAACCCAGTCTTGCACCGGTGCCGGTGGAGGATGCGGTGCCGCCGGATGGGGAGCTTGGCAAGGAGGCCCAGGTGGAGCTGGTATGTGAACATACGAAAGCAGATGAACAGCTTACGGCGCTTTTGGATAAGGAGGAGCAGGTACAGGTAAAATACCGCCTTCCCAAAAAGCTTTCGGCGCCGGTGAAGGAAGGTCAGGAAGTGGGGCAGATTCAGTATTATCTGGATGGCAAGGTATTGTACCAATTTCCGGTGAAAACTGCAGAAGGCGCTCAAAAACTGGATTTCCCGTGGTGTGTACAAAAAATCTTTCATTGCTTTTTTCAGGAAGCTTGAATATCAACGGTTTCTTTTGACATCCCTGTCCAATAGTGCGGACAGGGATGTTTTTATGTATAAAAACAGT